>CAJWVY010000014.1 GCA_913048135.1 uncultured Verrucomicrobiales bacterium
CTTGAGATAGGCCGTTTGATAGGCCACCACGGCATAGGCGGCGGCGTGTGATTTGTTGAATCCATAGCCAGCGAATTTCTCCAGCAAATCGAAAATCTTATTGGCCTGAGCTTCGGGGATGCTGTTGGTTTCCTTGCAGCCGGCCACAAAGCTCTTCCGCTGTTTGGCCATTTCCTCGAGCTTCTTTTTGCCCATGGCGCGCCGTAGCAAATCCGCACTACCGAGCGAGTAACCAGCCAGCAACTGCGTGGCCTGCATTACCTGCTCTTGATAAATGAGAATGCCGTAGGTTTCTTCGGAAATCTCTTCGAGTAACGGATGCTCGTATTTGATTTCCACCTTGCCGTGGCGGCGCTTGATGAAATCCGGGATGAGATCCATCGGGCCCGGCCGATAGAGCGCCACCAGCGCGGTGATGTGCTCCACGGAGGCGAGCTGGAATTCGCGACACAGATTGCGCATGCCGCCGGATTCCAGCTGGAACACCCCGACGGTGCGGCCTTCGTTGAGTAGATCGTAAGTCTTCTGATCATCGAGTGGGAGAAGATCCACATCGATGGTCTCGCCCTTGGTGGCCTGGATCATTTCGCAGGAGTTGCGGATGACCGTCAGCGTTTTCAAGCCGAGAAAATCCATCTTCAACAAGCCCAGATCGCCCACCGGGTTCATGGGGTACTGGGTGGTGATGACGCCGTCGGCGTCGGCCTTAAGCGGGAGCACATTAACCAACGGCTCGGCGCCGATCACCACTGCCGCGGCGTGGATGGAGGAATTGCGTGTGAGATCCTCCAGCACAAACGCGGTATCAATCAGCTCGCGTGTGACTTCCTCGTTATCGTAGGCCTGTTTGAGTTCGGTGGATTGTTCGAGCGATTTTTCCAGCGTGATCTTCAGTTCATCCGGGATCATCTTGGCCAGTCGATCCACCTCACCGTAGCTGAGGCCCATGACGCGGCCGACATCGCGGATGACGGACTTCGAGCCCATCGTACCGAAGGTGATGGTCTGGGCAACACAATCGCGCCCATATTTTTCCCGACAATATTCGATGACCGTCTGACGTTGGTCATCGGCAAAATCGATGTCGATGTCGGGAGGGTTAACGCGTTCGGGATTTAGAAAACGTTCGAACAGCAGACCGTAGCGCAGCGGGTCGACATTGGAAATTTCCAGCAGATAGGTGACCAGCGAACCGGCTGCCGAACCACGGGCCACACAGGCAATGCCCTGTTTGCGGCCGTGCTGGACAAAGTCGCCAACAATCAGGAAGTAATCGACGAAGCCGGTCTTCTTGATCACGCCCATCTCCACCTCAATGCGATCGAGCACATCCTGCAGCGCGGCGGCTACTGCGGGGTCTTTGGGGTCGGTCTTGTCCGTATTGTCGGTGACCTGCAGCGTGGGCAGGGTGGAAGCATCGCGGATGGAACGAATCTCGTATGCGCCATCCTTGTCCTTCGCCTCGATGCCGTAGCGTTTCTCAAGACCGTCAGTCATCAGATGCCGCAAGTACCCTTCGCCGGTGAAACCTTCGGGCGGTTCAAACACTGGATAATGAAGTTTACCCAGCTCGATCTCTACGTTGCATTGCTCGGCGATGGCCACGGTGTTGCGCACGGCCTCGGGGACCTCGGCAAAGAGCGCAGCCATTTCATCGGCGCTGCGGAGGTAAAATTGTTCCGGCGCATAATTCATGCGATTCGGATCGCTGAGGTGGGTTTGGGTGCCAATACAGATCAGCGCGTCGTGCGCGTGGGAATGATCGCGCTCGATATAATGTACATCGTTGGTGGCGACGAGATTGAGGTCAAATTCATTGGCCCACGGAATCAGTTGGGCATTGACCTTGGCCTGTTCGTTGAGGCCATGGTTTTGTAGTTCGAGAAAAAATCGTTCCTTGCCGAAGAGCTGCTTGAACCAGTCGAGCGCGGCGCGGGCCTTATCGAGGTCATCCCGTATGATCGCTTGGGGAATCTCGCTAGCGAGACAGCCGCTAAAGGCAATGATGCCTTCGTGATGTGCCTCAAGCAGCTCCTTGTCGATGCGCGGTTTGTAATAAAACCCCTCTAGATGTGCGGCCGTGGTGAGACGTACAAGGTTTTGGTAGCCGATTTCATTCTCGGCCAGCAACAGAAGATGATTGTAGGCGTCCTTGCCCGTGCGGCTGTTGGCTTTACGATCAAATCGGCTGCCGGGTGCTATGTACATTTCACAGCCGATGATCGGCTTGAGATCCCTGCGTTTGGATTTTTGATAAAAATCTACCACGCCGTGCATCACACCGTGATCGGTGATGGCCAGCGCTGGAAAGTTCATTTCCACCGCACGGTCTACTAGCTTGTCCAGACGGCAGGCACCATCGAGCATTGAAAACTCGGTGTGGACATGCAGGTGAACAAACTCGTTTTGGGGCACGGCTCAAGTTAGCCGAGGGGAAGCATTTGGTGCAAGCGGATGAAGTGTGCCGGTTGTTAACAGACAAAAATGCCACAGCACACGCTTGCTTTCCCGTCGTAAACAACGCACATTGCGTGAACCCCACTTGCAACCCAAGTGCCGTCTATGAGTGATCAACCCGACAACGAATTGTCGTTAGACCTGCAGTTCCTGCCCGACTGGGCGCAGGACGATGTGGGGAAGAACAAGTATGCTAATCACTCAGGCGAAGACAGGCCACAACGCGGTGGCGGTCGCAAGGGCCCGCGACGCGATCGGGATGACCGTGGCCGAGGCCGGGATGACCGGCGACCTCGCGGTGATCGACGACCACAGGGCAAAGGCGGGCGCGATCAACGCGGACCACGTGATGACGATCGCCGGGGGGCGCGGGACAAGCGGGGCCGCGATTCGCGTGGTGGAAAATTTAAACGCCCACAGGCGCCGCAGTTGGATCTGAAGGTGGATTTTGTGCCGGACGCCGATGGCGTGGAATCCATCGCCAAGGAGATCAAGCTCACCGGCCGTTCCTATCCGCTCTTTCAAATTGCGCTGCTCGTGCTCGAGCGCCCGGCGCGTTACACCATCCGGTTGCGCGTGCAGAAAAAGCCCGGCGGCGAAGTGACCCAGCGCCTGTTTGCCTGCAAGCTCGATGGCACTGCGTGGCTCAACGAGGATCAGGCCGTGCGGCACACCTTGGGCAAGCACTTCGATGAATTTTACGAAACGCGCAAGACGGAGACTGAAGGGCCCAAGGGTAACTTCACCTTCGTGGCTCAGTG
The DNA here is from genome assembly GCA_913048135.1 of uncultured Verrucomicrobiales bacterium. Taxonomy (GTDB): domain Bacteria; phylum Verrucomicrobiota; class Verrucomicrobiia; order Limisphaerales; family UBA1100; genus UBA1100. The sequence continues at coordinate 3,219 of CAJWVY010000014.1, forward strand.
CGGTGTGACCGATGAATACCTCGGCGCGCCGAATCATCACGATTACCAGAACCGGTTGGTGTCCTTCCATGCCGAGCGCCTGGCGCGGATGCCGTTTGAGAAATTCAAAAGCCGCATCCGTATCGTGAAGGAGGAGGAGGCCATCAACGCGTGGCTGGAACAGGCCAAGTGGAAGACTGAATATGTCACCCGCAAGGCTGAGGCCGAGCAGGCCTTTGCCAAACGCGATGAGGTGGAGGCGCATTTCCGGGAACAACACCTAAACGATGCCGTGGAAGAGGTTGAGGTGTGCGAGGTCTCCGGCGAAAACGCCAAGGCCATGGCCAATCCGCGCACGCTCGCCGAATTTCTCAAGGATCAATGGCACAAGCAGAAGCATTTCCCGATGCAGCTGTCCACGCACTTGAGCAAACAGTTTTCCCGGATGGGGCTACAGTTTTTCAAGAAAGACAAAAAGGTGACGCACGTCTCGGTGGCGCGTCCCAATTTCCTTGATGTCGAAACCGAGCCGGTCAGTGAAGGCGTGAAGAAAATCATGCAGTTCATCGACGGCACCGAAGAATGCACGCGCCGCCAGATCCTGGAACACCTCGGCGGCATGGAGCATGTGGAGCCGAAGGAAAGCGAGGAACCCGTCCCGGCCCCGGAACAAACCGAGGAACAAAAGCAACTCACCTCCGACCTCCACTGGCTCATCCACCAGGGTCACGTCCTAGAATTCTCCAACGGCATCATCGAGACGGCTAAGAAACCCAAGAAAAAACCCGAGCCCTCCGCTGAACCCAAAGCCCCCGATGCGAGCCCGGATGAAACTGTTTCCGATTCGCAGTCAGCCGAAACGGAAGCAACAGCATCAGTCGATAAGGAAAACTCAGAATCTGATTTGGAAACCTCTTCAGAATCCGATCCCGCCGGATAATCCCTCTCAAATTTCAGGGGGCACCGGCCTGATTTCCTCAATAAGATCTCGGCCGAAAAGGCCGGTTACACCATTCGAGTCGGCGGTCTCAACAGCAATCCATTGTTGAAGAAATGGCTTAGAACCTTACTCCCACTCGATTGTGCCGGGAGGTTTGCTGGTAATGTCGTAGACGACGCGGTTAACGCCGTCGACTTCGTTGATAATGCGGCTGGAGATGGTTTCCAACAGGGCGGGCGGCAGCTTGACCCAGTCGGCAGTCATGCCGTCCTTGCTCTCCACAATGCGCACGGCGATGGTGTACTCGTAGGTGCGTTCATCGCCCATTACGCCAACGCTCTTCACTGGGAGTAACACGGCAAAACTTTGCCAGACTTTATAGTACCAGCCGCTGTCTTTCATGGACTCCACCACGATGCGATCCGCGTTACGGAGAATTTCTAAACGGCTTTCGGTGAGGTCGCCCAGCAGGCGGACGGCCAGACCGGGGCCGGGGAAGGGTTGACGCCAGACGACTTCCTTGGGTAGGCCCAAAGCCGTTCCCAGTGCGCGGACTTCATCTTTGAATAGGCAGCGTAGAGGTTCGACGAGCTTGAACTTCATATCCTTGGGCAGGCCGCCTACATTGTGGTGGCTCTTGATCAAAGCGGCCGGGTTGCCAGCGATGGGAACGGACTCGATGACATCCGGATACAGCGTGCCTTGTGCAAGGAATTTGGCTTTGCCGACCTTGCGGGTGGCTTTTTGAAACACATCAATGAAGGTGTTACCGATGATCTTGCGCTTCGTCTCGGGATCCGTGACGCCCTTGAGTTTTTTGAGGAACAACTTGGCGGTGTCCTCGTAGAGGAAATTGCACTTAAAATTGTTTTTGAACAGCGTCTTCACTGCTTCGGCTTCGTTGGCGCGTAGCACACCGTTGTTGACGAAGATACAGGTAAGTTGTTTACCAATGGCCTTGTGGATAAGCGCGGCGGCCACGCTGGAATCCACACCTCCGGACAGGCCCAGGATGACGTGTTCCTTGCCGACCTGCGCGCGGATGTCTTCCACGGACTGGTCAATGTAGCTGCGCATGGTCCACTTGCGGCCGCAGCCACAAATCTTTTGGACGAAATTGCTGAGAATGGTTTTGCCCTTGGGTGTGTGCACCACTTCGGGGTGAAATTGCAGTCCGAAAAATTTGCGCTTCCGGTTTTCCACCGCGGCGTACGGGGAATTTTCCGTGACCGCTACGGTCTTGAAACCTTCGGGCAGTTTCGTGAGTTTATCACCGTGGGAATTCCACACCTGTAAGCTTTTGGGTAATTTTCCGAAGAGCGCGCAGCGGCCGTCTTTTACTGTGAGTGTGCCTTTGCCGTACTCGCGCTTGAGACCGCGTTCAACTTTGCCTCCGAGGAATTTCGCCATCACCTGCAGGCCAAAGCAAATACCCAGCACCGGGACGCCGAGCTCGAATACCGCCTTATCCGGCAGTGGTGCCTTGCGGCTGTAAACGCTCATGGGGCCGCCGGAAAGAATGATGCCCTTGGGTGCCAAGGCGGCGATCTCTTCCGCGGCCGTATTGTAGGGCAGGATTGTCGAGTACACTTTGCACTCGCGGATACGGCGCGCAATCACCTGCGTGTATTGCGAGCCAAAATCAAGAATGACAATTTGCTCCTGCATGTTGGAGAAAGAGGAGACCCTGCCGTGTGGGCCGTTGAAAACCAGCAAAAATTTATTCCCAACGGCGCGGCGTTGACTTGACCCTTCCGGAAGCCTAGGTTGGCCGAACCCCATGCACGAGGATATCGAAAAACTGCTGGTCCTGCAGGAAAGGGATCGATCCATCGCTCACGCTGAGCAGGAAATTGCCGGTCTGGAGCACGAACGGGTGGAGGTGAACAGCCGTTCGGCTGATGCGGAAACGGCTCATGAGGCAGCTCAGCAAAAAGCCAAGGAATTAGAGGCCCGCAAAAACGGGTTGGAAGTGGAGGTCGAAGCCGAGCAGGAAAAGATCCGGACCTACGCCCGACAGCAGATGGATACCAAGGACAACGATCAATATAAAGCTCTGGGGCGTCAGCAGGAAACCTGCAAGGAGACTATTTCGGATTTGGAAACCACCGAGATTGAAGTGCTGGAGGAAATCGATTCGCACGCCGAGGTAAGTCAGGCCGCTAAGACGGAACTGGATGAAGCCAATGCCGCGAAGGCCAAGGCATTAGGTGAGATTGACGAGCGCGAAACCAATCTGAAGACTAAGCTGGAGGGATTGGCCGTTCAACGCACGGAATCCGCGGGAAAAGTGGAAGCGAGCGTGCTCAAGCAATACGACCGCTTGCGAGCGCGCAAGGGGACCAATATTGTGGTTGGTATCGAGCATGGCGCTTGCGGAGGCTGCCATATGAAGCTACCTGAATCTGATGTGATAGAGATTAAGACCGGATCCAAAATCAATTATTGCCCGCACTGCGGCCGCATTCTTTATTACACGCGAGATATGGTTATGGAATCGGATTAGGAGAAATCCGAAATACTTCCTGTATTTCAGCCTTCAAAAACACTCCGAAATCTTCAATACTAACCCCACCTTGGAAGGGTGGAGGATCGCTTTCGTTTTATGACGGGAGAGGAAAGTCCGAACACCACAGGACGCGATGCTGCGTAACCTCGGTTCCGCCGGGGATACATGCAGGCGGCGGTTTCGGAAGGAACCGTCGACGGACAGTGCCACAGAAAACAAACCGCCCCGGTTCGCCGGAGCAAGGGTGAAAAGGTGGGGTAAGAGCCCACCGCGCCACGCGCAAGCAAGGCGGCACGGTAAACCCCATCGGGTGCAAGGCCAAATAGGGGGCCAGGGACGGTCCGTCCCGCGATCGGAAACGATCACGGCTCCGGGTAGGGTCGCAACAGATAAATGATCCTCTCCACCGCGTGCGGTGTAGACAAAATTCGGCTTACAACCCTTCCAAGGTGCTTTATAGTAGGAGGAGCAATGCAGCGGCGCGATTTTTTAAAACTCGGACTCGGTGGGCTGACTCTACCGCAGGTGCTGGCTTTGCGGGCCGGGGCGAACGAAGGCGCTCACGGTTTCGGCCGCGCCAAGAATTGTATCGTGCTCTTTTGCTGGGGCGGCATCAGTCACCTAGATACGTTTGATTTGAAACCCAACGCGCCCTCGAACATTCGCGGCACGTTTAACGAAATCCCCACCACCGTGCCCGGTATTCGGGTTGGCGAACATCTGCCCGGGTTTGCGCGCACCATGAAACACTGGGCCGTCGTGCGCAGCGCTCATCACAATGCGCCGAGTCATCGTTCCGGTGCTTACTGGAATCTGACCGGGCATCAACCGCAAAACCTGACCGGCAATTGGACTGCCACTCGTGCGGATTGGCCGAGCATCGGCTCGATGATCTGGGACGCCAAAGGCGCGCCGGCAAATCATCTGCCCGGCGCCGTGGCGCTGCCGTACACCCTGTACGATGGCGGCGTCGCCAATGGGCAGGACGCGGGCTTCCTCGGCATGGCCAAGGATCCGGCTGTGTTTCGGCCGCCCAGTGAGGGGCTGAAATTCTATGAGGGTAAATCGCCTACGTCCGGCCGCATCAATCTGGATTTGCCGGAAGGCGTAAACCGCCAACGCATGAACGGGCGACGAGGGTTGATTAATGGCTTCAGTCAGACAAAACGCACGGCTTTGGCACAGGAGACCGCTCCGATGAGCCGCACGCATGAGCAGGCGATGGATATGTTGCTTAATCCCTCGGTGCATGAAGCATTCGATCTAGAGAAAGAACCGCGCGCCGTGCGCGAGAAATACGGTATGCATATTTGCGGCCAAAGTACTTTGACCGCGCGCCGCCTCACGGAGGCCGGGGTGCCTGTGGCAACCGTATATTGTGCGGCCGGCGATTTGAATGGATCCAAAGGATCTCACTTTGACACGCACGCCAATAATTTTAACCGACTGAAAAACGACATGCTGCCGCCCTTTGATCAGGCCGCCTCGGCGTTGGTCGAGGATCTGCACGCGCGCGGACGTCTGGACGACACGTTGGTCGTGATGCTCACCGATTTCGGCCGCACGCCCAAGATTAACGGCGCCGCCGGGCGCGATCATTTTCCCGGGGCATACTCCGTGGTGTTTGCCGGTGGCGGGATTCAGGGCGGACAGGTGTATGGCGCCTCCAACGCCACCGGCTACGAACCGGCGGAGCAGGCTTGTGGCCCGCCGGATTTGCACGCCACCATTTTTCACGCGATGGGCATCGACCCTAGTACCACGATGATTCATGATCGCGACAACCGTCCGCTGCCGATCTGTGACGGCAAGCCGCTGCCGTTGTTCTAACGCTTCAACAGCGTGGCCGGCGCACTGGCGATGCCGGCGGCGTTAATGGCGGTGACGGCGATCGTTTCGGGGAATTGATCGGTCACCCGCAACAGGGCCATCTTTTGAGCGCCGGGCATTAGCTTCGAAATCCAGCGGCCGTTGGCTTTGATCTGGAAAAGCCACCAGCGCACGCCTTCCCGGTTCACTGAGCGCCAAGTGGTATGGATCATTTTCTTTTGATTATCCCAAGACGCATTGATGGCCGGCGTCTTGGGGGCGATGCGGCCGAGCCAGGGGGAGGCAGGCAACAGGGCGGGTTGTTGATATTTCCGGGCCAACAACTGGGTGCCAAGTTTACCGCGGTTGTCGACCAGAGCGCTGAGATTCCAGTGGATGTTGCCGGTGGTGCCGGGGTGTTTTCGTGTGAGATCAATTTGGTTGAGTATTTCCGTGGCCGGCCAGGGCTCCACCTTGGCGCTGTTGTTGCCGGGCCAGAGGTGTCGGCGTTTGGGGTTTTGTTCGTGCCACCATTGGAGGAGCACGGGATAACTTTGAGCGGGGGGATCGATGCGCCAGTAGAGTTGCGGGGCGCAGTAGTCCAACCAGCCTTCGCGCAACCAAAGGCGGGCGTCGGCGTAGAGGGTGCCGTAGGCGTCGAGGCCTTTGATTTGCTTGGGGTATCCGGGGCGCCAGATGCCGAACGGGCTGATGCCGAATTTCACGTGGGGTTTGATTTTGTGAATCTCGGTGTGCAGGCGTTTGATGAAATTGTTGATGTGCATCCGGCGCCAGTCTTTGCGGTCCATGTCGCCCTGAAATGTTTTCCAGCTGGCTTCATCGGGAAACGGCGCGCGGTTGGCGGCGGGGTAGGGGTAGAAGTAGTCGTCGATGTGGATGCCATCCACATCGTAACGACGGGTGACATCGAGGATGACCTTCAACGAATGGGCGGCAGCGGCCGGTTCGGCGGGGTCCAGCCATTGGTAGCCATCGTAGCTGCGCACGAGCTGCGGATGGGTGCGGCTGATGTGCCGGTTGGCGGCGGGGCCTTTGGCGGATTTGTAGCGGGCGCGGTAGGGGTTGAACCAAGCGTGCAATTCCATGCCGCGCCGATGGGCCTCACGAATGGCGTAGGCGAGAGGATCCCAGAGCGGCTGCGGCGCCTGCCCCATTTTACCAGTAAGATACTCGCTCCAAGGCTCCAGAGTGGAGGGATACAGTGCGTCGCAGGCGGGGCGCACCTGAAAGATCAGGCAGTTGAGTTTCAGTTGAGCGGCGGAATCGATGAGGTCAGCGAGTTCTTTCTGCTGCTCGGCCACGGGTAAACCGGGCTTTGAAGGCCAATCGATGTTGTTGACGGTGGCAATCCACGCCCCACGAAATTCTCTGGATAACGTTGGTACAGCGGTTTGGCCCGGGCGGTAGGCAACATCGGCCGCCGCCAACAGCAGGGTGCTGCCCAGCAGGAGCAGAAATGTGAACCACCTTCGGCGCATAAGATGAGTTAAGCGGCCCCTTCGACGTGGACTCAAGCGTGATTTATCAAGGTTTCCATTTGAATTGCGAAAAAACCCAAAATATGGCTAAGGTCTCCGCTCCCTTGAACTGGACGGACAAAACCTATTTTTGCTGCGCGGTGACTTTGTACGGCATCGCAATGGTGTATTCCGTGTTCCTTTGGCGGAAAGGGTTTCAGCGCGATGATTGGGTGGTGTACGGCGTGCTGGCTGGAGGCCTCGTGCTGCATACGGTGGCCATGGCCAAACGCGGGTTTAACCTGCAGGCCTGCCCGATCAACAATCTCTACGAAGCTACGGCCTTCATCATGTGGACCATAGTCGCCGTGAATCTCGTGGCCGGCATCTGGCAGCGGTTCCGGTTTGTGGGGGCATTTGCGTCTCCTTTGCTCTTTGTGCTGGGGGTTTTCGCGTTATTTCCGGATTTGGATCCGGAATTAGCGAATGGGACGCATGAATTTTCCGGTGCCCTCAGCAGTCTGCACAAGGCGCTGTTAATGTTGTCCTTTGGCGGGTTTGGCCTGAGTGCTGTCGGTGCAGTGATGTATCTCACGCAGGAGAAAGATCTCAAGTTGCACAAGTTTCGCGCGATCCTTTCCAAGCTGCCGTCGCTGGAACGTCTCGAGACGGCGATGACGCGGTTGGTGTGGATTGCATTCGGACTACTCACCGCTGGGTTGATTACCAGTAGTGCCTATTTGCATCAGGTGAAACAAGTATGGTTCAAGGCCGATCCGGAGATGATTTGGGTGATGGGCGTGTGGGCGTTTTATCTGGTGCTGTTGGTGCTCCAGAAACGCCATGCCCATAGCGGCCGGCGGTTTGCCTGGTGTGCGTTGGGAAGTTTTCTGTTTGTGCTGCTCACCTTCTGGGGCGTGTACCTGTTGTCGCCGCTTCATCAAACCTCCAACGCTGTCTCGTGATGCCGATTGTTTGTCTAGGCCTGAACCATCGTACCGCGCCAGTCACCGTGCGCGAACGGTTTGCTCTGCCGGAAGGGGAATTGCCTGTCCTGCTCGGAGCCCTACGCGAACGCACGGTGGCGAAGGAGGCTGTGATTTTGTCCACCTGTAATCGCGTGGAAATCTATGCAGCTACGGAGGATGAGCCCCAAGTATTGCTCAACGAACTGCGCGCGTTTCTGCTGAAGGACCGCGAGGTGGACGCGGATCCGGATGAGATCTTTTACGAGCACGCCGGCGAATCGGCCGTGCGACATCTCTTCAATGTGGCCAGCGGCTTGGATTCGATGGTGTTGGGTGAGACGGAAATCCTCGGCCAACTCAAGGCGGCTTATCAGCTCGCGCTTGATCAGAAGGCTACGGGCGGACGGTTGAACAAGGCCTTTCAAAAGGCGTTCAATGTGGCCAAGCAAATCCGCACGGAAACCAACATCCAACGCGGCAGCGTTTCCGTTGCCAATGTAGCGGTGGAATTGGCCGGAAAGATTTTTGATGAACTCGATGACCGCACGGTGATGGTGATCGGCGCGGGCGATACCAGCGAAAAGACCGCGCGCGCACTCCTCAGCCGCGGCGCGCGCAGCGTGATGGTGTCCAACCGATCCTACGATCGCGCCAAGGATTTGGCCGATGAACTCGGCGGTCGCGCGGTGGATTTCGATCATTGGGAAACCGAGTTTGAGGCGATTGATATCATTATTAGCAGCACCAGCGCGCCGCATTATGTGATCGATCGGAAGAAACTCGAGCCGCTGCAGGCTGGCCGCCGGCATCGGCCGTTGTTGCTGGTGGATATCGCCGTGCCGCGCGACATCGAGCCGGAGGTTAATTTCATGGAGGACGTGTACCTCTACAATATCGATGATCTGCAGGCGATTGCCGACGATTACCTGCGCCTTCGGCAGGAGGAGATCGCCAAGTGCGAGTCGATCGTGGACGCCAAGATGCGCGAGTTGGTTGAGTCCCTCAACGCACCGCCTGCACCCTGTCGTAAGAATCCCCCACTCCCATCGGCCGGCGAGGCGTCGGCCGCTCAAAGCTAATGCCCGAATCGCCCATCATTATTGCCACCCGGGGCAGCGCTTTGGCATTGGCTCAGGCAAATTTCATTTTCGACCAATGCCGTGCGGCCTTTCCGCGGTTGGCGTTTGAGATTCAAATTTTCAAGACCACCGGCGACAAACTGCAAACCGCGTCTCTGGCGCAGGCTGGGCAGTCGTTACCCAAGGGATTGTTCACCAAGGAACTGGAAGTGGCGCTCGTGCGGCAGAAAGCCGACATCGCCGTGCATAGCCTGAAGGATTTACCCACCGAATTGCCCGCAGGCCTGACGCTGGGCGCTGCCACCAAGCGCGAGGATGTGCGTGATGTGTTGATTTACAAAACCGATGACGGCCATGGCGGACCGATTCCGCAATTGGCCGAGGGCGCGCGGGTGGCGACCAGCAGCACGCGGCGGCAGGCGCAGTTGGCCGCCGCGCGGCCGGATCTGCAGCTGGAGGAAATTCGCGGCAATGTGCCCACGCGATTGGAGAAGCTGGCGGAGAACGATGAATTGGCCGGCACCATTTTGGCTGCGGCCGGCTTGAACCGGTTGCATTTTTCCATCAACGCCGATGGCGCGCTGGAAGGTGACGCCGTGCCCGATGGCATTCGTGCCGTGGCACTGGATACGGACCTGATGTTGCCGTGTGTTGGACAGGCGGCGATCGGTCTGGAAATTCGCGAGGACGACGGCCGCATTGCCAAGATCACTGAGCGCCTGAATCATTTCAACACTTTCGCGGCTGTGACCGCCGAGCGGGCGTTTCTACGCGGCATGGGCGGGGGTTGCCAATCGCCGGTGGGCGCGCACGCGGTGATTGAGGGCACGACGATTCGCATGCATGCCGTATCGTTTCTCAATGATACCGTGCAGCGCACCGAGCAATCCGGCGCCTTGCGAGAGCCGGAAGTGTTGGGGCAGGCGGTGGCCGAGGCCCTGCGCGCATGACTGACTGGCAACAGCTCTTTCAGATAGAGTGGTTGCCGCTCGGCACTTTTTTCAACGTCATTTGTATCCTCATCGGCGGTCTTGCAGGGCTGCACCTAAGCCGGCAATTATCTGACGAAACCCAACGGCGTATTCGGCGTTATCTCGCCGGCCTCACGGTGGTTGCAGGCAGCTACATGATGGCGCAGGGGCTGTATGGCGGCTGGAAGGAGTCGGCCAGTTTCTGGATGTTTCTCCTGCTTGGGCTGATTGGGTTGTTGTCCGTGTCGTTTGGTAATCTGATTGGCACGCAGCTCAAGCTGCAGGAACGGCTCGACCAACTCGGGCAGGAAGCCAAGCGCCGCTTGGCGAACTCAGACGATGAGCAGGAGGACAATCGATTCAGCGACGGTTTTGTGACCTGCACGGTGCTTTTTACCGTGGGGCCGATGTCCATCCTAGGCTGTGTGGAGGATGGTTTGGGCAATGTGCCGAGCATTCTGATTTTGAAATCCGTAATGGACGGCATTGCCACGCTGTGTTTCGCCCCACGCTTTGGGGCGGGCGTCCTGCTTTCCGCGGTGCCGCTATTGGCCTATCAGGGCACGGTGACGCTACTGGCCTCCAACCTCGTTTTCATGCGCGACGAACCCATGATGCTCGCCATCTTTAACCTCGTTGGCGGTATGCTGGTGTTGACCATTGTACTAGTGATCATGGAAATCCAAAAAGTACCTCTGGCGAATTATTTACCCTCTTTGATCATTGGCCCGGCACTCGTGTGGTGGTGGATTTTGTGATCTGAATCTACTCCGCCTCCAGATCATCCTGCAACATGCGACGTCCCATGGCGTTGTAGGGATGAACGGTGTAGCCACCTTCGAGTGGCAGATCGGCTTCAGCCCAGGCGAAGATGGCGCCTTCGAGATTAAGGACGTTGGTATGGCCAAGGGCCTGCAGGCGGCGGGCCATCTGTGCGCTGCGATAGCCGACTGCGCAGTAGACGAGGATGGTTTGGTTGGGATCGGGCAGCAACTGCTTCAAGGCGGCATCAGCAGTATCCGGCGGCACATGCCGGGCGTCGGGCAGGTGGCTGACGGCGAATTCGTCCGGGCGACGGATATCCCAGATCACGGTGGCGGTGTCGTCGGCCAACAAGGCGGCGGCTTCAGCTGGAGTGACGTGTTGGACATCGTCAAATTTCCAGCGCAGAAATTTCCCGGCCGCCGGCAGACCATTGGCCGGCAGCCAAAGCCAGAAGGCGAACGCGCACAGGCTCAGCGCGCCGGCGGTAATCAGGCCAATGCGTTTCCAGTTGCGGACTGGCGGGGCAGAGGAGTCGCTCATTCGCTGCCGGTTTCTTTCACCAGTTGATTGGCAGCTTGAGTGACCAGTTTTTCCACGTTTTCCTTCCAGCGATCGGCGGGCAGACCGTACACGGCCATGGAGCTTTGGCCTTCGTAGCCGCCTTCCTGCAGGACGCGAAAGGTGGGGATGTAGGCCATCACATCATTGGCATAGCTGGTGACCCACGTGCGCGGGCCAAAGGATTTTTTAAACTGCAACGAATAATCTACGACCACTTCGCCGCCCATGGAGAGCCAAAGCAGATCGCCTACTCGCCAGCATTGGAGGGGGTACGGGTAGGTCTTGGGCAGTTTGCCAGTGGTTTTGAGTTGGATCATGCGGGCGGCCCAGCGGCCGCGGTAGCTGTTGGGATTTTTGGCGGCCGCGGCGAGGGCATCGTCGGACGGCAGGGCACCGTACTCGAGTGGTACGGTTTTCAGCCGCGTGGTGAGAGTGGGTTTCAGGGAATCCATTTTTTGCAGTAACACTTCCTCAACGGCAGCGGCGAGCATATGACCGTAGCGTTCGGCTAGGCTGACTTCTCGGCGGGGCAGGGGGTTGATGTCCGCGCCGCAACCGGGACTGAACAACGCCACCGCGCCGGGATGAGATTTCTCCAGAGCAATCTGCGTGAACCCGGCAAAGTCGCCGGAGAATTTCTGGAAACTCAACGTGGTGCTGTGGCAGGCGTATCCGAACACGACGGCCTTGAGCTTGAGACCGTCATACACCGCCAGCACGGGCACATCGTGGTCTACGGGGCCCTTGAGGGCATTGGCGGCGATGAGCTTGGGGATATCACCGTACGGCTTGTTCTCGCGGCGGTTCACGCCAAAGCGCGAGATGCCGATGCCGTGTCTGAGCGTGGCGGGCGCGAGGTTTTTCAGGGCCGCGCCGGTGACATTCAGAATCTCCGTTTCCAAGCGGGCGGAATATTCCTCGATTCGCTTGATGCGTTCGGCGTTGAGCGGATAGATATCGTACAATCCTCCGCGCAACACCGGGCCGGTGTGCGTGTGCGATGCGTTGATCATGATCTGCGCCGGCTGCAGATTGTGCGCCTTGGCCAGCTTGGTTTTCAGGCTGGCATAAAGACTGGCGGTCATGCCGAGGGTGTCGGTGGCAATGATCACCGCCCGGCGGCCTTGGGCATCCTCCAGCGCGAGCGCCTTGGCCCAGAGCGGATGCAGCACGCCGTCACTGGGAGCGGTGCGTCCGCCATAGCCGGCCATCCAGATGGGTTTGCGCGGAGTGATGTCCACCTTGGCCGCGCCGGCTTTCCATCCGGCGGCGATGAGGGACGTGGAGCACAGCAGCAAGACAAGCAGAAGGCGCAAGGAGGTCATGGGGCAAGGGTAGTTTTCGATGGCCAATTATCAAGGCCCAAGGAAGCGGCATTATTCAGCATCGATAATTGATAATTGATAATTGGTGCTTCGCCCCTGATAGTGCGCGCACCGATTTCACACGGATCATCATGGACAAGGTACGCATTGGCATTATCGGCATGGGCAACATGGGGCGCTTCCATGCGAACGATCTTCTGGATGGTAAAGTGCCGCGCGGCGAATTGACCGCCGTGGGCAGCACCTCGCCGCATAAGCTGGAGGAGTACAAGGAAAGGGCGTGCAGATTTTCGGATCGGGCGAGGAGATGATTGCCAGTGGCGCGATTGATGCCTTGCTGATTGCCACACCACATTATCAGCACACGAGTCTTGGCGTTGCGGCGCTGGAGGCCGGTCTGCATATCATGGTGGAGAAACCCATCTCGGCGCACAAGGCGGATGCCGAGCGGTTGATTGCCGCAGCGGCGGCACGGCCGGATCAGGTGTTTGGCGCGATGTTCCAGCTGCGCGTGGAGCCGCGTTACCAGAAAATCCGTGAGTTGGTGCAGGGCGGCGAGTTGGGCGATCTGGTGCGGGTGTTATGGATCATGACCGATTGGTTCCGCAGCGAGGCGTATTTCCAGAGTGGCGGCTGGCGCGCCACGTGGAAGGGCGAGGGCGGCGGTGTGCTGCTGAATCAATGCCTACATCAACTTGACGCGATGCAATGGATCACCGGCATGCCGAGCAAGGTGCGCAGCCACGTGGGCATCGGCCGCTGGCACGACATCGAGGTGGAGGATGATGTGACCTGTTACATGGAATTTGCCAATGGCGCTTCCGGCGCGTTCATCACATCCAGCGGCGAGACGCCCGGCAGCAACCGGTTTGAGATTGCTGGCACCAAGGGGCGGTTGATTCTGGAAAACGACACGCTCACGCTCACACGCAATGAGGTGCCTTCCGATGAATGGTGCAAGACTTCGAAGATCGGTTTTCAAAAACCGGAGACGACTGTGGAGGAGATTCCCATCCCCGGCGCGGACGCGGCGCATGCCACGTTGATGACGAATTTTGTGAACGCCATCCTCGATGGCGAAGCGCTGATCGCGCCCGGTGTGGAAGGGTTGGGCTCGGTGGAGCTGGCCAATGTGATGGTGTATTCGGGACTGCTCAATGAGTCGGTGGATCTGCCAATGGATGGTGCGGCGTGGGAGGCGAAGCTCAATGAATTGATCGCCAACTCCACGCATGAAAAGAAAGTGGTGGAAGTGAGCAGCGAAGATTTCGCCGCCAGTTTTCGCAAATAATTTAAAGGAACTATCATGGAATTAATGGGCATAGCCGATGAAGGGGCCGTTTCGATTGACGGCCAGATCGCCGTGACGCAACAGCTCGGTTGGAAATGGATCGAGATGCGCGCGGTGCAGGCGGAAGGCTTCGAAAAAGGGCCGGTGCACGAGATCCCGGACGAAGCTTTCGAGGTTGTGGCGCAGAAGCTCGAGGCGTCCGGCGTGGGCGTGTACGCCTTCGGCTCCACGATCTGTAATTGGCAAAAGACGGTCGAAACGCCTTTTGACGTGACGCTCGCCGAGGTGGAGCGCGCCATCCCGCGCATGAAGCGGTTGGGCACGGCGTTTGTGCGGATCATGTCCTTTAAGCCCACCGACGATTGCGCGGTGACGCCGCCGGAAGTGTTCGAGCGCGTCGGCGAGGTGACAAAACGTTTTCTCGATGCGGGTCTGCAGCCCGTGCACGAAAACTGCATGAACCACGGCGGTATGAGCTGGCAGCATGCCGAGGAATTGCTGGAGAAAGTGCCGGGGCTCAAATGGGTGTTCGATACCGCTAACCCGATTTTCAATGCCGATCGCCGCGGCGAACAGCCGTGGGGTATGCAATGCCCGTGGGAATTCTGGGAGCACATGCGCGATCACACCGCGCACATCCACATCAAGGACGCGGTGAAAACGGCGGACGGTGAGGAATACCATTTCCCCGGTGAAGGTGACGGTCGCGTGCGCGACATCCTCAAGGACGCCTTCGAGCGCGGCTACGACGCGGGCATCTCCATCGAGCCGCACATGACTGTGGTTTTCCATGACACCGACGGCGGCCCCGCCCCCGAAGAGGCCATGGCCGAAAACTTCGTGGAATACGGCCGGCGTCTGGAGAAATTGATCGCTGAAGTACGCGACTAAAGCAGGCTCGCCGAATCGTTATCGAGATACAGCACGCACTGCGGTTGCGTGCGCAGGTGTGAAGCGGGGCAGACGGTGCTGATCGGCCCATGCAGGGCGTCCTTGGCGGCCTGCGCTTTGCGCGTTTCGGGGCAGAGGCACACCATCTTCTTCGCCTGACACAAGGCCGGCACGGTGAGCGTAAGTGCGTATTGCGGCACAGAATCGAAGGTCGGGAAATGGCCCTCGCCATGTTGCTGCTGTCGGCAGGCGTCATCGAGCTGGACGATCTTCACCATTTCCGGGTCATTCAGGTTTGCGACGGGAGGATCATTAAACGCAATATGCCCGTTCTCGCCCACGCCGAGGCAGCAGAGATCAATCGGCTGCGCCGCCAGCAGATCGGCGTAGCGGCGGCATTCCTTGATCGGCTCTAGCGCATCGCCTTCCAGATAATGAAAGGCCGCCGGCTGCACCTTCTGCTCCACGCGCTCGCGCATGTAGCGGCGGAAGCTCGCGGAATGATCTCCGTCGAGCCCGAGGTATTCGTCCATGTGAAAGAGCGTCACCTTGCTCCAGTCCACCTCGCCGATGGCGACGAGTTTCTCGAGAAACTGAATCTGTGAATTGCCCGTGGCTAGAATCGCCGCAGCACTGCCTTGGTCGGCAATCACGCCGCACAAATATTCATTCACCTCAACCGCAGCAGCGGTCGCCATGTCATCCTGACTGGCAAACACACGCACCGGCAACGAATCGACCTCAAAGGATTGGACAGGTTCTGCACTCATGAGTGCGGGCAGGGTAACGGGGCGCATCGGTCGGTCAATGCCAAAGGGTGTCTTTTGACTTTTGCCCGCGCTTCTGCTTCACTGCGCAGCCCATGAACACGCTCCGACATACTGATGCCGGCTACGCCCGCAAGCTCGACCGCCTTTGCGCGGCCTCGAGTTTGTTTGATCCGAAAATCGAGGCGGACACGCGTGCGATTGTGGAGCGGGTGGCCGCCAAGGGCGATGTGGCGTTAATAGAGTTCGCTAAAAAATTTGACGGCGCCAAGCTCACGGCCAAGACGCTGCGCGTGAACGAAAGCGAGCTGGCCGCGGCCGGTCAGGCGGTCAACGCCAAGCTGAAGCGCGCCATTCGGTTTGCCCACCGGAACATTAGCCAGTTTCATAAACAAGGCCTGCGCAAAGGCTGGAGCGGCCGTAATGCGCAGGGCGCGAAGGTGGGGGAGAAGTTTGATCCGTTCGGCCGCGTGGGCGTGTACATCCCAGGCGGCACGGCGCCGTTGATGAGTACGGCGCTGATGACCGTGACGCTCGCCAAGGTCGCCGGTTGTCGGGAGATTGTAGTGTGCACGCCTTGCGGGAAGGATGGCTCGGTTAATCCCGGCTTGTTGCACGCGGCCAAAGTGGCCGGTGCCACCGAGGTTTATCGAGTGGGCGGCGCGCACGCGATTGCCGCGATGGCTCATGGCACAAAGACGATTGCGCCGGTGCAGAAAATTTTTGGCCCCGGCAATGCGTACGTGGTGGCGGCCAAGCGTCTGCTAGTGGGACATGTATCGATTGATTTGTTGCCCGGCCCAAGTGAGGTGCTCGTGTTGGCGGATGAAACCGCCAATCCGGCCTTTGCTGCTGCGGATATCTTGGCGCAAGCCGAGCATGGTTCCGGTCACGAACGCTGCTGGTTGGTGAGCAGTTCGGCCCGCGTACTTAAGGCGGTGGGCCGAGAAATTGAAAAACAGTTACCCGAGCGTTCCCGAGCGGATTACATCCGCAAAGTGCTCAAGCACAACGGCTGGCTGATTCAGGTGAAATCTCGCGCCGAAGGCATCGCCTTGGCCAATCGCCTGGCGCCGGAACATTGCGAGGTGATGATCAAGGATCCTCGATCGGCCGCGAAAGAGATTGTGACCGCAGGCGCGTTGTTCCTGGGAAATACGTCGCCGACAGTTACCGGCGATTATGTCGCCGGCCCGAGCCACACCCTGCCAACCGGCGGCGCCGGCGCGTCGTTTCCGGGGCTGACAGTAGATATGTTCCAGCGCCGTACCAGCGTGGTGGAATACACGCCGGCCGCTCTCCGCAAATCGATTGAGGCCATCGAACAATTCGCGGGCGTGGAAGGGCTGGACGCTCACGGCCGATCGGCTTCCATCCGGCTTGATTAATTTATGAGCCGCATTCGCAAACACGTGGAGCGCTTGCATCCTTACGTGCCCGGCGAACAGCCGAAGGTCCGCGGGCTAATCAAGCTCAACACCAACGAGAATCCGTACCCGCCATCGCCCAAGGTGCTGGCGGCGACGCAGGCGGCGGTGGACGATCGGCTGCGGCTGTATCCCAATCCCACGGCGCAAGGACTGCGAGTGCGCTTGGCCAAGCTGCATGGTGTGAAGCTGGAAAATGTGATCGTGGGCAATGGCTCGGATGAACTGTTGGCCTTGGCGACCCGCGCATTTGTGGAGCCGGGCCGCGATTGCGTGCAGTATTTTACGCCGAGCTATTCGCTCTATCCAGTGCTGACGGATATCCATAAATCCCGCCGCCATGAAGTGCCATTGCCTGCCGATTTCAATCTGCCAACGGTTCAGGAGTTACGCCGCGACAAACGTTGGGATTTCAAGGCAGCTCTGACCTTTGTGACCACGCCCAATGCGCCGAGCGGTTGCGGCTATGCCACGGCGGACTTAGATGCGTTATGCCGCGCGCAAAAAGGTGTCGTGATTCTGGATGAAGCTTACGTGGATTTCGCTGGGGAAAACGCCATGGCTTTGGCGACAAAGTATGATCATGTGCTGGTGAGTCGTACGTTTTCCAAGGCGTTCTCGCTGTGCTTTCAACGGATTGGTTATTTTGTCGGTCCGGCCAAATTGATTGAGGCGCTTGACAAAATTCGGGACAGCTACAACGTCAACGGCCTTGGGCAAGTGGCGGCGGAGGCGACGCTGAAGCAAATGCCATACTATCGAGCCAACTTCCGGAAAATCATCGAACTGCGCGAGCGCACGACCGAACAATTGGCGGCGTTGGGTTTTCAGACTCTTCCGAGCGCGACGAATTTCATCCTCACCAAACCACCCCGCTTCGCAGCCCGGACGTGGTTAAAGCGATTGCGGGAACGCAAGATCCTCGTTCGTTGGCTTACGGATGCGCGCGTGAAGGATTTTTTGCGGATCACCATCGGGGGCGAGCGCGAAATGGCTACCTTGCTCCGGGCCGTGAAGGCGATTCTCAAAGGCTAACGCTTGTAGCGATTGGCTTCGCGGCGGTTGTGGGTTTTCACGAAGTCATCGCGTTCCTTAAGGACGCGGTCAATGTCGCGTACAAAATCTTCACAACTCTGGGCCAACCCGCCCATGGAGATGACGGTATCGCGTTCGGCAAAATCATTGGTCACCGCCAAGGCTTCGCCGTAGGGCTTCAATCGATAAGCCGTGCGCTCGATGAGATCATCGGCAGTTTTGCTATCGCGGGAAAAAACCACCTCCAAAGAATCTGTTGAAATATTTTTGGGCACATCCTTGGGCGCGCCGGCCCCGTCGAAGAAGAGGGTTACAGGGGTACCGACGCTGTCGGCGTATTGGGTGAGCACGCGGATGAGCGCCTCGCGGGCGCGGGCCGAATGACGCGGGGCGTTTGGGGCCAGATCGCGCCAGGCGTGTAAAAGGCTGTAGCCATCCACTAAGATTCGCACCACTGCCATCGACGTAGTGTGGGACGAGCGAGGTGCCTGAGTCGAGGGTTTTCAGGTCACGCGGATTACGTTATCCTGCGGTGTGCCAATCTACGAATTTGAATTGTGCGAAGGTGACTGCACGGTGTGTGGGGGGCGGTTCGAGTTGAACCGACCGATGAAAACGCCAGAGCTGAAGAATTGTCCTGTTTGCAAGGAGCCCGTGCGTCGTGTGTACGGTGGGTTTTACATGCCTAACCATCTCCAAAAAGTCAACGTGCGCGCGGCCAAGGAGGCTGGTTTCACGGTCTTGAAAAAATCCAGCAAAGGCGAGTATGAGGTGCACAAGCCGGATCGAGGAGTCTGATGCCAGACCGCTTGCACGTATACTTCTCCGGCCACGTGCAGGGGGTGGGGTTTCGCTATTCGGTCAAGCAGTTGTCACTGGAGTTTGATGTCACCGGTTCGGTGAAAAATCTCCCGGACGGCCGGGTGGAACTGGTGGCTGAGGGGGAACGAAACGAATTAGAGACTTTTCAAGCCGCCATTCCCGATGCAGGATTGCGCCGCTTTATCCGCGATACCCAATCGCACTGGAGCGAAGGCACGGGCGAATTCCGAGGTTTCGAGATTGTTCGTTAAGGCTTCGGCATGAGATACGCAATATTGTCAGACATCCACGGCAACCTAGAGGGGTTGAATACCGTGTTGGAACACGCCAGTTCGCAGGGCGTGGATCGATATGTCTGCGGTGGCGATGTGGTCGGCTACAACGCAAACCCCAAGGAGTGCATGGATATTGTACGCGGTTTGGATATGCCTTGTGTGATGGGCAACCATGACGAGTACATCGGACAGGACTGTGATCTATCCGCCTTCAACCCGATTGCCCAAGAGGCTGTGTTGTGGTGCCGTAATCAGCTCAGTGAAGAGGATCGGCAATGGTTGCGTGACCTGCGTTATGTTCGATTGGTGGATCATTTTTCCATCGTGCACAGTACGATGGATAGCCCGCGCTACTGGGGCTACGTTCAGGACGCCAGCGATGCGGCGGCAAATTTTACGTATCAAAGCACCAACCTTTGCTTCCATGGGCACACACACGTGCCGCAGATGTTTATTGATGACGGAGTGGATATTCATCATGGAAGTTTTATTGAGCCGTTGAAGCTGCAAATCGGTAATCGCTATTTCATCAACGTGGGCAGTGTGGGCCAGCCGCGCGACGGAGATCCGCGTGCCGCCTATTGCATTTATGATTCCGAGGAGGAAACCGTCGAACTCTTCCGGCTGGAATACGACATCGAAACCACCAAGACCAAGATCCGCGAAGCCGGGTTGCCCGAGCGCTTGGCAGAACGGCTCGATTACGGCAAATAACCGCGCTTCGCGTGAAAGTCCTTATCCTCAAACCCAGCTCGCTCGGGGACATCATTCATGCCTTGCCAGTGCTGCGGCTAATTAAGCAGCAACGCCCAGATTGGACGGTACATTGGTGGATTGCTAAGCATTTTTCGTCTTTGCTGGAAATGGATCCAGATATTGCTGCGCTGCATTATTTTGATCGGAATGCATGGAGCGAAGCGCAAGGCCTGTACCGGAGCTTGGAGAGCATCGGGCAAATGCGCCGTGAACAGTTTGATGTGGTGATTGATTTACAAGGTTTGGCCCGAAGTGCACTGCATGGCTGGGCCGCTCGTGGAGCCTACCGGATTGGCTTGCAACAAAATCGTGAATGCGCCGCTTTGTTTTATGATGAACGTGTAGAGCGTCCCACCCCAGAAACCCATGCCGTGGATTGGTGCCAGGCCGTGCTACCGCGACTGGGGTTGCAAACCGATGGCGAATTTGAGTGGATGCCGGAACGTCCCTGGTTAAATAAGCGATTGACCGAACAGGGTTTTGAGGCGGGGCCGCGTTGGGTGGTCCTTTGCCCAGGCACTCGTTGGCCCAGCAAGCAATGGCCGGTGGAATATTTTGAACAGTTGATGGGTGAATTGGCGGGTGGCTCAGTGAGGTTTGCCGTGGTGGGCAGTGGTGCCGAAAAAATTCTGGGTAAACGTCTTGCTGGACGCAGGGATTGTGTCGATTTGACCGGCAAAACAACGTTGCCCGAAATGACCGAGTGGTTACGAGCCAGCTCGGTTGTAGTGACCAATGACTCAGGGCCGATGCATGTGGCGGCGGCGGTGGGCACACCAGTGATTGCCTTGTTCGGTCCCACCAACGCCAGTAAAACAGGGCCGTACGGTGCGCGTGGCACGGTGCTGGCGGCGGATTCCAAGGATTGCGCCGCGTGCGCGCGCGGCTTATCCTATAGGGCTGAAGGTTGTGATTGCATGCGCTCGATTGCTCCAACCACGGTTGCGGAAGCTGTGGCAGCGTGTGAATAACTCTGCCAATGGCAACCGGCTTTGCCCTCGCGAAAAGGGTGTTTTTGTGCGATATTTTTCCAGTGAGGAGGTTTTTTCGGATTAGTCTAATGACTTGGATCGGCTTGTGCTGTGCTGTCAATGTTGAGGCGCAACTCCTTGATATTCGGCTCAAGACAGGCCGCAATAATTTCCTCCTTCAGGAACGCGTGATTGTGGGGGTCACGATTCAAAATAAGACGGATCAATTGGCTGTACTGGCGAATGATAAGGATTGGATTCAATTTTCGGTAAGTCGAGCAAGAGGTGTTCCGGTTACGAGAAAGGGGCAACCTCCTGAAGGGGAAGTGTACTTGTTGAAGGCTGGAGAGACTGTGGAGCGTGAATTTCAGCTGGATCCATACTTCGATTTTTCAGAACCGGGTGAATATTCACTTAGAGCGGTGGTGGCCGTTCCCAATTGGGATGGGAAAAAGATTGTCAGCTGGCCGACGCGGATCCAGATAACGCGTGGTCACGATATTGCAATTCTTGAACGTGGGGTTTCATCGTCTACGGGCGGTGCTGCGCCTGAAGTTAGACGATACACTTTGCAGAAGGCACAGGTGGAAGGGAAGCTGTTTCTGTATTTGCGGGTGGCGGATAACAACACCCCGAGTTTTCGGGTGTACAATGTCTTACCGTTGGGGACGATGGTGCAATCTCCTCGTCCTGAGATTGGATTTGAAATCGATGCTGCAGGTATTGCGCACGTTTTCTTCCAATGTCATGCGCGTCATTACTTGTATTGCACCATGAATGCGGATGGTAAACTGATTGGCCGGCAGATGTTTGTAAGTGATACAATTGCAGGGACCCCTAGAATGGCACGGGATGTGAGAGGCCAATTTGGCGTGCAGGGTGGTCACCGGAAATTGAGTGCTTGGGATCATCCAGCCCCCCGGCGTCGGCCACGCGGTTTGCCGGCCAAGGAATTGGGATTGCCGAATCCTTAAGGTGACTTCTTCTCCCGTCCTGCATCAAATAAATCACCTTCCGGGGCCGCGGCTAGGATTTGTTTGGCGATATTATTGCCGTAGGCGAGATCCTTGCGCTGGGTGGATGCCACGCGGCTGCTCAGGCGCATTCGGGCGGCGCCAATGATGTTGTTGTTCCGATCCTTCACCGGTACGGTGACGGTGCTGATCCCGTCTTTTTGTCCGTGGAAATTTTCCTCCGTTTCCAAAACCTTGGTCACGACTTCATGGGCTGGCTGGCCAATATCCTTGGGCTCGAGGCTGGCAATCACCACAGGGGGTTTTTGGGCGGCTGGCCGTGCGGAGAGTTTGAGGGAAAGGACGCGGTTGTTTTCGCGGGCGATTTGTTTGAGAAGGGCGACGAGTTGATACTGCCTTTCCTCCTTTAGGGTGCGAATGACGGGGGCGGCGAATTGTACGCGTGAATCGCTGCGCACCCAAAAGCCAACCATGCCGCGGCGGTAATCAGGAGTGGTTTCCGGGTTGTAGGTAATGAAATCTCGGCGATGGTTCAGGGTCCAGCGGGAGGTGTTTTCTTCAGCCTGTAGTTTGATGGATTGCCAGCCGTCCTTGGGGGAAATGAACTGGTCCTCGTCGTACTTGAATCCTTTCACCGGAAGTCCATCCTGAAACACCGTCCAGAAAGCCTCCTTGGTCTCGGGTTTCACGGCGAGTAGGTAATAGTCTTTTTGGTTGGGCTGCATTCTGAAGATGACGCCTGCGGCCCGGACGCCTTCGCCGTCCACGATGCGGAAGCGCGTGGCGATGGAAAGGCTGCTGTAAGCCGGTTGGTCTAGGAGCACCAGTGTGTAGTGGTCGGCGGCGGCACCGCCGCCGGTGATCTCTAGGACGCGTTGTTTTTCGGTAACACCAGTGGTGGGATGGGGGACGTTTTCCGTGGTGACACGCACTTTGCCCAAGGCACCGGGGCCGACCTTAATGACCTTCAGGTTGGCGGGCAGTTTGCCTTCGGGCAATTGTTCCAGCAACAGCGGGTTGGCGTCGGCTTGCATCAAGCCGATAAACAGAATCCACAGGAGCGACCTCATCGCGCGCTAGTAAATCATATCCGCCACCGTATGGCCAGCGGGGATGAAGGGGAGCACGTGTTCGGTGTAGGGGGTGATGACTTCCAGCACGTAAGGTTCCTTGGCCGCGAGCATGCGGCGCATGGCGGCAGGGAGATCCTTTTTGTACATCACCCGCTCGCATTTCACGCCGAACCCGGCGCACATGGCGGGGTAATCGGGGTAAATGGCCTTGGTGTTGTCCGGGTCGCCCAGATAGGTGTGGCCGCGGTTGCCCTTGTAGAATCGATCCTCCCACTGCACCACCATGCCGAGGTGCTGGTTGTTTAACACCAACGCCTTGGCGTTGATCTTCTCGATCTTGGCGGTGGCGAGTTCCTGAATGTTCATCAGGAAGGAGCCGTCACCGTCGATGTCGATCACTTCCTTGTTTGGGTGGGCGACCTTCACGCCGAGGGCGGCCGGGTAGCCGAAGCCCATGGCGCCGAGGCCGGCACTGGTGATGAGCTGGCGCGGGTGTTTGTACACGTAATGTTGGCCGGCCCACATCTGGTGCTGGCCCACGCCGGTGGTGATGAGGGCGTCGCCTTTGCTTTCCTTGAACAGGGTGGCAATTGCGTGTTGCGGCAGGATCACCTGGTCTTCTTTGCCCTTGAGGTGATCCTTCATGTGCATGGAATTCATCACCTCGTCGGTGACTTCGTAGCCGAGCGGGGCGCGTTGTTTCCATTCGGCGATCTGCTTGTGCCACTTTGTGTAGCGGGCCTTGATCGGGCGGGCTTTGACCATCTTGACCAGTTTGCCGAGGGCGTATTTCACATCGCTGTGGATGGGCAGCTGCACGTGTTTGTTCTTGTTGTGCTCGGAGCGGTCGAGATCCACGTGCACGATGGTGCCGGTCTCGCAGAATTTCTCCACCTTGCCGGTCACGCGGTCATCAAACCGCACGCCAAAGGCGAGCAGGAGATCGGCGCCGTCGGCGATCTTGCGGGTGTTGCCCTTGGCGTCCTTGCGGAGTTCGCCGCTGACAGCCCAGTTCGCGTAGGCGGCGCCGTGCATGCCCAGCCAGCGCAGGGAAAGTTTATGATCCTCGGGGAAAGCGCCCACGCCCATGATGGTTGTGGTGACGGGAATCTTGGTGGCCTCGGAAAAGGCGCGCAGTTCCTTGGAGGCTTCGCCGGTGATGATGCCGCCGCCGACATAGAGCACTGGGCGCTCGGCTTTCTCGATCAGACCGATGATTTCGTTCAGCTCCAGATCGTCCGCTTTCGGGTCAGGTCGGTAGCCGGGCAGATCAATTTTGGTGGGCCACACCGGTTGGGCGGTTTGTTGCTGAATGTTTTTCGGAAAATCAATAACCACCGGACCGGGCCGGCCGGTTTGAGCAATGTGAAAAGCTTCCTTCACCACGCGCGGAATATCGCGGATATCGGTGATCAGATAGCTGTGTTTCACGACACCGAGGGTCATGCCGTAGAAATCGGTTTCCTGGAACGCGCCCTTGCCTATCATCGCCTGCGGGACTTGGCCGGTGAGTGCGACGAGTGGTGTGCTGTCCATCCACGCATCAGCAATGCCGGTTACGAGGTTGGTGGCGCCGGGGCCGCTGGTGGCCATGCACACGCCGGCTTTGCCGGTGGCGCGGGCGTAGCCCTCGGCGGCAAATGAACCGCCTTGTTCGTGCCGGGGCAGAATGGTGCGGATTTTCTCAGACTGCGTGAGGGCTTGATGGAGCTCCATGCTGGCACCGCCTGGGTAGGCGAAAATCGTGTCCACGTTTTCGCGCTCGAGCGCGGCCACAAGGATTTCGCAACCCTTCATGGGGCGGCCGAGTTTGCGACGGGTGGCGGTCTTGGGTTTGCTCTTGCTGCTTTTGCGGGTGGGTTTGCTCATGGTTCTTTGGGTTGGGCGGCTGGGGGAGCGGTCGGTTTGGGCGAAAGAAAAAGACCCACGACCGTTTCCAGCCGCGGGTCTTTGTCGAAAGTCATCTAGCCTCGACACGACCCGGCGGCACCGGCAAGTACTACAGGTACTACCGTGACGCCAAGGGTTTGTACGGGCAAATTCAACATGTTCGGCGGAGCTTGTAGCAGGAAACGCCGATCGGGTCAATGGCCATCCGAACCATGCCCATGGGTGCCATTGTCATCGGTCACCTGGCCGGAGGCAGCTGCGGCTTTGGGATCGAGCTTCTGGATGAGCCCAATTTTCTCGGCACCAAAGAGATAGGCCGTGGCCAGCGTGAGTTGGACCAGTACCACGATAGCCCCGATTTTCACGTATTGCATGAAGGTGATGTTATGGCCTTCTTTCTTAAGAATCCCGATTGCCACCACGGTGGAGGCACTGCCGATCGGCGTAAAATTGCCACCTAACCCGGCTCCGAAGATGAGGCCCCACCAGAGGAGATGGCCGTATTCGGCGAACCATGCAAGATCGCCAATCTGGGACTGAAAACCGCTGAGCACCTTGGCCAACACCGCGGCCAGTGGGATGTTGTCGGTGAGGCCGCTGAAGAACGCGCTACTCCACATCATGGCCATGGGACCGGAATAGGAGCCGGAACTGAGTGGGGATTTAAGCCATTCGCCGATCATGGACAGGACGTCGGCTTTCCCCATGACGCCCAACAGGGCGAAGAGACCGACGAAAAACAGAACCAGCGTCCATTCGACCTCGTTGAGCACGCCTTCCACATCGGTGGGATAAATCACCAACATCACCGTGGCGCCGAGGATGGCGATTACCTCGAGTCCCATATCCTTGAGCACAGGGATGGAGGAGTGCAGGGCGAAGCCGAGGATGATGGCGCCCAGCACCATGGCGGAGAGATAAAAGAATTTGCGATCCTTGACCGTCTCCCATTCATCGAAGGCATCAACCATGCTCTTGGCCTCGGCCTTGGAAGCTTCATCAGTAAGCGGTTTGATTTTGAACAGCCAGCGCACTAGATAAAGCGTCACCACAAAGGCGAGTATGCAGTACGGCCCGGCTACGAGGAGAAACTGCGTGTAGCCGATGTTGGCTGCGGTACCGACGATAATGTTCGGGATGGACGAGATGAGCGTCAATAGGCCACCGATGTTGGTGTAGATGCCCTCTGCCAACAGGAATGGCATGGCGGAGAGCTTGAGTTTTTTGCAGGCCACAATGGTGAGCGAGCCCACAATGATCATGGCGGTGACGTTGTTTAGGAACGCGCTGAATACGACCGTGAGGCCGGAGAAGCAGATCAACAGTTTAAACGGATCGCCCTTGGAGACCTTGAGAATCTTGACGCTGATCCACGCAAACAGGCCGCTGCGCGAGATGAGTTCCACGAAAATGGTGGACCCAATGATGATCCCGATGGTGCCCCAATCAACCATCTGAATATAGGTCGGCATGTAATGCCCATCATGCATTTCCCCGCCCTTAATGATCCCTTGCCAAGTGGCCAATAACAGGGCGATACCGGCGCCGAGCAGCACGAGGATGGCTTTATTAATTTTCTCCAGAGCCAGCATGCCGAGGGTGACGGCGAGTAGGATGCCGAACACAAATTTTTGCTCCGTGCCGTTATGCAGGAGAAAGGCGCACAGGCCGGTGACCAGCACGACCATGATGGTGACGTGCAGGGGATTATGGAGTTTCTTCTTTGCGGGGGCAGATTCAGCGGCTTCGCTCATGATATCTCCTTAGACAATCAACAGGGGAGTGGTACGCAGCTCCACGGCGACTGAATATGCCGTGGCATTCATGGCGAGTTGATCCTCGTCGTGGCCCTGTAAGACCACCAGGTCAACCTGATGATCCTTAATGGCATTTCGGTATTTCTCCAGACGATGGCCGTGCGTGACGTGTTTAACCACCCTGAGGTCCACACCGGCCTCGCGCAGGGCGGTTTCGCAGGAATCAATGTAGGCCGAGGGTTCGCGTAGAAGCTGTTCCTGGATGGTTTCCCGGGCGACATCGGTATCAATCTCCGGGATCTTACTGATCACATCGAGATACCGTTCGAACACGGCGTCATCCTCCACGTGCGTGAGATGCAGGGTGCCGCCAATGGCAGTCAGGACGGCGGCGTGATTCACAAGGGCATCTTCGCCGACCAAATGACTGTTGATGACCATGACGCTGTCCGTGTTCTTCAATGCGCGTTCCGGCACGCCTTCGCGATCGGGGTGCGGGAGGATGGCTACGGGGGGGGTGCTTTCCTGAATCAACACATCCAAATGCTCGCCCAAACTGTACGGCCAGCGCCATGCCTCGCTGTGCAGGTGCCGGTAGGTCACGATCAAGCCCGGCTTGCGGGATTCCACGAGGTTGAGCAGTTCCTTGACCGTGGCAAACTCTCCGCCGTGCACGGTTTCCCATTTGCCGGTGACGGCCCCGAAAAATGTTCGGACGCTCCCGGCATACTTCTCAGCGGCGTCCGGCTCCAGATCGGTCACCACAAGGGCGTTTTCCAGCGCGGGCGGTTGATGTTGAAACGCCGTTTGGGAGGCGGCGTTGAAGACGCTGGCGAATTGGTCCACCGTACTCATGGGATGAATTGAACCGAAGCAAGCCCCTCCAGGGCAAGGGAAAACGATTCCAAAAAGCGGCCGGAATTATAGTGAACCCAGCGGTTCCTGTACGGTAAGGCAATGAAACGAGCCCAGACCCCAGATGAGATCGGAGGAATCCAGAGCCAGCACGCGGCGGTTCGGGAAACATTGTTGCAGGATGATCTGTGCGGCGGCATCGCGCGGCTGTCCGTAGGCAGGCATCAACACCGTGCGGTTGCCGATGTAGAAATTCGCGTAACTGGCCGGCATACGTTCGCCCTGATGCCACACCGGTTCAGGCATGGGCAGCTCAATCACGCGCAACGGGGTGCCGTCTTCGGTGCGCATGGCTTGCAGGCGCTCGAGGTTCGCCTGCAGCGAGACGTGATTGGGATCCTGCGGGTCGGGCTCCACGGCGGTGACGACAGTCTGGGTATCCACAAAGCGCGTGAGATCATCCACATGCCCATCGGTGTCGTCGCCAACAATCCCGTCGCCGAGCCACAGGATGTTTCGTACACCGAGATAATCGCGCAGCTGTTGTTCGATCGCGGCGCGATCCAGCGCGGGGTTGCGGTTGGGGTTTAATAAACAACTCTCGGTGGTGATGAGTGTGCCCTGACCGTTGACCTCAATCGAGCCGCCTTCGAGGATAATGTCCGGCGTAAAACAGGACAGGGCGCGCGCGGTTGCAATGCGCTCCGGAATGGCGTTGTCCAGATCGTACGGCGGATATTTTTCGCCCCACGCATTGTATCCCCAGTTGACCACGGCGCGTTCGGAATCGTTGACGATGAAGACCGGACCATGATCGCGGCACCATGGTTCGTAGGCGGGGTGATGATGAAATTCAACACGATCGTTCAACGCATCGTGTTCAGACAGCACAGTGCGCACCTCGGTTTCCATGGCGGCATCCCAAACATTGATGAACACGTCTTCATCTTCAGCCAAGGCGCGGACCATGGCGGCGAGCACGGGCGGGATGCGGTCGTAGAGGTCCGGAAAGCTGATGCCTTCGCGGCGCGGCCACGTGAGCCACGTGCCGGCATGGGGTTCCCACTCAGCCGGCATGCGATAGCCGAGCTGGGCGGGCGTGCTCAGGGAAGATCCTCCTTCAAGGCGGAGGTGAGCAGGGCGTACCATTGCTCGTGCGTGAGCTGTAATTCATCTGCTCCGGCCAGTTCGCGGATGCGTTCTGATTTCGTGCTGCCCACGATCGGGATAATTCCGGATGGATGCCGCATCAGCCACGCCAAAGCCACTACCGCCCGGCTGGTACCAAGTTCGCGCGCCATGGCATCGAGCCGTCGGCGGATCTTGGTGGGCTTATATTTTTCCTGGGACGGCAGTACTGCGCTTTTGCCATTGCCCAAAAAGCCCCCGGCCAATGGGCTCCAAGCCATGGGGGTAATCTTGTGTTCCTGACATTGATCCAAGGTGCCGTCTTCAAACGGTGTGAGCTGTAGCAGGCTCAGCTCAACTTGGTTTACCAGTAGCGGGTCCTTCAGAGCGCTTTGCAGCAGGCTCACTTGTGAGGGGCGGAAATTGCTCACGCCAAAGTGCTTCACTTTGCCGGCCTTCTTGAGCGTGGTGAAGGCCTTGGCGACCTCGTCAGGATCCATCAACCAATCGGGACGGTGCAGTTGATAAATATCCACGCAATCGACATCCATACGCTGCAGCGATTTCTCGCAGGATTGAATGATGTAGTCGGCCGAGAAATCGTAACGGTATGGCTCATTGCCTTCCGGAATGCGGATGCCGCATTTGGTGGCAATGACGGCGGATTTTTTCAGTGCCTTAGATTGCTTGAGCGCTAGCCCGAACAATTCCTCGGAAACGCCTCCGCAATAAATATCCGCATGATCGAACAGCGTGTAGCCCGCTTCTTGGGCGGCAAGGATAGCCTTGAGCCCGGCTTCGCGCGCCTTGGCCGTGACCTTGCGCGCTTCCCACGTGCCGGCAATGCGCCAGCAACCGAAAGCGAGCCGGGATCCTTTCAACGTACTTCTGCCAATGCGAACTTGTTTCATGTGAGTCGGGCGGCGGTCACGTTACGGCAGGATGAAAATCGGGCAAAGCAAAATGCGCGTGAACAGGGCGCACTTGCCTTGCCTGCGCCAATGGGCACACTGCGCGCGTGGACGGCAGCAAGCGCAACAGCAGCGACTGGATCAAGGCAGGCGTGGCCGGCTTGGTGTGGTCTTGCGCCTTTGCGCCGCTTCAATGCGAGCCGGCGGCGTGGCTGGCGCCGGCGCTGTTGTTGTGGGCTACGGCGGCGGCACCGAAGCGCGCGTTTCGATTGGGTCTAGCGGCCGGAGCGGCTCATTTCTTTACCTCGCTATGCTGGGTGCTCTACATCCCGGTGGCCGGCAGTAACATTGTGGGCTGGGTCGCCCTTAGCGGATATTGCTCGTTGTACCCGGCTTTGTGGGCAGCGTTTTGTTGGTGGCTGTTTCCTGGTAAGCCGGAATCGGCTGAGGCGGAAGTGGCGGCTATGGATTGGCGTCAACGGCTCGGTTGGGGAGCGAGTTGCGCCGGCGCGTGGGTGGCGATGGAATGCCTTCGCGGCTGGGTAATCACCGGGTTTCCCTGGAATTATCTGGGCGGCTCGCAGCTGGACTGGACCTCACTCGCCATGCTAGCGCAGTTCACTGGGGTCTTGGGGGTTTCCTTGGTAGTGGCTTGGGGGTCAGTGGGCGGCTTGCTGGTATTCTGGCGCTGGCGCGAACAGGATCGCTTTGAGCCGGCGCTGTTAAAGGATCTGGCCGGGCCGGCTGGACTGTTGCTGGTGGCCTTGGGTTTGGGGCAGTGGGCGCTTTCACAACCGTTGGCCGAACGACGCGGTTCACTCAAGATCGCACTGGTGCAGCCGGCTATACCGCAAACGGTGCTGTGGAACGTGAACGATCCGGTGAGTCAGGCGAACCGGTTTGAGCACATGATGGATCTTTCCGATCGGGCCGTATCGAAGGAACCGGATTTGCTAGTTTGGCCGGAGGCATCGCTGCCGCCGTTTTGGGTATTGAACCCCACTAATGTCATCCAACGCATGGGGCAGCTGGAGCAAGCGATTGCCGAGCAGGGCGTGTGGCGGGTGTGGGGCGCGGATACGGCGACCAATAATGTGCCGTACAACAGCGCCGTGTTGGTGCCGCCGGAAGATTCTTTTCTCGGAGGGTTGAAGGAGATGAAATGGCCGAACTACGCCAAGCGCCATCTGGTGATGTTTGGCGAGTATGTGCCGTTTTCGGAGCAGTTGCCGTTTCTCAAGAAGCTGGCGCCGGTGGGGAATTTTGGGCGGGGCGGCGGCGAGGTGGTGTTTGATATGGGGAAAGCCAAGACCTCGGTGATCATTTGCTTTGAGGACGTGGTGCCCAAGCTGGCGCGGCGGGCGACTACGCCGGAGGTGGATTTTCTGCTGAACCTGACGAATGACGGCTGGTTTGGTGACAGTCATCAGCAATGGCAGCACGCCCGCACGGCGGCGTGGCGGGCGATTGAAAACCTGCGACCGCTGGTACGTTGCTGTAACAACGGCATCACCGGTTGGGTGGACGAGTACGGGCGATTTCATGGTGTGACCGAGCCTGTGCATTCCACTGGCGTGCGCGTGGTGGAAGTGCCGCTGCGCGCGGGGCCGCATGCTCCGACGGTGTACCAGCGTACAGGCGATTGGCTGAGCTGGGGCTGCGTGCTGGCGTGCGGGATTCTGGCCATGCGGCGTGTGGCGCGATTGAAAAAGGACTCGGCATCCGCAGAGGAAGCGGCTAAATGAGGCGCGTATGTTCGATGCGGTGCAAGCCCAGTTAACCGAGACCAAGTCCCGCTTGGAGAAGTTGCGGAGGTTTCTTTGACGTCGCCCAGAGTGAAGCGCGCGTTCAGGAGTTGGAGGAAATCATGTCCGCCGATGATTTCTGGAATGACCGTGAGCGGGCTCAGAAATTTTCCGAGGAATCGGCCCGTCTGCGTAAGCAGGTAGAGATCTTTCAAAAAACCGAATCTCAACTGGCCGACCTGCAAGGGATGGTGGAGTTGGGCGCGGAAGAGGATGAGGAAACGCAGGCCCTGTTGCTCGAGGAACTGACTGCTGACACCGAGCAATTTATTGGCTCACTGGATGTTCTTGAACTGCAGGCCATGCTCAAGGATCCGCAGGACAAGTGCAACTGTATCCTCACCATCAACGCAGGTGCTGGCGGTACGGAAAGCTGTGACTGGGCGGACATGCTCTTGCGCATGTATCAGCGCTGGTGCGAACGCC
>CAJWVY010000015.1 GCA_913048135.1 uncultured Verrucomicrobiales bacterium
TGACTTACTTAAAGATTTTAAAAATCTAGAATTACTCAACTTGCACAACAATGATGGTATCAATGATGTCCAAGTGCAGAAAATAAAATCTATTTTGCCCAATTGTATGATTACTTATTATTAGTTGATTCTGTCTGCTCTAAAAGGTTTAGAGCTATATTAACCCATTAGGCCAGCAGTAAAATACAGCGATTAGGTGTACGAAACTGATGGCTGCTAAAAAACAGAATGCTGTTGGCTCAAGGTTTATTGGTGAACGACATCCTCATCCACAACCGCGCTTTATCTGATGAGGAAGTGAAAGCTCTCTACGAATTCGAGAAAGCTGAATAGGCGAACTAAAAAGTAATGGTCGGCTCGGGGCGATTCGAACGCCCGACCTCCTCGTCCCGAACGAGGCGCGCTAACCAGGCTGCGCTACGAGCCGACAACGGGCCGGAATGAAACCAGATTAGTTCCTAATTGCAACGCTGTTTTTCGGGTTTTTCCTATCTCATTGACTTTTGCCACGGTGTACTTAGGTTCAATGTATTAAATGACCCGTTGGTTAACCATTCTGTTGCTTGGCTGGATGACTTTGGGGGCTTTGGAAACAAAGGCTTCCATGGCCATTGGGTCGCAGCGGTTTAATTTGCGCTGGAACGGAGTAAACCGAGGCTTGCCGCTGCCTTTTGCCAGCGGAGCCAATCCCATCATCCCTGTTAGTCCGTGGTTCCCAACGAATAGTATCACCTTTACCACCAATCGGGTGATGTTGCCTGATACCCTGAATGTTTTATTTTTGGGGAACAATATTGTGAAGGCCAATAACATGGCCTCCGTGCTTACCTCGATGAGTCAGGTGGGGAAGCTTAAAATCAGGGCCAAGACTCATGCGCCGGGCGGCTATACTTTGTTCAATCATTCGGTGGATATTCATAGTGTCACCAATATTAGCACTTCCTTTCCGGATTTCCGGAACATCACCAACCGCATTCCGCAGCATGTGATTGTTTTGCAGGAGCACACCCGTGCGCCGGTGTATACGCCGGCGGTGACGCTGTCTTCCGCGCAGCGGTTGAATGTCAGGGCGCAGGCGGCTAAATCGCAGGTCGCTTTTCTGTTGCCGCATGCCATTGGGGATGGATTTTATTCCACGGCGGAAATGTATCGGCAGGCAGAACGAAGTGTTTATGGAGTGGCGGCACAGCTGAATGCGCCGGTGGTGCCGGCTGGGTTGGCCTGGCAATTGGTGGAGGCGCGGCATCCGGATATTCGCTTGCGTGATCGCACGGGTTTTCTGCCGTCCCAGCACGGCACCTATCTGAATGCCTGTATGATGTACTGCGCGCTCACGTGGCAGTCGCCATTGGGATTATCCAATGGCGGCTTGTTTCAAGTGCGGGAGCGCGAGGCTAAGATTCTCCAACGAACGGCTTGGGAGGTATTTGTCGCGCGGCGCGGCGCAATTCCGTTCTAACTGTCCGCGCGCCGGAGGTCGGCGACGCATTCGACGTGTTGGGTTTGGGGGAACATGTCAAGGGGGGTGACGCTCTTCAAGGTGTAACCGTTTTCACACAGCCATTTGAGATCACGGGCAAGTGTGGCGGGGTGGCAGCTGACGTAGATGACCTGACGGGGACTGGCCTTGACCAGCATATCGAGGCCTTCCTGATGACAACCTTTCCGCGGAGGATCCAGAATGATGGTGGTATCATCGGCCGGGAAGCGTTCGAGTAGTTCGTCCATGTGTTCCTCGGTTTTGCCCAGCAGAAATTCGCCGTTGGTATGGCCGCGTTGCTCGAGGTTGCGGCGGGCGGGCAGGATGCATTGCTTGTCGATATCGATGCCCACAAACCCCTCGACTAGATCGGCTAGTGACAGACTGAAAAATCCGATACCGCAGTAGGCATCCACCAGATACTTGGAGCCGGCATCCTGCAGGCATTGGCGGACGGATTCCACCAGCTCGGGTAGGAGATGGAAGTTGTTCTGGAAAAATGAATCACGATGCATCTCCCAGTCATCGGGCATCATGCGCAGGACGACCTTCTGCATGTTGCGCGGTGGCGGGTTTTCTCGGACTTCCCGCAATTGCTCATTCAGCGCCGACTCGGCGATATGGCAGTTCTGCAGATCTATTACCAACCGGCTGTCCCAATGAAGAAAGCCGTACACCGGGCGTTGCTCGATCTTGTTCCATTGGCGTCGCACCATGATTCGGTTGCGGTAGTTGTAGGGTTCCGGGCAGGGAACGAGGTTGCCAACCACGGTGCTGTCAAAGCCGCCGATGCGTTCGAAGAGGTCGCGCACCTGCGATTCCTTGATGGTTTGTTGGGTGTTGTAATCGATGTGCTGATATTGGCAGCCGCCGCAGGTGCCGAAATGTTCGCAGCGCGGCTCCACGCGATCGGCCGAGGCTTCCAAAACTTGTAGGGGTTTGGCGCGGGCGAAGGCTTTTTTCTTTTCAGTGATCTCCACCAGCACAATTTCGCCGGTGATGACAAACGGCACAAAGATCACAAAGCCATCTATGCGTCCGACGCCTTCGCCGCCGAAGGCCATGTCGTCAATCGTCAGTTCAACGCGATCACCGACATTGAGGGCTGGCGGCGCGTCGGATTGGGAAACAGCATCATCCATCAGGTCAACAACCCTTTAGCCAATTTGAATTGAACGGCGGAAGCCTTAGTGCGCCTTCTTGAAATGTTCGCGTAGGATGTCGCGGCCGAAGTCGCCCTTGAAATCACGCCAGGTGGCGTGAATGTGGTTGGAGCCGTTCTGCGTGTTGGCATATTCGAGCAGAAAAGTGGGGCCCTG
The DNA here is from genome assembly GCA_913048135.1 of uncultured Verrucomicrobiales bacterium. Taxonomy (GTDB): domain Bacteria; phylum Verrucomicrobiota; class Verrucomicrobiia; order Limisphaerales; family UBA1100; genus UBA1100. The sequence goes on from CAJWVY010000015.1 coordinate 2,800, forward strand.
AATGCGGTAGTAGTGCGGCTCAAAGGCCTTGGTGCTGCCGGCCCAGGAGAAGCGGATCTTGGCCAGTCCGGCTTTCTCGATCTTGGCCCAGTCTTCTTTGGCCACCACGGCGCGGTGGCGGTTGATGTATTCCTGAATGAGTTTGGTGAGCTGGGCCTGCTGGCCTTTGTTTAGGTCGTTGTAGCCGATGCCGGAATTTTCCATTGCCTCCACCGAAGGCAGGGCGGAGGTGAGGATGTCGCGTGGCGCTTTTTCAGCGATCACGGCCTGCTTGATCTGCGCGGCACTAAGGGAGGTGCGCAATTCGCGAGCGGCGAATTCCTCGGCTTCCAGGGCGATCAGTTTTCGGCCCGGGCCGAAATCCGCCACAGCCGGGTTACTGGCGAGGAACGACGGCACTACGCTGAGCTTGCCGTTTACGATGGTGTAATTTAGCGACAAATGGTGGCCTTCGAAACGCCAGCCCCACGCGCCTTTGTTGCCGGGCTTGCCGAATACAAGAATGTGGTAGGCATCGCGGTCGCGCACAAAGCGACGATTCTTGCCCTCCAGCATGTACAGGATGTCCTCGAGGAACATGATGTTTTTCACCTTGGTATGGCCTGATTCGCTGAGCACAGTCTTGAGCAGGGCGTGGGTCAGCTCCCGTTGCTGGCCGGTCATGTGCTCGATCTGCAGCCCCTTGCGGCCGCCGCCCTTAAGCATTTCGGCGGGAATGAAATGCCAGTAAGTGCGTTCTTCGCCGTCAAATTTGAAAACGGCCTGCGCTTTCTGTTTGGCGTCCAGACTGGCGATCAAGGCGTCGGCAGCCTTGGCCATGTTGGCCGTCACATTTTCAGCTTGGGCGGGGATAACAAACGTCATGGCTGCGGCTGCAGCCAGAGAAAGTGCGAATTTCATGGGGCGCCGATTGTGCGGAACGGGCCGGGAATGACAAGCAGATTGCGCCCTGTGCAGGCAAGCGCTAGGGTCGGCCCATGAAGCTGTTGTTCATTGGCGACGTCGTGGGCTCGCCCGGCCGCAAGGCGCTAGCGGAGCTGTTGCCCGGCCTGCGGGCGCAGCATGGGCTGGATGTAGTGGTGGCCAACGGCGAAAATTCCGCCGGCGGCAACGGCATCACGCCGGACACAGCAGCGGAGATTTATGCGGCGGGCGTAGATGTGATCACCTGCGGGGATCATCTCTGGGATCAGAAAGAGGTTGAGATCTTGCTGGATGAGGAACCTCGATTTGTGCGGCCGATTAATTACCCCGCTGGCACTCCCGGTCAGGGTAGCGCGGTGATCGAGCGCGCTGGTCAGCCCACGGTGGGAGTGATCAACGCGCAAGGAAACACCTTCATGCGAGGTGAATTGGATAATCCCTTTCGGAGCGTCAAGGAGGAGGTGAAGAAACTCGCGCCGGTGGCGCCGGTGATCCTGCTTGATTTTCATGCGGAAGCCACCAGCGAAAAGATCGCCATGGCGCGAATGCTAGATGGTCACGTGAGCGTGGTGGTGGGGACTCATACGCATGTGCAAACGGCGGACGAATTTATTTTCCCGGGCGGCACGGCGTTCCTGTGCGATGCAGGTTTTACGGGGCCGCACGACAGTGTGCTGGGCCGCGATTGGGAGCCGGTGGTGGAACGGTTTCTGACTAGTCAGCCGCGCCGGTTTCCGGTAGCCAAAGATCGTGTGTTGTTGCAGGGCCTGATGGTGGAGGTCGATGGCGCGACCGGAAAGGCGTTGACTGTAGAGCGTGTCAGTGAAGCCCTGTCCTAAAGAGCGTTCTGCCTTTCAAAGGAATCCGATTTCTGTCAAGGTAGCCGGCCCATGAATTCCATGACCGGCTATGGCCGCGGCGAAGCGGCAAGAGGCGGAGCGAAATTCACCGTCGAAATCAGCACGGTAAACCGCAAGCAGGCGGAGCTGTCGTTGTATTTGCCACGTGAACTGGATGCTCTGGAAAGCCGCGCGCGGGATGAGATCAATGCCAAGGTGTCGCGCGGTCGGATTGCGGCGCGTGTACAATGGACTGCCAAAAGCGGCGACCGCGCGCAGGTGGAGATCGACCGCAATCTGGCCAAAGAATACGCCAAGGAATACCGCAAACTGGCGACGGATTTGAAACTCGGCGGTGAGGTGAGTTTGGACACTATCCTGCGCGCGCCGGGCGTGCTGCAGACTTCCGAGGAAGAGCTAGATGTGGAATCGCTGTGGACGCCTTTGCGCACGGCCGTGCGTGCGGCTCTCAAGGAATTGCTGGCGATGCGCGCTCGTGAAGGGGCCAATCTGAAGAAGGATTTGCAGAAGCGCATTGATGCATTGCAGAAATCGGTCAAGGCCGTGAAACGCCAAGCGCCCAAAACAGTGCGACGGCATCGGGAAGCGTTACTGGATCGGCTTAATCAATCCGGTCTGGACCTGAAACTGGACGATGAACGCGTGCTTAAGGAAGTGGCTTTGTTCGCCGACCGGATTGATATAACCGAGGAATTGACGCGGCTGGAAAGTCATTTCGGGCAGTTTGCCGATTACGCCAAGTCCAAGGGGCCGGTCGGGCGCACGCTGGATTTCCTTTCGCAGGAAATGAACCGCGAAGTGAACACCATCGGCTCCAAAGCCAATGATCCTTTGATATCGCGGTTGGTGGTGGCGATGAAAAGCGAGTTGGAAAAATTCCGCGAGCAGGTGCAAAACGTCGAATAATGGCCGAGCAATCCCAACCGGTTTTGCTGGTGCTCTCCGGCCCGTCAGGTGTGGGGAAAACCACCGTGGCCCATCGCCTGTTGGAGGCCAACTCCAACCTCCAACGCATGGTCACCTGCACCACCCGCGCCCCGCGCGAAGGCGAAGTGGATGGTCAGGATTATCACTTTGTAACAGAAGACGATTTCCTCACCCAAATCCGCGCTGGCGGTTTTCTGGAACACGCGGAGGTGTACGGGAACCGTTATGGCACATTGAAATCCAGCGTGCAGGAGGCACTGGCGGCGGGACGGGATGTGTTGATTGTGAACGACGTGCAGGGCGCCTTGACGCTCAGCGCCATGGCGCGCCAGGACAACGCCTTGGGTAAGGCGTTGCAGACGTTGTTCATCGTGGTGCCCGATGTTGCCGAATTGCGCGCGCGCCTAGAGGAACGGGCTGCGGATGAGGCGGACACGATCGAGGATCGGTTGGCGATTGCCGAGGCGGAGATGCAGCAGCAGGGGCAGTTTGATCATGTAATCGTGAGCAGCACGCGCGAGGCGGATTTCGAGCGGGCCCAAACCATTTACCAAAACGCAAAGGCGGCCTAGTGGCAGAACAGAAAACCATCATCCTCGGTGTCACCGGCTCCATCGCCGCGCATAAGGCGGTGGATGTGTGCAGTCAGTTGGTGAAAGCCGGCGCGGAGGTGCACGTGGTGATGACACGTGATGCGCAGGAGTTTATCACGCCCCTGCCGTTCAAGACGCTGTCGCGCAATCCGGTGGTGACCAGCCTTTACGACGAGGAGGAAGGCTGGCGTCCGACACACATTCGTCTGGCTGATGAGGCTGATCTCATTCTGGTGGCACCGGCCACCGCCAACACACTCACCAAGCTGGCTCAAGGGCAGGCGGATGATGCCCTGGGCTGCATTGCTTTGGCGGCGAATCCGGCGGCCAAAATGCTCTTGGCTCCGGCCTTGAACGGCAAGATGTGGGAGCATCCGGCTACACAGGCGAATGTGGCGTTGCTAAAAGACCGCGGCGCCCAATTCATCGGGCCGGCCGCGGGCGACTTGGCCTGCGGCTACGAAGGCCTCGGCCGATTGGCACCGGTGGAGGAAATTGTGGAAACGACCTTGCAGGCAGCCGGATTGGCATCGTAAAAGGCGCTGTCGACATGTTTGCTTTTGAGAACATTAAACGTTTTTTCCGACTGGTTAGCACTTCGTCGATTGATTCCTCCGAGCAGTACCGTCGATTGAAGTTGATGGAGCGCGACATCGGCGTACCTGTAAAGGTGGCTGTGCTGGGTTTGCTTGCCTATTTCCTGTTCTTTTCTGAATACGTGGAGGGTAAGGACTTCATTCTGCGTGCGCGTGTAGAGATCGCTCTGGAGCCGGTGCAGCAATTTTTCCTCGGATACGTAGTGGTAAACATGGGCGCGATGGTGTTCTTCCTGATGTTCAACAGCTGGAAACTGCGGGTAGTGCATTGGGTGACACTGGTGATGAATTTAGTGGATGCCATGGTGGTTTCGGCTCTGGTGGTGATTACCGGTGGGTTGGACAGTATGGTGTATTGGGTATTCCTCGTGTTGATCGTTCGCAATGCAATTAGTGTGCCGATTCCGGTGACGCAAATCTCAGTGAACTTGCTGACCACGGCCGGTTATGCGGCAGCTATTTTTATCTGGAAAGGGTGGATCGCGATTGATCCAATGGAGGCCTTGGACGAATTGGCTCCACGCGTGGGTCCGGCCACCCCGGAGGAAATCCAGGCTGTGAACCAGCCGGCGGAGCAGTACGAGGGATCCTTATTTACCATTCGGGTTTTCTTCCTCGTTCTGATGACGGCGGTTTGCTATGGCGTACAGGTATTGTTTGACCGAGATCGTCAGGCGCAAAGCGAGGCGCGGGAATATTCGCTGCGCCGCGAGCAGCTAAGATCTACCGGCCGCCTGGCGGCGGAGATTGCTCACCGCTTGAAGAATCCGTTGGCGATTATCAACAACGCCGCTTTCTCGCTAGGTCGTCATATGGAGGGGGAGAACACGGTGGCAACGAGGCAGTTGAATATGATCCGCGGCGAAGTGGAACGGTCCGACATGATCCTTACTGAGTTGATGGGATACGCGCGGTTATCCGAGGGGCGCGTGGAAAAAATTGATATGAAAGAGGAGCTGCAGGGTGCGATTGAGGAAGCATTTCCGCCGAACCATGCTTTTCATATCCAATTGGAAAAAGATCTGCACGAAGGCCTGCCGCCTTTGATGATGCAACGGGCGCACCTGCGTGAAATCATGGTAAACTTGCTGGTGAATGCCCGCGAGGCGGCGGGTGAAAATGGAATGGTGCAGGTAAGTTGCCGCCCGTCGCCGCAATATGCCATTGAATTGCGGGTGAAAGATTCAGGTGAAGGCATTCCTCCGGATCAGCGCGAGCAGATTTTTGAAGCGTATTTCACCACCAAGAAAAAGGGCACGGGGCTCGGCTTGGCGATTGTGAAACAAAACACTGAACTATACGGTGGCGAGATTGTTGTGGAATCAGAGCTTGGCGTGGGCACGGAGTTCATCTTAACTTTCCCAACCCGAGTTCTGCTCCAAGAAAACGAATCATGAAATCCGCCCTCCCTCCCATCCTGATGGTCGACGATGAGCCCAATATGCGGTCGACCGTGAGTGAGTTGTTGATGGATGACGGCTATACGGTAGACGTTGCTGAATCCGGAGAGCAGGCCGTGGAGATGCTCAATGAGCCGGGCAACGAATATTTCATGATGATAACCGATGGCCGACTGGGCGGCATGAGTGGCTATGAACTGCTCAAGAAAGCCAAGGATGGTTTCCCAAAAATGAGGGTGATCATGATCACTGCTTTTGCGACGCCGAAGCTCGCCGTGGAAGCCATTCAGAACGGCGCGGTAGATTATCTCTCCAAGCCCTTCGCTCCAGAAGAATTGCTCCACGCGGTGGATCGCTGTCGTGAGCATTACGATCTCAAGGAGGAAAACAAAACCCTGCGGGCGCGATCCGGCGGGAACAGCCCGATTTATCAATTGCACCAGATCGTGGGCGACTCGCCCAAGATGATTGATCTGCGCAAGTTTATCGAAACCGTGGCGCCGACCGATTCCACCGTGCTGATTCTAGGCGAGAGCGGCACGGGCAAGGAACTCGTAGCCGGCTCGATCCATCATCTCAGTGCGCGCGCCGAGAAGAATTACATTCGCCTAAACTGCGCGGCCATTCCGGAGAACCTGTTGGAAAGTGAATTGTTCGGTCACGAGAAAGGCGCCTTTACCGGGGCGTTGCGCACTAAGACCGGTCGTGTGGAGGAAGCGGATGGCGGCACCATTTTTCTCGATGAGATCGGCGATATGAGCCGACCGCTGCAGGCCAAGCTGCTTCGTTTTCTTGAAGACGGCTCGTTCACGCGCGTGGGCGGCAATGAAGAAAAGCGCGTCCACGTCCGAATTATTGCTGCGACCAATCGCGACATTGTCCAGGCCATCAAGGAAAACGATTTTCGTGAGGATCTTTATCACCGGCTGAACGTGATGCAGTTTCGGCCGCCACCCTTGCGCGATCGCGGCCGTGATGTGGTGACTTTGGCTGAACATTTTCTAGTTCAGAACTGCCAAAAGCTTGGGCGCGCACCCCTTAAGCTTTCTACGGCGGCGGAGCAAAAACTGCTCGCCCATCAATGGCCTGGTAATGTGCGCGAGTTGCGTAACGTGATGGAACGCGCGGCGATCATTGAGCAAACCGATGAAGTGCAGCCCGAAAGTTTGCCGGACTTCGAGCTGGAAACACAACTGCGCAGCAGCAGTGATTCCTCGCCGGAAGCCGAAGTGGATTTCCAGCTCGGCTTTGCCGAGGCGGTGGCGTCCTTCGAACGCAAGATGATTCAGAAGGCGCTTGAGCAGAATCAATACAACGTCAACCGCAGCGCCGAGCAGTTGAAGATGACCCGTCATTCGTTGCGTTATCGGATGCAGCAATTGGGGTTGGTCAACAACAGCAAGGATAGCGGCGGCGGCGATGAGTGAGCTAGCCGAAGCTGAAACTGGTGAGCAAATCACCCAACGCAGTGCCTCGAATTTAGCACTGTCCTTCATCGCCCTCGAAAAACCACGACGCAAAGCCATGACCACCTTGTACGCCTTTTGTCGGCAGGTGGATGATGTGGCGGATGAAGATTCCAGTCCGCTGGAAAGTCGGCGGATTGCACTGCAGGACTGGCGCGAGGATGTGCAGCGGGCGTGTGATGGCGGGGCTCCACAGAAACCGTTGGTTCGTGAATTGCAGCCGGTGATCGACCAGTACGGTTTGCAGTTCGAGCATTTTGACGAACTGATCAAGGGGCTGGAATCTGATCTCGAACAGGACCGGATCGAGACCTTTGAGGATCTCGAACTGTATTGCTATCGCGTGGCCAGTGCAGTGGGCCTCCTGAGTGTCGAGGTGTTTGGCTATCGCGATGCGAAATGCCAGGACTATATGGTGGCCCTCGGCAAATCACTGCAGTACACGAACATCTTGCGTGATATCGGTAATGACGCCGAGCGGGGCCGCATTTATCTGCCGCAGGAGGCGATGGAAAAATTCGGCGTGGAACCGCGCTCGATCCTGAACGGAAAATATTCCACCGCCTTCCACAATCTCGCAGCCGAGATGGCCGTGCGCGCGCGGCAACATTTTCAAAACACTGTCGAGCTGTTGCCCGCGGGCGATCGGCGTTCCATGATTGCCGGTGAATGCATGGCGGCGGTGTACTGGCGAATTTTGCGGGCTTTGGAAAAGGCGAAGTTCCGACCATCCTTGGATCCGGCGCCGCTTAAGCTCAGTAAATTGACCAAGCTCAGTGTGCTTCTGGGCGTGTGGGCGCGGACATTTTTCCGGTCCTCCTCGCCGAATTACGGCCGCGATTGATTTGCGGTCCGCTTCACGCTAGGCTGCGTCCGTGCAAATAGCCTTTTCCAAAATGAACGGCGCGGGGAATGATTTCGTGCTGGTTGATAATCGCGATGATCAGGTTTCCCTCAGTCGCGAACAGATCGCGCAGTTGTGTCACCGCCAGCGCGGGATTGGTGCTGATGGCCTGATTTATTTGCGCAATGCCAAGAACGGCGCGGATTGGGCGTGGGAGTTTTACAATGCCGACGGCAGCGATGCCGAGATGTGTGGCAATGGCGCGCGTTGTTTCGCCCGGTACATTCAAGAGACCACCGGTGGCGGCGAGACACTAAGCTTCGAGACGGTGTGCGGCGTGATTCACGCGCAGATTAATGGCGAATCGGTGACCATCAACCTGACCGATCCGCAAGGGCTGGCGCTGAACGAGCGCATTCCAACCAGTGGCGGTGAACAAACGGTGCACTCGCTTAATACCGGCGTGCCCCACGCGGTGTTATTTGTTGGCGAGGCCGATGCGGCGATGGTCTCCAGCTTGGGCGAAGAGATTCGCTTTCATGATCACTTTGCGCCGGCCGGGACGAATGTCAATTTCGCTCAGATTCTGGCGCCGGGCCACATCCGCGTGCGCACGTACGAGCGCGGGGTGGGGGAAACATTGGCGTGCGGCACGGGCGTTTCGGCCAGCGGCATGATCGCGGCACACCTGAATGATTGGCCTTCTCCGGTAAAAGTGGACGTACTCGGCGGCGACACCATGGGGGTCGCTTTCGAGCGGGAGGGCGATGCTTTTTCGGCGGTCCACCTCACCGGCCCGGCGGATTTCGTGTTCACCGGCACAGTCGAAATTTGAATCGGCTTGGACTCCGTCGCCTGACCTGTTAGCGTGCGCGCACCGATGTTTAGTGGAGTTTATACCGCACTGGTCACGCCTTTTTCCAAAGGCAAGCTGGACGAAACCGCCCTCAAGAAGCTCGTGGAGTTGCAGGTGAAAGGCGGCGTGGACGGTATTGTGCCGGTGGGTACTACCGGTGAATCGCCGACCGTAGAATTCGAGGAGCACGTACGTATCATTGAACTGGTGGTGCATTACGCCAAAGGCCGCTGCAAGGTAATCGCCGGCACGGGCGCCAATTCCACAGAGGAGGCCGTGTATCTCACCAAGTCCGCCGAGTATGCGGGTGCGGATGGTTCGTTGCAGGTGAGTCCGTATTACAACAAGCCGTCGCAGGAGGGCTTGTATGCGCACTTCAGCGAGATTGCGAATTCCACCAATTTGCCGATCGTGCTCTACAGCATCCCAGGTCGGTGCAATGTGGAGATCGGCATCAATACCGTCGCGCGCCTGGCGGCGGATTGCCCGAACATCGTCTGCATCAAGGAAGCCGGCGGCGATGCGGATCGCGTGAGCCAATTGCGCGCGGCCTTGCCTAAGAATTTTTCCATCCTCAGCGGCGACGACGCGTTGACGCTGCCGTTTATGTCCGTGGGCGCGCAGGGCGTGATCAGTGTGGCCAGCAATCTTTTGCCCAAGCAGCTCACCAAAATGGTGCACAGCTATCTCAAGGGCGACCACAAGGGCGCGTTGAAGTTGCACGAGAAATATTATCCGCTCTTCAAGGATCTCTTTATCGAGACCAATCCCGTGCCGGTGAAATCCGCGCTCGCGATGAAAGGTCTCGTGAAGGAGGAATACCGCCTGCCGCTGGTGAAGCTGAACCCCGACAACCGCCGCCAACTCCGCGCCACGCTCAAGTCCACCGGCGTGATCAAGTAACCCTCATGACCAAGGTCATCATTCATGGTTCCAAAGGCCGCATGGGCCAGATGCTCATTGCCTGCGGCGAAAAAATGGACGGACTCGATATCGTCATAGGCGTGGACGAAGGCGACAGCCTCGCCGATCACATCGCCAATTGTGATGCGGTCATTGATTTCAGTTTGCACAACGCCACCGCCGCCTGCGCCGCCTTGTGCGCGGAGCACGGCAAGGCGCTGATCATTGGCACCACCGGCCACACGGACGAAGAAAAGACTGAGGTGCTAAAGCACCAAACCGCCATTCCCATCGTTTGGGCGAGCAATTATTCGACCGGCGTGAACACGCTCTTTTGGCTCACCCGAAAGGCGGCGGAAATTCTGGGGCCGGACTTTGATTTGGAAGTGATCGAGATGCATCACCGCCACAAGGTCGATGCCCCCAGTGGCACGGCCGCCACGCTCGGTGAGATTTTGCTCGAGGTGCGCAATCAGCAAAAGGACGCCCTGCGTCACGGCCGCGAAGGCATTGTCGGAGCGCGCACCGATGAGGAGATCGGCATGCACAGCCTGCGAGGAGGCGATGTGGTGGGTGATCACACCGTCATGTATGCCGGTGCCGGTGAACGACTGGAGCTCACGCACAAGGCCGCCAGCCGTGAGACCTTTGCCAACGGCGCTCTCCGCGCCGCCCAATGGGCCAACGGCAAGGCACCCGGGCTTTACAACATGCAAAACGTTCTGGGCCTTGAGTAAGCCCGCCTACATTGCGCTTGGCTCCAACCTCGGCGATCCAGTCGCCACGCTTCAATCGGCCTTTGCCGAATTGAAAACGCTCTCGCGAAAGCCCATCCAACAATCTTCCCTGTGGCGCAGTACGCCGGTCGATTGTCCGCCCGATTCACCGGACTTCATCAATGCCGCAGCGGCGTTGACGCCGTTAGACGGGGAAACCCCCGAATCGTTGTTGGAAAAATTACAGGCACTTGAGGTGCAATTCGGTCGGCAACCCAAGGTGGTCATGAACGAGCCGCGTCCACTGGATCTTGATCTCATTGCCTTCGGGGATGAGCAACGCCAAGGGGCGCAACTCACGCTTCCGCATCCGCGTTTCCAAGAACGTCGGTTTGTTCTGGAGCCACTGGCCGAGATTGCGCCCGAGGCGATCCTGCCCGGGCAATCCGTCACCGTCGCCGAATTGCTTGCGCGCTTGGAGGCCGACGAGACATTGACGCGCCTTTAGCCTTTCCCTGTTCCCTGCAGCCCCTACACTCCACGCATGGCTGACGAGCAACCGCCCGCCCCGCGCCGCTGGTATCAGGCCCTCGGTCCCGGGCTCATCACCGCCTGCGTGGTCATTGGCCCGGGCAGTATTTTAACCAGTTCCAAGGTGGGGGCCGCCAACGGCTATGCCCTGAGTTGGGTGGTGGTGGCTTCAGTAATCTTCATGCTCGCTTTTACCACCATGGCCGCGCGACTGGGTGTGATGGCCAGCGAATCGCCCGGCAATATGTTGACCAAGAGCGTAGGGCGTTGGCTGGCGATCTTGATCGGAGTCTCGATTTTCTTCATCGCTTCGGCATTTCAATTTGGCAACAACCTTGGCGTTCATACGGCGTTCAATGCTTATGTGAAATTTGAATACATCGTTGTCGTATTTAATGCGGCAGCCATCGCTTTTTTGTTTTGTTTTAAGAACCTGTATCGGGCTTTGGAGAAGTTGATGATGGGGTTCGTGGGGTTGATGCTCCTCGCATTTGCCGCCAATTTGTTTTTTGCCAAACCCAAAATCGGCGAGTGGGGCAAAGGCTTTGTGCCTAGCGGAATGGGGGATATTGATATTACGGTTCTTGGGTTGGTGGGGACGACGTTTGTCATCGCTGCGGCCTATTTCCAAATCTATCTCGTGCGCCAAAAGGGTGTCGCGAAGGAGGATTTGCCCGAGAGTCTTGTGGATTCCCGTGTGGGCGCGGTGATCATGGCTTCCATCACCTTGATGATCATGGGCACGGCCGCCTCGGTGTTGCGCGGGAAGGAGCTGGCCGATGCAGGGGCCGTGGCCCAGCAATTGCAGCCGCTGTTTGGAGATGCCGGTAAGGCATTGTTTTGCTTGGGGCTCTTTTCTGCGGCTTACTCTTCGTTTCTCATAAACTCCATGATTGGCGGCTTTGTTTTGGCCGATGGATTGGGGTTGGGTAGTGAACCGGATGATCCCTGGACACGCCGAATGACTGCGGCGGTCTTGATCACAGGAATGCTTGTCGCGTTATATGTGATTCGAACCGGGGTGAAGCCGGTTGGGGCGATCGTGATGGCGCAGGCCGTGACCGTCATTGCAGCACCACTGATGGCAGGGGTGCTGTTGTGGCTTTGCAATCGCAAGGAATACATGGGCGAGCACCGGAACGGACCTTTGCTCAATGTCGTGGGCGGCGTGGGCTTCTTGATCCTGTTGGCCATGGCATGGAATACCGCTTTCAACAAAGTGTGGCCGAAGGTTTCTGAATGGCTGGGGTAATTTCCGCTTGTCGCCGGTTTGGCTTTGCGGGAAAGGTGGCGGACTGATGACGGAGCCCACGGGGAAAATCACGGCTAAAGCCATTCGCGCCATGAAAGGGCAGGCGCCGGTGGCGGCTTTGACGGTTTATGATTACGCGATGGCCAAGTTGGTGGATCGCTGCGGTGTGCCGTTGATGTTGGTGGGGGACTCATTGGGGATGGTCGTGCTGGGTTTGCCGGATACGACCGGGGTGACAATGGAGGATATGTTGCATCATACCCGGGCGGCCGCACGGGCTGAACCGCAGGCGTTGTTAGCGGCGGATTTGCCGGCGGATAGTTATGGGACGCCGGATCGTGCCGTCGCCAATGCGCGGCGGTTGGTGGATGCCGGAGCGGAAGCGGTGAAAGCCGAAGGGGGCTTGGTGATCGGCGAACAAGTACGCGCGATTGTGGGTGCTGGAATTCCTTTTCTTGGGCACTTGGGCATGCTGCCGCAGCAGGTGAAACGCGAAGGCGGTTACAAGATAAAGGGCCGGCAGGCCGATGAGGCGACGGCGTTGCGTGATGATGCGAATGCGTTGGTGGATGCGGGCGCCTTTGCGATTGTGCTGGAATTGGTGGAGCCTGCGGTGGCGGCGGAATTGACAGCAGCGCTGCCTGTGCCGACCATCGGCATTGGTTCCGGGCCGGATTGTGACGGGCAGATTTTGGTGACGACCGATCTATGGGCGACCTCGCCGGATTACATTCCGAAACATGTGCAGCCGAATGAGGCGGTGCGGGGCGAAATGGAGAGGGCGATTGCGGATTGGAAGAAAGGGATGTCGAATTGAGTAAACTCACACACATTAATGCCAAGGGCGAGGCGCGGATGGTGGACGTGTCGGAGAAGCCGGTGCAGCGGCGGACGGCGGTGGCGCGTGGGGAGATTCGGATGGCACCGGCGACGTTGAAACTGGTGCGTGGGGACAAGATCGCCAAGGGCAACGTGCTGGCCACGGCCCGGATTGCGGGCATTCAGGCGGCGAAACGCACGGGAGATTTGATTCCGATGTGTCATCCGCTGCCGCTGGATCATTGCGAGGTGGAGTTTGAATTTCCCAAGGTGGGCAATGCAATCGTGATCACGGCCACAGCGCGGGTGGCGGCGCGGACAGGGGTGGAGATGGAGGCGCTTACGGCGGTTAATCTGGCGGCTTTGACGATTTATGACATGTGCAAGGCGGTCGATAAAAAGATGCGCATCACAAACGTGAAACTGGTTTCGAAAACTAAACAATGAACATTCAGGTTGGGATTATCACGGTGTCCGATCGCGCGGCGGCGGGCCAATACGAGGACTTTGGCGGGCCGCTGGTGGCCCAGGCGGCCGACGGCTACGGCTGGTCGGTGATTGCCGAGACGGTGGTGCCGGATGACAAGGAACAGATTCAGCGGGCCATCCGCGAGCAGATCGCCAAAGGGGCGCACTTGGTGCTGACCACCGGCGGCACGGGCGTGGCGCCGCGCGATGTGACGCCCGAGGCGGTGAAGGAAATTGCCGATCGCGAGTTGCCGGGCTTCGGCGAGGTGATGCGGATGGAGTCCATGAAGATTACTAAGAACGCTATTCTTTCACGCAACCTGGCCGCGGCCGTGGGCAATGCGCTGGTCATCTGCCTGCCGGGCAAGCCGAAGGGCGCGGTGGAATGCCTCGGCTTTGTAGAAGGCGCCATTCCGCATTGCGTTGAAGTGGTGGCGGGTGTTCCGACAAGTTGCTGATGGCCGAATCGGGCATTCAATTTTTCAATCGCTACACCGGCGAGGTGGAAACCGAGATGGTGTATGGCGAGAAGTGGTTGCGGTTTATTCTGTTTAACCCCTTCGGCAAAATTGCCCTGCACACGGTGGCCAAGCGGGCGTGGTTTTCGCGCTGGTATGGTTGGCGCATGAGCCGGTCAGGCAGTGCGGCACGGGTGTGGCCGTTTATTGAGCAGTACGGTATTGCCGAGGAGGAACACGTGAAGGCGGCGGATGCGTTTACGTCGTTCAACGAATTCTTTTATCGCAAGCTCAAGCCCGCAGCACGACCGGTGGATGCAGCGACGGATTCGGTGGTGTTCCCGGCCGATGGCCGGCATCTCGGGTTTGCCAAGGCTTCGGCTATGGAAGGGGTGTATGTAAAAGGACAGCGGTTTGATCTCGGGCGATTGTTGGGGGACGACGATTTAGCAGATCAATTCGCCGATGGCGCGGCAGTGTTTTCGCGGTTGTGTCCGGTGGATTATCATCGGTTCCATTTTTCAGTGGCCGGTGTGCCGGGTAATGCGCGGCTGATCAATGGGCCTTTGTACTCGGTGAACCCACTCGCCTTGCGTGATCGGTTGGCGATTCTTTGGGAGAACAAGCGCTTCATTACGGAGATTGAAACTGAGCAGCTCGGGCGCGTGTTGATGCTGGAGATCGGCGCGACGAATGTGGGTAGTGTGCATCATACGTTTGTGCCCACGCGGTCGGTGGAGAAGGGCGAGGAGAAAGGCTATTTCGCCTTCGGCGGCTCGGCCACGCTGATACTTTTTGAGCCGGGCCGCGTGCAGTTGGCGGAAGATTTACTCGAGCAATCGGCCGGGCAACGTGAACTCTACGCGAAGGTGGGCGATCGGATGGGCACGATCCTGCCTTGATAATCGCCGGTTGCAGCGGATAATCGGCACACCGATTGCTCATGCGAACGACTCTTTTTCTTTTCCTCACTTGCGGCCTGTTGGCGGCTGCTGATTATCGTCCCGGGCCGGATGCGCAACGCCGAGACGGCGTTCCGCGCGGCAAGGTGATCCTGGGTGCATGGAACGACTGCAAGGCGTTTCCCGGCACTACGCGCTCTTACTGGGTGTACATTCCGGCGCAGTACGATCCGAAGCGTCCGGCAAATCTGATGGTGTTTCAGGACGGCGGCGGGTTTGTGCGCGAGAACGGGCACACGCGTGTGCCGACTGTGTTTGATAATCTCATTCACCGGAAGGAACTGCCGGTGACGATCGGGTTGTTTGTGAATCCGGGCAGTGTGCCGGGAGCGGAGCCGGGTAATCAGCCGCGGCGCAATCGGGCGTTTGAGTACGACACGGTGAGCGCGGATAACGCGAACTTCATCATCGACGAGTTGTGGCCGGTGGTGGCGAAGGAGCATAATCTGGTGATTGCCAAGGATCCGCGTACGCGTGCTATTTGTGGAAACAGCAGCGGCGGCATTGCGGCATTCACGGCGGCGTGGCATCGGCCGGATTTCTTTGGCGGCGTGATCAGCCATATCGGCAGCTTTACAAATATTCGAGGCGGCTATGTGTATCCGGCATTGATTCGCAAAACGAAAAAGAAAAATCTGCGCGTGCTGTTGCAGGAAGGTCGGCGTGATCTGGATAATCTTCACGGGCATTGGCCGCTCTCCAATGCGGAGGTATCGGCCGCGCTGAAATATAAAGGCTACGAGCACAAGATGGTTTGGGGCGATGACGGCCACAGCGGGCGACATGGGGGCTCCATTTTTCCCGAATCCGCGAAATGGATTTTCACCGCGCCGGACTTCAAGAATGAGGAAAAGGCGAAGCCGAAAATTGCCGAGTATAAGCACAAAAAGGATTCCGAACGGCAGGAAGGCGTGCCGCGCGGCAAGGTGACGACGCATATCTTCGAGAGCCAGATCTTCAAGGGCACGCGGCGCGAATACTCCGTGTATGTGCCGGCGCAATATCGGCCGGAGCAGGCGGCGTGCGTGATGGTGTTTCAGGACGGGCACGCGTATCTTAAGGAAGACGGCGATGTGCGCGTGCCTATTGTGTTTGATAACCTGATTCACAAAGGTGAGATGCCGGTGACCATTGGGATCTTTGTGAATCCGGGTCATCGTGGCGATGCGTTTCCTGAGAATCGATGGAGAGCGAATAATCGCAGTTACGAATACGATTCGTTGGGCGACGAGTACGCACGGTTTCTCTTGGAGGAACTGCTACCGGCGGTGAGCGAGAAATACAATCTCTCATACAAGGCCGCCGATCGCGCAATCTGCGGTGCCAGCAGTGGCGGCATCTGCGCCTTTACCGCGGCCTGGGAGCGACCCGATGCGTTTAGCAAGGTGTACAGCATGATCGGCAGCTTCACGAATATCCGGGGCGGACATGTGTATCCCAGCTGGATTCGCAAGACGGCTAAGAAGCCGGTGAAGGTTTTCCTGCAAGGCGGCCGCAATGATCTCGACAACGATCACGGCCACTGGCCGCTGGCGAATGAACAAATGGCGGCGGCGCTGAATTTCATGGGTTGGGATCACAAGTTTGTGTACGGCGACGGCAAACATAATCTGCAACACGGCGGCGTTCTGTTGCCGGACGCCTTGCGTTGGTTATGGGCGGGCCATGGAGAGAAGGAGTAACGCAATGAAACGAATTATACTTACCAGTTGGATCGCGCTGGCCGGAATGTTGGGCGCGCAGGATATGCCGCTCTCGCAGGTGCTGATTCCGGGCGAGGATTGGCGACTGGCCTCGTTCCGGCACGAATTCACGGATGCGCCGACGGCGGATGCGAAGGGAAATTTTTATTTCTCAGACCTGCGCAGCGAACAGGGACTGTACCAGATCATCCCGCAGGGCAAGGTGGTACTGTATCTCAAAGGGATGACGGGGATCAGCGGGATGAAGTTTGGGCCGGACGGGAAGATTTATGCGTGCCGGGCGAGGACGCGGGAGTTGGTTTCGATTGATCCGGTGGCGAACAAGCTCACCGTGTTGGCGAAGGATGTGCGGCCGAATGATCTCGTGGTGACGCACAAAGGGTATTTGTATTTTACCGAGACGCCGAAAAAGCAAGTGACGTTTTACAACACCAAGACGGGCAAGATGAAGCCGGCGGATGTGGGCATCACGGCGCCCAATGGCATTTGCCTGTCGCCGGATCAGGGCACCTTGGTGGTGTCGGATTTTCGCGGCAAACATTGCTGGGCGTTTCGCATTGAGCCGGATGGCACGCTGGCGCACAAGCAGCCGTACATGACTATGCGCCGCAAGCCGAAACCGTCGCAGGAGCGGACGATTTTACCGGAGTTTCAGCCTTCCTGCCGCGGGGACGGCATGATCACGGACGCCTACGGGCGTTACTACGTGGCTACGGAATTGGGGGTGCAGTACTTCGATCCGACCGGCCGTATCAGCGGCGTGATTCCGGGGCCGCCGGGGATCAAGGGCATCACGAGTGTGGCGTTTGGCGGCCTCAATATGGAGTACCTATACATCACCTGTTTCGACAAGGTTTACCGGATGAAGACCCGGACGCGCGGCATTGTGTATCAGAACGGGCCGCAGGCGTATCCGCCGAAGAAGAAATAGCTAGAGGTACTTCTTCAGAATTGGCTCGAGCGCCTTTTTGGTTTTGGCGGGCCAATATTTCCGATCGGTCATAATCGCATTTTTCAGAGCGGCGTGACATGGCCAATCGGCTGGTGCGACGGGGATGCGCGGCAACACTTCGGCGAGCACGGCTTGGGCGGTGGCGGCGTTGCGGTTGAGGTTATCGATGACCATCTCCACTGTCACGTGAGCCTCGTCGGTTTTCCAGCAATCATAATCAGTGATCATCGCCATGGTGGCATAGGCGATCTCCGCTTCGCGGGCGCACTTGGCTTCACCAAGATTTGTCATGCCGATCACATCATACTTGAGCCGGTGATTGGTGAGGGACTCGGCGCGTGTGCTGAAGGCGGGGCCTTCCATGTTCACGTAGGTGCCGCCGTTGTGTACGCGGACCTTTTTGCGTCGGGCACTCTTGAGTAAGAGTTGGCGGAGTTCTTCGCAGATGGGATCAGCAAACGCCACGTGGCCGACGATGCCATTGCCGAAGAATGTGTGGTTCGCCGATTGTTTGGTGCGGTCGAGAAACTGATCAATTAGCACTATGTCGCACGGTTTGTACTTCTTTTGCAGGGAACCGACGGCACTGACGCTGATGATCCATTGCGCGCCCAGTTTCTTCATCGCCCAAATGTTGGCGCGATGGTTGAGCTCGCTCGGCAGGATGCGATGCCCGCGGCCATGGCGCGGGAGAAACACCACTTCCCGGCCGGCCAGCGTGCCGGTGAGCAGTTGATCGGAAGCTACTCCGAACGGCGTTTTTACCGTGCGCCATTTCTGGTTTTCAAAGCCTTCAATATTGTAAAGGCCGCTGCCGCCGATGATGCCGATGCGGTGGGGGAGTGGAGGCATGGGTTTTTTATCGCTTCTGGATTGGGTTTGGGTTAAAGGTTGGTCACCTCAACGCCTTACGAGGCGGCCGCGCTCATCGTGAGCGAGGTCCGTGCCACGGGCAAGTTGATTTCATGCCGGAAGATCACGATCAAAGTCTCGATGCCTCCCGCGTGTTGGCGGTCATCCTAGGCGGTGGCCGAGGCACGCGCCTGTTTCCTCTCACTCGTGAACGAGCCAAACCGGCGGTGCCTTTGGCGGGAAAATATCGGCTGGTCGATATCCCTATTTCTAACTGTATCAACGCGGGCATCAAACGGATGTATCTGCTCACGCAGTTCAATTCCGCGTCGCTGCACCGGCATGTTTCGCAGTCGTACAAATTCGACCACTTTACGCGTGGCTTTGTGGAAGTGTTGGCGGCTGAGCAAACCTTGTCCGACTCCTCCTGGTTTCAGGGGACTGCGGATGCGGTCCGGCAGCATGTTGGACACTTCCTCAATCATCGGTTCGATTACTTTTTGATCCTCAGCGGCGATCAGCTGTATAATATGGATTTCAGTAAAGTCATTGGGCAGCATATCAAGAATGATGCCGAGGTGACGATCGCAACAATCCCAGTTGATCGCGAGGCTGCTAAAGGGTTTGGGATCATGCAGATTGATGCAGATCGGCAAATCCGTGAGTTTGTGGAGAAGCCGCAGGACTCGGATGTGATCGATTCGCTTCGAATTCCTGCTGAGACTCGTAATGATCTCGGGCTCGGCGATGACGAGGATCAGTACCTTGCCTCAATGGGCATCTATGTGTTCAATCGTGATGTGATGCTGGAGTATCTCGACAGTGATCACATTGATTTTGGTAAACACATCATACCCGAAGCGATTGATAAATGCCGATCCTTCTCCTACGTGTATCAGGGATACTGGGAGGATGTCGGGACGATTCGAACGTTTTTCGAATCAAACCTCGATGCGGCCAGTGAATTGCCAAAGTTCAATTTCTTTGACATGGAGGCTCCGATCTTTACCCGGCCACGTTTCCTGCCTGCTAGTAAAATTAATGGAGCAGCCATCGATCATGCCGTTTTGAGTGATGGCTGTATCATTAACCGGGCGCAAATCAGCGACAGCATCGTGGGCGTGCGGAGTGTGGTGGGTGATGGCACAATGATTCAGCGAGTGGTGATGATGGGCGCGGATTATTATGAATCCGCCGATTCAATCGATCGCAATAATACATTAGGGCGGCCGCCTCTCGGAATCGGGAGCAACACACGCATTCAGAATGCCATCATTGATAAGAACGCGCGTATTGGAAATAATTGTATCATCAGTCCCGCAGGCAAGGAGGAGGATTGCGACGGTGAGGGCTATTATGTTCGCGATGGTATTGTAATTATTCCCAAGAACGCGATTATTCCGGATAACACAGTTATCTAAGAATGGGCGACATCTATCAAATTCGAACACGCGGCGATAGTCCGGCAGGCCAATTGCCGATTACCGAAGAACAACTCCGTGAATCACCCAGCGGCGATCTCTTCGGTCTCACACAAAGTGCCGGTATGGGTTGGGACCCAGCGGCGTTGAGGGGTGATCCTTATCTGATCCTTAATACGCACGGGGGAGTTCGGGCGGATGATGGGGCACCGGTTGCCCTTGGCTATCATACTGGTCATTGGGAGATTGGACTCCAAGTACAGGCGGCTGCTAATCAATTGAAAGCAAATGGCAAAGTGCCCTATGCAGCCCATTGCTCAGATCCCTGTGATGGTCGTACACAAGGTACTGACGGAATGTTCGACAGTTTACCGTTTAGAAATGATGCGGCTATTGTGATGCGTCGTCAAATTCGCTCTTTGCCTACACGTAAAGGTGTGATTGGGGTAGCTACTTGCGACAAGGGTTTGCCTGCGATGATGATGGCTTTGGCAAGTTCAGGGGATTTCCCGGCTGTGTTGGTGCCTGGTGGAGTAACCTTGCCTCCAAGCGATGGAGGAGAAGATGCGGGTGCTGTGCAAACTATCGGTGCGCGCTTTTCGCACGGGATGTTGTCTCTCGATGAAGCGGCAACATTGGGTTGCAAGGCCTGTGGGTCACCGGGTGGTGGTTGTCAGTTTTTAGGTACAGCCGCCACCTCACAGGTGGTTGGGGAGGCATTGGGATTAGCCCCATTCCATACGGCTCTGGCACCATCAGGTTCGGAGGTGTGGTTGGAGATAGCTACACGTGCTGCCGATTTGATTCAGGATTTAAAGTCCAACGGTTTGGGCGTAAATCAAATCATCACCGATGCGGCCGTACGGAATGCCATGGTGGTGCATGCGGCCTTTGGGGGGAGCACTAATTTATTGCTTCATATTCCGGCGATTGCGCACGCGGCTGGATTGAGGCGGCCAACAGTGGCGGATTGGCAGGAGGTCAACGCTGTTGTGCCTCGACTGGTAAGTGTTCTTCCGAATGGTCCAGAGATGTATCCCACGGTGAATGTTTTTCTTGCTGGTGGTGTGCCGGAGGTGATGCTGCACTTGAGGGATTTGGAATTACTGGACACGTCTGTAACTACAGTGGAAGGTCAATCTTGGGATACGCTGCTGGATGAGTGGAAAGATTCTGAGCGTCGGCAAAGATTTCGAGCTGTGTTACAGGAGCAGGAAGGTGTGAACCCTGATGCCGTCATCATGAGTCCTGAAAGGGCGAAGGAGCGAGGTCTTACAAGTACGGTGACGTTTCCCACAGGTAATCTTGCTCCAGAAGGGGCTCTCATTAAAGGCACAGCGATTGATCCGGCCGTGGTGGATGATGATGGAGTCTACCGTAAGGAAGGGCCGGCCAAGGTTTTTCCCAGTGAACAAGCTGCGATGGCTGCAATCAAGGCGGGGGAGATCAAGGCGGGGGATGTGATGGTGCTGGCCGGCATCGGCCCGATGGGTACTGGTATGGAGGAAACGTATCAGGTGACCTCAGCACTCAAGTTCTTACCTTTTGGGAAACATGTAGCGGTGATTACTGATGGTCGTTTTTCCGGCGTCTCCACCGGCGCCTGCATCGGGCACTTAGGGCCGGAAGCCTTAGCTGGCGGTCCGATTGGTAAGGTTCAGGACGGGGATGTAATTCGAATTGAGATCGATCGAAATAATAACATTGGCACAGTGAATATGGTTGGTGTTGGTGAGGAGCGATTTGATCATGAAGAAGGCGCGCGCATTTTGGGGCAACGATCTTCACGGCCGGACTTGGCTCCGCATTCGCGTTTGCCAGAAGACACTAAACTTTGGGCAGCGCTTCAGGCCCAGAGTGGGGGAACGTGGGGTGGTTGCGTATACGATGTCCCGTCCCTGACGGCAAAATTGGCGGGCTAGTTCTGTACGCCCTGATACATGCGGAATTGATCCGCCCGGCGCCGACCTTCGGCAATCATGGCGGGGGTGTAGGATTGTTCCAATGCCTGTCGAGCTGCAACGTGTTGGGTGTTGCCGGCTTCCGCAGCGAGTAAAATCCACTTATAAGATTCCATGGGATCGCGAGGCACGCCGCTGCCCTCCTTGTAGGAGAGGCCGAGCAAAAATTGGGCGTTGGGATTGTCGGCCTGCGCGGACTTCAAATACCAGTCGGCTGCCTCCATAAAATTCTGGGTGACGCCGTGGCCGTTTTGATACATGCAGCCTAGGGCAAACTGCGCTTCGCTGCTGCCGTTCTTGGCGGCTTGGCGAAAGAGGTTGGCGGCTTTGGTGTAATCTACTGTTCGCCCGCTGCCGGTGTAGTATTCAACCGCCAAGGCAACCTGGCCGGCGGGTGTAACGGGCATGTCTTCGGGCTTGGGGTCCGGCTGTATAATCTTTGATTGGGCCACATCGTTGGTGGCGGTCTCCTCCTTGTTGCCACAACCGGAATAGATCAGTCCGCTGGAAAACAACAATCCCAGACCCCAAATGGAATACATTCGCTTCATGATGTTGTGATGCTCCTCCTTGACAGGAACTGTTAAGACAATCAGTGAATTATTAGAAAAGTCAAGAAAACGCGATCAACGTACCGACCTTATTCGTGAACAAGCACAAACGCGGTGGCCGCCTGGGCGGTCTCGATATGGGCTTCGTAATTTGTCGTGGTCGTCAATTGCGGAGCTGAAAGACGCGATTTAACGAGCGGTAGGGTGGCCAGAAACGCGTGGATCTGTGAACTCTTCAATGCGTAATTGACGTTTTGTGGTAAGCTGCCCGTGAGTCTGAAAGTCTTAAGATCATCCAGCCGAACGGTTATCATGCCGACCACTTGACCGTTTTCATTCACTAACGCGCCGCCGGAATTGCCCGGCTGCACGGGCACGCTGATCTGCATCATGCGCGGGTCATCCTTCACGCCGGTTAGGCTACTGATGCGGCCTTCGGTGAACTTTAACTTGATGCCCTGCACGGCGGGGTTGGGATATCCAAGGGTAAATACGCTCTGCCCCAGACGGGCCGCGGGCAGTGGGCTGAGGTAGAGGGGGGTAGTTTCGGTTTTAATACGGAGCAGAGCGAGGTCGTTACCTAGATCGGCCTTGATAAGTTCGGCGGGGAAATTCCCTTTTTGGGTCCGCACCTCAATGCGGCGGCCGTTTGCGATCAAGTGATGACTGGTTAGTAGATGTCCTTCACTTGAAATGAAAAATCCGGTACCCGTACTCAGGGCGGTTTTGGTGCTGTCCGCCTCGGACCCGGTAAATTTCGCGTGGAACGCTGAGGATTCCCGGAAGGCTTGTTGAGCTTGCTCGGGGGATAATTTTTCTGCAATAGCCGTGCGGTGTTGGCGCGCGGCGGGGTTGCCAAGGTTGGCGGAAAGATCCATCCATTGATAGGCCTTCACCAAGTCGCGTGGGACCCCCTTGCCAAAGTAATAGGCAGCCCCAAGGAGGAACTGTGATCGGGGATGTCCTTGCTGGGCCGCTTTGGCATACCATTCAGTGGCGGCGGCCGTGTTCAGTGGCACTCCCCGGCCCGAGGCATAAAGCTGGCCCAGATTGCACTGGGCATTGGCGAGATTCATGCGGGCGGCCATTTGATACCACTTAGCGGCTTCGGTAAAATTCTGCGGCACTCCATGGCCCTGTTCGTGCAACGCACCAATATTGTTCATGGCAGCCGCGTGCCCCTTGGCGGCGGCCTTGAGGTAAAAACGTAATGCCTGAGCCGGGTCGCGTGGGACGCCTTCGCCGGTGGCTAATAGGGTGCCGTACAGGAAATGGGCAATGGGATCCTCATGCTGGGCGGCGCGTTGAATCCAGTGGGCGGCTTTGACGCGATCTTTATGGACGCCTCGACCGTTGCGGTAGCATTGGCCCAGCATTCCTTGAGCTTGGGAATGATTCAGGGTGGCGGCGCGTTTGAAATGATCCACGGCCTTGGCGTAGTCCGGCGGCTCGCCCAAGCCGTCGTAATAGTTCAGCCCCATGTGATAATGAAACGCGGCTTCATCTCGGTCTTTGGGCGTGCCGGCTGCCGGCGTGGCCGATTGTGCCCAGACCGTCAACGACAGCATCAGTATGATGCTTATTTTTTTAAAATTCATGTCCCCCTCCTTTGGACGAACGTCCTTAGGAAAGATAAATCGGGTTTGAGGATCGGCAAGCGGCAGTTATGCACAAGGCGGTTGTTTGACTTCGTGCCGAGGCACCTCTAATTTGCGCCATGCTTTTGTGGCGCGCAACGATTCCGAATGATTGGCTGCCCAAGGTGTTGGCCAATCTGGATGGGGTGTTGCTGGACCATTGTCATCTGGAGCGGAAGGCGGCGACCAGCGCGTTGAATCTCATTAAGTATCCGGAGCTGGCCGGGCACGCGCGGGAGCTGAACGCGATTGCGCAGGAGGAACTCAGTCATTTTGAATTGTTGATGGCGGTCCTGGAGAAACGTGGCGTCACTTTTGGTTTATCGCAAAGTAGCCCGTGGATCAGCGGGCTGATGCGGTTCATTCGTAAGGGCAGACGGGAGCAGGTTATCGATCACTTGATCGCCGCTTCGTTGGTGGAAGGGCGCAGTTGCGAGAAATTCCAATTGTTAGCCGAGGCATTGAAGGAGAGGGAGCCGAAGCTGGCGGCGATGTATGCGGAGCTCGTGGAAAGTGAAGGCGGCCATTATTCGCATTTCTGGCTGATGGCTTGCCAGATCAATGATGCCGAGGCGCATGAGCGCTTGGATGCTTTTTTGAATTTGGATGCAGAACTAATTCGGCAATCGCATGATTTGCCAATTTTGCACTAAGCGGTTTTCTCGCCGATGGAGCGCAGGTACTCGTGAGAATATAGGCCTGCATTGTGTCCGTCTTGCCAAAGTATTTGCACAGCATATCCGCCGACCGGTTGGAGACGTTTCACCTGAAAGGACGCCTCGGTTAATTGCGATTCGGGTCCTTTGGCTAAATTACCCATTATATCCATTTCGCCGGCGCATGAGGCGCAGGGGCATGCCCGTCGAACGGCTTCGAGTGAAATGAAGTGCTCAACGCCATCTTCCCACTTTAGCGCAAGTTCCGAACCGATGGGCTGTAAATCCAGCAAACGCATATGGTTTTATAACTAATATTGGCTTTGCTGTAAAAAGTTCGCCTAGACAAACTTTTTTACTTGCGGCAATGTTTGTCATTGGGCAAATTCTGCCCTATGCATTTGGAATTTATAAATCAGTGGTTCCGGAATGGGTTTGTCGCCGCGTATGTGGCAACGTTCTTCTTGGCCTGTAGTCAATCGGCTGAAGAAGCGGGCAAGGGCGACCCTATGGTTTCCGCTGGTGATAGTGGTAAACTGCAGGTGACCACTACGGTCAACATGGTTAGCGATCTCGTGCGCCAAGTGGGGGGTGATCATGTGGAGGTTACCGAAATCATGGGGCCCGGTGTGGATCCGCATCTATACAAGGCCAGCGCTAATGACGTCACTAAGCTTCAGAACGCTGAAATCATATTTTATGTTGGCCTGTTGCTTGAAGGTAAAATGGAGGAAGTGCTGGGCAAGCTGAAGGACGGCGGTAAGCCGGTGTATGCCGTTACCCAGGATTTGCAAAAAACCAAGCTGCTCGATTCGGGCGAGTACGAGGATCACTTTGACCCGCACGTTTGGTTTGAAGTGCCGTTGTGGAAAGAGACCATTGATGTGGTGGTCGCCGGTCTGAGCAAAGCAGACCCGGACCACAAGGCCGATTACGAGGCTAACGGCAAGGCAGCCAAGGAAAAGATGGAGGATTTGCAAATGTGGGCCACGGAAAAGGTGAACGAATTGCCCGTTGAAAAACGTCTACTGGTAACCAGCCATGACGCGTACAACTACTTCGGCCGCGCGTATGGATTCAAGGTGGTGGGCCTGCAGGGTATTTCCACCGTCTCGGAAGCGGGCTTGGCTGACCGCACCAAGCTGGTTGACTTCATCAAGGAACAGAAGGTGAAATCCATTTTTGTGGAGACCACGGTGAACCCGGATGCCATCAAGGCGATAGCCACGGATGCTGAGGTAACCATTGGTGGCGAATTGTTTTCCGATGCCATGGGCGAACTCGGCCAAATGGAAGGGGGGCTCGATCTCGGCACCTACGAGGGCATGATCAAGCACAACATCAGCACCATCGTCAATGCCCTCAGGTAAGTCATGTTCTAATCAAGCTTTCTTCCAAGGTTGCGGCAGCCTGTCGCAATGGTCTTGCCAGAGAGGTAAAGAATTTTGAAAAGCAAACACATCATATTGGGCATGGCCTTGGCCGCCCAGGGACTTATGGCGCAGGGTGATCCGGCAACACCGATCGTTTCTGCAGCTGAAGCAAATGAAATTACGGATGCGCCCGAATCCATTTGGGATAGTGGCGCGTTGTCCGGGAATTGGGGCGGTGCGCGTAGTGAGTTGTTGGAAAAGGGCTACGAGTTTGCCTTCGAGTACACCGCTGAAGGGTTTAGCAATGTGTCTGGAGGCTTAAAGACCGGTAGTGTGTATAACGGCCTTGGCTATGGTGCGGTGGATGTAAATGGTGAAACGGCTCTGGGCGTGGAAGGATTAAGTCTTCGCGTGAGTACCTTATGGACGCATGGCGTGAGCCCCGGTCAGTATGCCGGTGATGAACTGACTGTCAGCAATATAGATGCGTATGATGGGTTGCGTCTCTATGAGATGTTCGCCGAAAAGAGTTTCGGAAAGTTGAATGTGCGCATGGGTAATCTGCTGGCGGATGAGGAATTCGTTGGAACGGAATATGGCGGCGCGCTAATTAATGCTGCATTTGGTCAGCCTACATTTTGGGCGGCCAACACTCTAAATACCGGCCCGGCCTTTAACGTGCCGGGTTTGGGTGTGCGTTTCAGGTATGACTTTGATGAGGCTCGGTACGCGCAATTCGGAATCTATGATGGCGATACTTTTGATGATGCCGGAGGAGATGCCACGATCAATCAGCACGGCACGCACTTCGAACTTGGTAACGGCCAAGGATGGACGAGCCTGTACGAGGTGGGCTACAACGGCTTCAATGTGGATGATGGCGCGGAGCTTCCAGGTTGGTACCGTTTGGGCGCCTGGTATCACTCCAGTGAATTCGACACCAACGCCGGCGGCAAGAAGGAAGGTAATGGTGGTATTTATGGCGCCTTGGACAAGATGCTCACCCGCGAAGGTCTCGGCGCCTTTGCGCGGCTGGGAATCAGTGAGCGCGACCGCAGCCGGTTCCATTGGGTGTTGGACACCGGGTTTAACTACACGGGACTCATCCCCGGGCGGGATGAAGATGTGACCGCACTGGGTTTTGTTTACGGCAAACACAGCAGTGACATTACTACTAACAAATCTCATGAAGCAGTGGTGGAACTGACCCATCAGTTTCAGGTGAGCCCCTCGGTGTATCTACAGCCCGATATCCAATGGATTAAACGACCCAGTGGTGATACGAGTATAGATGACGCGCTGGTGATTGGCCTACGTGCCGGATTCACATTTTAAATGAGCACACACAACGCAAAACCGGAAACACCTGTACCACTTGAGATTCATGATCTCACGGTTGCCTATCATAAGCGGCCGGTGTTGTGGGGGGTGGATGTTGAGGTTCCGGCTGGGCAACTTGTCGGGGTTATTGGCCCCAACGGCGCAGGAAAATCCACCTTGATCAAGGCGGCCATGGGACTGCTGCCGGTGAGCAGCGGCTGGGTCAAGGTCTTTGGCCAGCCGGTAAAGGATAATCTCCGCCGTGTGGGCTATGTGCCCCAGCGTGAATCGGTAGATTGGGATTTTCCCGTGAGCGTCATGGATGTTGTGCTTATGGGGCGCTACGGGCATCTCGGCCTGTTTAAGCGGCCTAGGAAGGAAGACCGCGAGGTTGCCCGAGAGTGCCTTGAAAAGGTGAAGATGTTGCCTTACGCCGACCGACAGATTTCCAACCTCTCCGGCGGCCAACAGCAACGGGTGTTCCTAGCGCGAGCGCTGGCACAGGAGAGTGATCTGTATTTCATGGATGAACCGTTCGCCGGCGTGGATGCCGCCACCGAGGCGGCCATTGTGACGATTCTCCAAGAGCTCAAAGATCAGGGCAAAACACTCCTCGTAGTACATCATGATCTACCCACGGCCAAAACCTACTTCGACAGCCTGTTGTTGCTTAACATGCGGGTGGTAGCATTTGGCCCCACCGAAGAGGTGTTTAACTACGACCTCCTGCAGAGTACCTACGGGGGGCGCCTGACCATCCTCAGTGAAGTGGCCGACGCCGTGGGCGCTAAGGCCCGTTGACCCCATGCTGCGTCCCATCCTCATTGTGCTGCTTTATCTGTGTGCGCCGGAGTTGGTGTGGGCCGAGCGCATTGGAGACATGGGGGAAACTACAGTCTGGGATCAAGCACGGCGCTTTTTCAGCCTAAAAGATCCCGCTGTGCGCTACGCATTGATGGGCTCCATTTTGTTAGGGATCAGTTGCGGGTTACTTGGCAGTTTTATCGTTGTCCGGAAGATGGCGCTATTTGGCGACACACTGTCTCATGCAGTGTTGCCAGGGGTGGCGCTGGGGTTCATGTGGAACATGAGCAAGGATCCGTTGGCGATTTTTATAGGTGCCACCTTGGCCGGATTGATCGGAGGCGCGCTGGTGACCTTGATCGTTCAAACGACCCGACTGAAGGAAGACACAGCTTTGGGGCTGGTGTTGGCCTCTTTTTTTGCCGTCGGCATTTGCCTGCTCACGCGCATTCAAAAGATTTCTACCGGTAATAAGGGCGGTCTTGATGATTTTCTTTTTGGGCAGGCGGCTGCTATGGGGAAGAATGATATCACTCTGATGCTGGGGGTTACGCTGTTGGTCATCGTGGCCATCACTTTTTTTTACAAGGAACTTTTGGTCGTCAGTTTCGACAAGACCTTTGCCGGTTCGGTGGGGTTGCCGGTGGCCGTCATACACTACGCTCTGATGATGCTGTTGGCGTTCAGTGTGGTGATCGCGTTACAGGCGGTAGGCGTGGTGCTGGTATCTGCCATGCTGATCACGCCGGCCGCCGCGGCGTATTTGCTGACCGATCGGATGCATGTAATGCTGCTATTGGCTTCCATCTTCGGCGTTGCGGCGGGAGCGACCGGAGCTTTCTTATCTTTTCTTGGCAACAACCTGCCGACCGGCCCATTGATGGTGGTAGGGGCGTCGTTGGTGTTCGTGTTGGCGTTCCTTTTCGGTCCGCGGCACGGGGTAATATCGCGTTGGTGGCGGCAATCCTCACGATCGGCTCAAGTGCAACGGGAGAATACCCTGAAAGCCCTGTACCATGTGCTTGAGGCTCGTTCTTTTGTAGGTGAAGGAGTGTCTTTACGCGAGCTTGCCGAGCGCCGCCGCGAGACAATTGAGGATGTGCGAGGTCAAGCACAGCAGCTGAAAAAACATGACTTAGCCACCCTGCATGAAGATGGCGAGACCGTACATCTCACGCCCGATGGCTGGCAGCGGGCGTGTGAAATTGTCCGCAACCACCGGTTGTGGGAATTGTATCTCACCAACGAGGCCCGCATTGCCCCGGATCATGTGCACGATGATGCAGAGATTATCGAGCACGTGTTAGGCGAGGAAACCGTGCGTCAACTCGAGCGCACCTTAAACCATGCCAAAGAGGATCCGCATGGCCGACAGATTCCTGGGCTGCAGGATTTGCAATTGGGCGGCCGCAGCTTTGGCGGGCCGGAGGTCACTACCGGATATGGCAAGCCGTTATGAATCCCGAACCCTTCATCCCTGCTTTTAACTGGCAGCAGCATGTGATCGATCCGTGGAATGCGGAGTTACCGATAACACTGTGGATTGTGTTGATGGGCTTCTTTGTTACCGCTTCCTGCGGATTGGTCGGCAATTACCTCATCCTACGCAGGATGGCGCTGGTGGGTGATGCTATCAGTCACAGTGTATTAGCCGGTATTGCTGGGGTGATTGTCTTTACCGGTCATCTGCAAGTAACAGGTTTATTTATTGGCGCACTAATTTCGGGTATCTTGACCACTGTACTGATTGAGGTGATTCATCGCTATTCACGTGTGAAACAAGACGCGGCTATTGGTGTGACCTTCACCAGCCTTTTCGCCCTAGGCGTTATCCTGATCAGTCTGCAGGCAGGCGATGTGCATATTGATGAAGAGTGTGTATTATACGGTGAAATTGTTTTTGTGCCGCTGGACAAAACGAAGTTATCTATAGCCCCGGCTTTAGCGGATGTGTTGAGAAAAATGCCGGGAGCTGAGTTGTACGTCGTTGGTAATCAGTTGATCATGGCTACTGATGTCATTCGCATGGGGTTCGTTACCTTACTAGTGGCTTTGTTGATTTGGGTCTTTTATAAAGAACTGCTGGTCAGTTCATTTGACCCTGGGTTGGCGTTTTCGTTGGGGATCAACAGGAACGTCGTCCATTACGGGCTAATGAGCCTACTCTCAGTTGTGGTGGTGAGTGCATTTGAATCTGTGGGTGCGATTCTAGTGGTGGCGATGTTGATTTTGCCTGGAGCTACCGCGCATTTATTATCGCCCCGTCTTCCGGTAATCATGGGGCTCACTGTATTACACGCCGCCCTTAGCACCATTTTGGGTTTTCACATGGCTAAATGGCTGGATTGCTCAATCGCCGGTGCCTTGGTGGTGGCCGGCATGGGCCTGTTTGTGTTGGCCTGGATCTTTGGAATCCACGACGGGTTGCTCGGTAAATGGTTGCGCCGTCGGCAGGTGCAAGAGCCGGATTCGAATGAATTGGTTGAACCAGTTGCTTGAAGGCTTTTCAATCCGGCTTTTGTGCGGCAAAGTCCTCCCGCCTTCGGGCCCTTAGCTCAGCGGTTAGAGCAGGGGACTCATAATCCCTTGGTCGCAGGTTCGAATCCTGCAGGGCCCACCATTTTCCATCTTTGGAAGTGGTATCTTTTTTCATCTCCTTTCATTTTAGTTCGGTAATACGCGCATTCCAATGATATTCGGCCTAAGGGGTCGGTTGCGTGAATACGCACTGAAGTGAATCAAAAGTGGTTCAGTTTTGATTCAGTAA
>CAJWVY010000016.1 GCA_913048135.1 uncultured Verrucomicrobiales bacterium
CTCCTCCTGTTTTATTAATCGATGATGTGATGGGCGAATTAGACGAACATCGCCGTCAGGGATTTCTTCCACTCCTTGAACAATGCGGCTCAGGCCGCGGCCAAGTGTTCATGACGTGCACCGAGGAAAACTGGCCCCGCGAACTCGGCCGCGCCCTCCAGCGCTGGCAAGTCAAAGGAGGAACTATTTCTTAATATTGGTGATTAAAACGGGAGTGATGGGTTGATTTTTTTCAGTGCTCCCCATTCACTTCATGCATGCAGACTGATCGACGTCAATTTCTCTCCACCGGCGCCTTGGCCGGTGCCGCGGCGGCGCTGGCGCCGTTATCTTTGTCCGCGGCACCCGCCGCCCCGCGCAACAAGCTGGCGTTGGCCACCTATTCCTACTGGCATTTTACGCGGAACAAATATCCGATCGAAAAAGTGATCGATCACGCGGCCGAATTGGGCGTGGAGGGTGTGGATGTGCTGCACATGCAGATGGCCAGTGAACGGTCCGAATATCTGCGCAAGCTCAAGCGGCATGCGTTTGTAAATGGCGTGGGGCTGGTTGGCCTGTCCATTCATCAGGGCTTCGTGAAACCGAAGGCGGCGGATCGGCAGAAGAATATTGATCACACCATCCATTGTATGGAGCTGGCGCATGAGCTGGGTATTCCGTGCATCCGGCTGAACACCGGCCGCTGGCGCACGAGTAAATCATTTGATGAATTGATGGCCAATCGCGGTATTGAGCCGGCAATTCCCGGCTATACCGATGAAGACGGATTTAAGTGGTGTATTGACTCGATTGAAAAATGCCTGCCGGCCGCCGAGAAACTTGGGGTGCACATGGCGCTGGAAAATCACTGGGGCCTGGCGCGCACTCCGGAAGGATTGCTGCGGATCGCCAAGGCCTTTGACGACAATCCTTGGCTTGGGGTGTTGATGGATACGGGCAATTTTCTGGAGAATCCCTATAAGAAACTGGAGATGATCGCGCCCCGCACCACCTTCGTGCAGGCCAAGACCTACTACGGCGGTGGTGAATGGTACACGCTGGATCTGGATTACAAACGCATCGCGGGCATCCTGCGCAAGGCTAACTATCGCGGCTATATCTCGATCGAGTTTGAGGGCAAAGAGGACGCCAAAACGGCTGTGCCCAAGAGCGTAAAACTGATGCGCGACGCATTCGGCGCCTAACAAGGTGCGCTTGCCAAATAGATTGAACCGGAATTAAGTCTACGAAACATGAAGCGCTTTTTCATTTCACTACTCGCCTTCTGGAGCGGCCTGTTGGCGTCCGCGGATCAAAACGCCACCCAAGCCAAGTTGCACACCGTGAAGGCGGCGCCGTTTCGGATCGAACTAAACCTCAAAGGCGTGCTCACCCCGGCGCGATTTTCGGAAATGAAAATCCGGCCGGAAATTTGGGCTGACCTCACGGTGGCTCGCGATGCCATGGCGCATGGCAGTCAAGTGGCGGAGGGTGATTTGTTGGTGTCTCTCAAAAAGGAAAAGATTGAGCAACAGCTCATGGACTGGGAATTGTCGCTTGAAGGTACTGCTCTGGACCTCGCCATTGCGCAGGCCGAATATGCCGTGGCCACCAACAATGCGGCTCTGGATCAACAGGCCGCGGCGGAAACCCTCGCCCGCTTGGAGGCCGATGTGGAACGGTATCTGGCTAAGACCCGCGAGCTGAACACGCGTTCGGCCGTGTACTCCCAGAAGAGCGCTGAGAACTCCCTGGCCTACGCGCAGGAAGAACTTAAGCAGCTCAAGAAAATGTACGAGGCCGATGATATCACGGAGGAGACCGAGGAGATCATTGTGAAACGCGCGCAGCATTCGGTGGATCGCGCCCTCCATTTTCTCAACCGCCAACGGCACAGCACCGAGACCTCTCTGGAGCTCACCCTGCCGCGTGAAGAGGCGGACAAGCAAACTGCCCTGACCCGGCAACGTCTGGCTACCGACCTAGCCCAATCCACCTTGGAGGAGAAACTAGCCAAGCTAAAGGTGGAGCTGGATAAAAAAGTGCGCGCTCAGAATCTCGCAAAGAAAAACACCATCAAGCTCCGGAACGATCTGGCGCTACTCACCGTGCGGTCTCCCATCGCCGGCGTGCTGTATCATGGCGCGTTTGTGGAAGGCATTTGGGGCGGTCGCAAGGGCGTCCAAACTAAACTGCGCAAAGACGGCAAGCTAGTGGCCGGTGAAACCTTCATGACAGTGGTGGCTGCTGGTGAACTACGCGCCACGGCGACCTTGGGCGAGGCGGATTTGCGCAAAGTGGCACCCTCGCAAAAAGGCTGGGCCATTCCCACGGCAGATCCGGCCGCCCGTGTTGCGGTGACGGTAGAGAGTGTTTCCCGCATTCCCACGGCGCCCGGCCAATACACCGTGGCTTTCACGGTGGCAGTGGCCGATCAAAGCTACCTTCATCCCGGTATGACCTGTGCCATCCAACTGCGAGTGCTGGATAAACCCAAGGCCGTCACCATCCCGAGCAAGGCATTGCGCGCCACACCGCAGGGCGGAACGATGGTGTGGGTGAAAACCAAAACCGGCCACTTGGAACGCGAAGTGACACCCGGCAATTCGCATGCGGGTAAAACGGAAATCACCGAGGGACTCAACGAAGGCGATGAAGTCCTGCTTCCTTAGTTTGATCCTGGCCCTGGCCTGGAGTTTGCCGGCCGCGGAAGTGCCGCGTTTGCCGGATGTGAAGCCGCCGGGCAATGCCGTGGTGGAGAAATCCATCGAGCGCGGCGTTTATTTTTTGCTTGGCAACCAAAACAAGGATGGCTCCTGGGGCACACCGCGCAATACGAAGGGACTGAATATTTATGCCCCCACCTACCACAGCCATTATGCGTTTCGACTGGCGGTCACGGCATTGTGCACCTCGGCCTTGATCGAGGCGGGCGGTGACACACCGCAGGTGCGCGCGGCGATTCAGGATTCGGAAGCCTATCTGCTGGAGCATTTGCCCAAGCTGCGCCGGGCTACGGCCGACGCTATGTACAACGTCTGGGCGCATGGCTACGGATTGCAGGCCTTGGTGCGCTTGCGCGCCCGTGCGCAGCAGGCCAATGAGGCCGCCAAGGTGAAGCGGATTGAGCAGGTGATTGCCACGCAATTCGATCGCCTCACCCGCTATGAATCGGTGGATGGCGGTTGGGGCTATTACGATTTCCGGCTGGGCACGCAAAAGCCGGCGAGCAGTTCCATTTCATTTGTAAACGGCACGGTGTTGGTGGCCTTCCATGAAGCCAAGCAGGCGGGATTGGAGCCGCCGCCACATTTGGTGAAGCGCGCTCTAGCCGCCACCAAGAGGCAACATTTGCCGGATGGGAGTTTTTTGTACGGCGAATATCTCAAGAATGGTCCGCGGCGCGGCATCAACCGGCCGGCGGGGAGTCTGGGCCGATCGCAGGTGTGCAATCTGGCACTGCGTTTATGGGAGGATCCGCGAATCACCGATCAGGTGATGGTGGATTGGCTGGATCGTTTGTTCGCGCGCAATGATTGGCTGGGCATTGGGCGTAAACGACCCGTGCCGCATGAGGCGTGGTTTCAAATTGCCGGTTATTTTTATTACTACGGCCATTATTACGCGGGCTTGTTGCTGGATCATGTGCCGGCCAAGGATCGGCCGCGGCTGCAGGATCATTTGGCCACCACATTGATGAAGCTGCAGGAAAAGGACGGCGATTGGTGGGATTTTCCGTTGTACGATTACCATCGCCAATACGGCACGGCCATGGCGGTGATGACGTTGCAAAAATGCCTGCGCCCGCGTGAGGAATCAACGCCCGACGGGACCCCTTGAATTTAGGATAAACGGACCAGCTAACTTCATGGCAAGTTTGCTGCTTTCATCCTGCTGCAGTTTCAATAGCCATTTCTTCGCACTTCAGCTAGAGCACTTGGTGCATCCTGATAAAATTCCCGCATGATCCCGGCACTGACCGCGTCGGATATGGGCCATAGGGTGAAGAGGAAGTTTCCGTTCCGCCAGACGAAATGGTACGCGAGAGAGGACTCGAACCTCCACCCCTTGCGAGACCGGAACCTAAATCCGGCGCGTCTACCAATTCCGCCACTCGCGCGTGCGGTCAGTTTTGGGAGAAATCGGCCGTTTGGTCAATCGGCCTTTTTCATTGTCACCCCCATGCCCCGTCAGCACACTGCGTCCCCGTGCGTTTTCTGATGCTCAATTGGCGTGACCCACGCAATCCCTTGGCCGGCGGGGCGGAGCGTGTGACGCTGGCTTATCTGCGCGGGCTCGTGGAGCGCGGTCATGAGGTTACGTGGTTTGCCAACGCTTTTCCTGGCGGCGCGCCGGAGGAAAAGATCGACGGTATTCGTGTGCTTCGGGAGGGTGGGAAATTCACCGCCTGGCTGGCTGCGCGCAAATGGCATTCGGAGCAGGATCCGTTTGATCTGGTGATCGACCAGCATCACGGCATTCCGTGGTACGCGCCCAATTGGTGTCCGGATAAGTGCGTGGCCTATATCCACGAAGTGCTCGGGCCGATTTGGGATGCTTTTTATCCCTGGCCTCTCAACGCAATTGGCCGTTGGCAGGAACGCCTTACCTTGCGGCAATATAGCGAGGTGCCGTTCTGGACGGCGAGCGATTACACCCGCGAATTGCTCACTGAACAGGGAGTGGAAACCATAGTGCAAATCCCCTATGGTGTGGCCACACGGGCCTTAGAGGAGTTGCCGGAAAAGGAATTGGATGAACCGCTGCGGCTCATTACGGTGTCGCGGCTGGCACCGAACAAACAGGTGGACCACGCGGTGGCCGCGGTGTGGTGCCTGCGTGAGCATTATCATCTGGAGGCCACACTCGAGATTGTGGGGCAGGGTCAGTGCGAAATGGAGATTCGCCAGACTGTGAAGCAATTGGAACTGGAGGATTGCGTCACGTTTCGTGGTGGGCTTAATGAGGCCGACAAGGATGCTGCCCTGCGTGAGGCGCATTTTCTCCTGCACACTTCCGTACGCGAAGGCTGGGGTCTGAACGTGGTGGAGGCTAATGCTATGGGCACGCCGGCCATTGTGTACCCTTCACCCGGGCTGGTGGAATCTACGCGGCATCGGGAAACGGGCTTGGTGGCCGATGAAGATTCGCCTGAAGGTTTGGCTGCGATGATAGCCGAGGTGCAAAGCCACGAAGGGGCCTATCAGGATTGGCGCCAAGCCGCCCGCGATCGGGCCCGTACGTTTCATTGGAATGAAGTATTGCCGATGGCCTGCGATCAACTGGAGGCGTGGGCGATGGGTGAGTGAATCACCATGGGCGCGCTAGGCATCACACGTTAGTCTCCATCCACTTTCTCCACCTGCAAGGCGCAGTTCCACGCGAGGAATTCGCGGGCCACGGGGATGTGCATCAGGAAAGCGAACTCGTTGTAATAGCGCGGGGCCATGCGCCGGACCTTAAGATTTTTTTGCGCGCTTAGAATGTGCAGGACTTCGCCGATGTAGGTCTTGAAAAGATTTTTTCCCACCGTGTGAATCGGCCCGGACCGTTTGCCAAGATAATGCCACGGGGAAAATTCATGGCCGCCCCACGGGGAAAGCCAGTTGGTCCAGCTCAGATAAAACACGCCGCCAGGATTAAGGAGTTGATCTAGATGGCGCAGAAGATGGTTCGGCTCAGCAAGATGCTCCAGCACATTGGAACACATCACCAGATCATGCCGACCATAATCGGCGAGGTCGGCTTGATTAAGATCAATCTGTTGGAAAGGCGCCTCTTTAAGGCTGTCCAACCGTAAATCCTCAAAATCGGCGAAGACCACCTGCGCACCGGCTTCGCGGCAAAGTTGGCCGGGATATCCGTGACCGCAGCCGAGATCAAGCATGCGGGTTTCCGAGCCGATCTGGACGCCGCCGGCCTGCAGCCAGTCGAGCGCATCGCGCGCCTGCAGTTCAAAAAAAGCGTGCGCGTTCTTTTCATAATCGAGATGCAGCCGGATGAGTTGGGGCAGAATCATGAACGCCGGGCGCATCCTTGGCGGCCGGACGGGGCAAGTCAATGGCGTGTTGCCCGCAACATTGGCTTGTCCGCGCGCGGCGGCTTTGCTTGGTTTGGCGCGCATGGAAGCGGAGGGTCATTTGTACAGCGGAGTGATTGGCCGCGTGCAATGGTTTGCCCGGCGCTTTGGCTGGGGGGAAATTCTTTGTCTGCCCATTCGGATTTTGGCTTCGCGGCTGGTGGTGCCCTTGCTGCGGGAACGGCATTTCAAGTTTCGCGGCGGATTGCTCCCGTGCTTTTACGCGCACTACAACGTCACTTGGTGCAATGAACGTGCCGTGGAAGTGCCGCTTGGCCGATGGTATCTCGAGCAGGCGGCTCCGGAGGCCGGCCGTGTGTTGGAGGTGGGCCATGTGCTCGGGCATTACGGGAACCACGACCATGCCGTGCTGGATAAATACGAAACCGCGGCGGGCGTGATCAACGAAGACATCACCACTTGGCAGACCGAGGAGCGGTTTGACTTGATCCTGTCCATTTCCACCTTTGAACACATTGGCTTTGACGACGATGCCACGGGCGGTTCGGCGGATAAAATTCTCGCCGCCATCGCCGCCTGCCGGAAATTGCTGAACCCAAAGGGCCGCCTCGCGATCACGGTGCCGCTGGGCTACAACCCCGACTTGGATCGCTTGATCGAGCGCAACGCACTGGGCGAGGATCGCGGCTGGTTTCTTCTGCGCCACGGGCCGCGCGAATGGAAGGAAGTGGCGCGGCACCAGGCGATGGGCACGCCGTTTGGCCGGCCGTTTCCCTTTGCCAACGGGCTTTTGGTCGCGGAATTTGATGCCTCGGATTGATACCTGCCATGCGCATTCTGCTCGTTCACAACACGCTAAACGACAGCGTCTCCATCTCGGGCGTGCTGCGTGAGTATGTGAACATGGCGCGGGTGTGGGTGGCCGATGGGCACACGGTCGATTTTCTTGCCGGTCGGGTGGCGCAGGCGCAGTTGCGTGAATTGGCACCGGAATGCGGCCACCTCAGCAGTGATGATTTTTTCGATGCCACTGCGCAATTGCATCAAACCTGGCGGCACTTTCCCGCGTACGCATGGCGTTGCCTTTCCGCCTTGCGACGGCCGCAGACGGGTTATGATCTGGTGTACGCCACCTGTCCGTTCGTGGTGGAGACCTATTGCGCCCGGGCAATTGCAAGGCGCCTGGGCGTGCCATGGGGGGTAAAGATCCAGCACGTGCTCGGGGCACAAACTCAGCGGACGGGGTTCATCAATCGCCTGTTGCTTTGGGGCGAAAAAAAGAGCGCGCAATGGGCGTCCACTGAGGCGGCGTTTGTGTATTGCCTTAGCCCGGTGGTGGCGCGCGATTATCGCGCGCTGGAGGAACGGCTCGGGCTCACGCCCAGTGACACGCGCACGGTGGGTTCGAGCATCGATCTGGATCAGTTTAGGTCGCTACCGGAATCGGAGAAAAAACACGACGTGGTTTTTCTTGGTCGGTTGCATGAATTGAAAGGCGTATTTGATCTGCCGGAAGTTTGGGCTCAAGTGAAAACCGCTCGGCCCG
Source organism: uncultured Verrucomicrobiales bacterium (assembly GCA_913048135.1). Taxonomy (GTDB): domain Bacteria; phylum Verrucomicrobiota; class Verrucomicrobiia; order Limisphaerales; family UBA1100; genus UBA1100. The sequence goes on from CAJWVY010000016.1 coordinate 7,569, forward strand.
CGGCCACGTTGAAGGTGATTGGTGAAGGGCCGCATCGGACGGCGGTGATGGATCGATTTGCCGCGCGCAACTTGATGGATGGCGTGGAATTCACCGGCGGCATAGGTGAGGAGGATAAAAACCGGCTGCTGGCAGAGGCGCGGCTGGGACTGAGCCTATCCAGCGAGGAAGGCTGGGGTTTGGCGGTAAATGAATATCTGGCCAGCGAACTGCCTGTGGTGGCCTATGACCTGCCGGTTTTTCAGGAGGTTTTTCCCGACGTGCTGCATTCGGTGTCGCTTGGGGATAAAACTGCCGCCAGCCGGGCGATTTTGGAATTGCTAGCTGACCCTGTGGCCCGCGAGGCGATGGGCCGTCAGGGCCGGGAGTTGGCTCAACGCTATGATTACCGCGCCATGGCTCGCGAGGAACTGCGGCATTTGGAGGCGTTGGGCAAGAGTTAGCGTTGCCCAGTGCGCACAGGCAGGGCTAAGCTGCGGTCATGCAGGTGGTCATTCTCTGTGGCGGACTCGGCACGCGGCTGCGCGAGGAGACGGAGTATCGCCCCAAACCCATGGTGCCGATCGGCGGCCGGCCGATTCTCTGGCATATCATGAAAACCTACGCTCATCATGGGCACAAGGAATTCATCCTCTGCCTCGGTTACAAGGGCGAGATCATCAAGGATTACTTTCGCAATTACCTGTGGCACACCAGCGACGTGACGCTGAAGCTCGGGCGCGAGCCGGAGGTGCAGTACCACACCCATCACGATGAGGAGGACTGGACGGTGACCCTGCTCGATACCGGCGCCGAAACCCAAACCGGCGGCCGCCTCGCCCGCGCCCTGCCGCATGTGCGCGAGGAGAATTTCCTTTTCACCTACGGCGATGGCCTGAGCGATTGCGACATCAATGCTGCGGTGGAGTTTCATGAAAGTCACGGCGCGGTGGCCACCGCCACAGCCGTGAAGCCGGCTGGTCGCTTTGGCGAACTCTCCATCACCGAAGGTACTATCACCGCGTTCACCGAGAAGCCCGATCAGGAACCGCGTTTTGTGAATGGCGGTTACTGTGTTTTCAACCGGCGCATCGGCGAGTATCTCACTGGCGACGACTGCATCCTTGAGCGCCAGCCGCTTGAGCAGCTCGCCGGCGAAGGCCAGCTCAAGGCCCATTGCCATCCCGGCTACTGGCAGTGCATGGATACCTACCGCGAGCAGCAACAGCTCGAGGCCCTGTGGGCGGCCGGCGATGCGCCGTGGAAAATTTGGTAGGAATGTTCGGCGGATTTTACAGCGGCAAAACCGTGTGGGTCACCGGCCACACCGGGTTCAAGGGCGGGTGGCTCAGTCAATGGCTGCAGCATCTGGGCGCCCGCGTGCATGGCTTCGCACTGGCGCCCCATACGCCGCCTAATCTCCACGAGACGTTGGCGCCCGACACCTTCGCCAGCGAGACCATTGGAGATCTCAGCGATTTCGAATTGGTCCAACAAACCGCCGCCAGCGTGCAGCCGGAGATCGTGTTTCATCTGGCCGCCCAACCCCTCGTGCGGCGCTCGTACGAGGCGCCGCTGGAGACGGCCACCACCAATATCCTTGGCACCGTGCACGTGCTGGAAGCTTTGCGTGTGCATCAAAACAATTGCCCCGTGGTCGTGGTGACCAGCGACAAGTGTTACGAAAATGACGGCAGCGATCATGCGTTTGGCGAAACGGATTCGTTGGGCGGACACGACATTTATTCGGCCAGCAAAGCTGCGGCGGAAATCATGACCGCCAGTTGGCGGCGTGCGTACCGCGGCCGCATTGCCACTGCCCGCGCGGGCAATGTGATCGGCGGCGGCGATTACGGTGAGGATCGGATTGTCCCCGACTGCATCCGCGCGCTTCTCGCCGGCACCTCCATCGCTGTGCGCAACCCGGCCGCCACGCGGCCGTGGCAGCACGTGCTCGATTGTCTGTCCGGTTACCTTTGGCTGGGCGCGCGTTTGGCGGAAGAGGAAACCTTGGCCGACGCCTTTAACTTCGGTCCGCGCCCTGAAGCCCAGCGGCCGGTGCGGGAACTGGTGGACACCCTGCTGCAACATTGGCCCGGCGAATGGACCGATGCATCCGATCCCAACGCCCCGCACGAAGCTCCCACGTTGTCGTTGAATATCGACAAGGCTGCGACCGTGCTGAATTGGATGCCGGTTTGGGATTTTGCCGAAGCCGTGCAACAAACCGCCCGCTGGTATCAGCAACGGCATCAAGACGAATCCGCTGCGGCCGCGGATTTATGCCGGGCGCAATTGGAAGCCTACGCCGCGGCGGCCTCCGCTCAATCCTGCGTTTGGGCTCGCTGACATGGAAGTGACCGGATTCCAATGCCGCTCCTGTCAGTCTCTCGATGGCTTGTTGGTGCTCGATTTGGGTGAGCAGCCTTTGGCTAATAATTTTCTGTCACCGGAAGATCTGGATCAGCCCGAACCCCGCTTTCCGCTGCGGCTGGCGGTATGTGCCGAATGCTGGCTGCTGCAGATCACCGATCTCGTGCCGCCGGTGGAGCTTTTCAGCGAGTACGTTTATTTCTCGTCCTACTCCGATGCGTGGGTGGCACACGCCGCCGAGTGCGCGGAGCGATACCAGAAGGAATTCGCCCCTCAACACGTGGTAGAGATCGCTAGCAACGATGGCTATCTCCTTCGGCACTTTGCCGAGGCCGGTGTGTCGCATCTGGGGATTGAACCGGCGGACAATGTTGCGGCAGTTGCGCGGGGACGCGGCGTCAACACGCGCGTGGATTTTTTCACCGAACCACTCGCGCGCGAATTGGCCGCTGAACAACCGGCTGACTTGATTCTGGCGAACAACGTCTTCGCGCATGCGCCGGACACAAACGACTTCGTCGCCGGCCTGCGCGAATTGCTGTCGCCAGAGGGACGCGCTGTGCTGGAGTTTCCGTATGCCGTGGACATGATCGCGCAGGGCGAGTTTGACACGATCTATCACGAGCACGTGTTTTATTTCACGATCACCGCGCTGGAGCCGTTGTTTGCCCGGCACGGATTGCGGATCACCCAAGTGGAGCGCACCCCGTTGCATGGGGGATCGCTGCGGGTTTTTGTGCGTCATGCAACGTACGCGGCGGAAGATTCCGTGGCAGAACTGCGCGCGACCGAGACATCAGCCGGAGTGAATACGGCGGCTTTCTATGAAAACTTTGCCGCTCAGGCCGCCGCCACCCGTGAGGCCTTGCGCGGTAAATTGGCTGCTTTGCGGGCCGCCGGCCAACGCGTGGCCGCTTATGGCGCCGCGGCGAAGGGCAGTACATTGATGAATTATTGCGGGCTGAACGCGCCGGATTTGGAATTCGTGGCCGACCGCAGTCCGCACAAGCACGGCCGCCTGACGCCCGGCACTCATGTGCCCGTGGTGGACGCCGACGAATTGGCAAAACGTGCGCCGGATGTGACTTTGTTGTTGGCGTGGAATTTCGCGGATGAAATCCTCGCGCAGCAAGCGGCCTATCGGGAAGCCGGCGGTCGGTTCCTGATCCCGATCCCCGAAGTGCGCCTGATCTGATGCAATTTACCGAGACCCATTTGCCCGGCGTGTATGTGATCGACTTGGATCGCCACGAGGACGACCGCGGCTGGTTCGCGCGTGCGTGGTGCCGCGAGGCTTTTGCCGCGCAGGGACTGTCGGTGGATTTGGCCCAGTGCAATCTCTCGCACAACACCCGCCGCGGCACTTTGCGGGGCATGCATTTTCAAGTTGTCCCACACGCCGAGGCCAAGATGGTGCGATGCGTGTCCGGCGCTGTGCATGATGTGGCGCTGGACCTCCGGCCGGAGTCGCCGACCTACAAGCAATCCTTCGCGACGGAACTCAGTGCAACCAACGGCCGCGCGCTCTTTATGCCTGAAGGCATCGCGCATGGGTTTCAAACCTTGGCCGATGACAGCACGCTCTTTTATCAAATGAGCACCGCGTACGAGGCCGAGGCGGCGACCGGCGTGCGCTGGAATGATCCTGCATTTCAAATCGATTGGCCGTTGACGGATCCCATTGTGAATGACCGCGATCAATCGTTCCCCGATTACGCATCATGAGTGTGCTCCTCACAACCGAACAATTGGAAGCGTTTCAACGTGACGGCTTCGTGGTGGTGCGCGGCTTTTACGAAGCCGCGGAGATCGAGCCCATCCAGCGTGGCATCCATGCCATCATTGGGCTGGTGATCGAGGAGCAGGGGCTGACCATCGAGCAACCGCCTTTTGCGCCGGAGAATTTTGATGGTGGCTTTCAGGAATTGATCGCGCACGACCGCGCATTAGGCGCGCGCGTGTACGATGCAGTGAAACAAATTCCCGCCTTCATCCGCCTAGTGGCGAGCACAAAGCACGAAGCCGTCGTGCGGCAGGTGCGCGCCACCGATCAACCGGCCGTCGTCGCCGGCGGCTACGGCATCCGTATCGACAATCCGCAGGAAGAAAAATTCCGCGCCGGCTGGCATCAGGATTACCCAGCCCAAATTCGCAGTCTCGATGGGTTAGTGTTTTGGAGTCCGCTCGTGGCGATGACTCCAGAACTCGGGCCGGTGGAATTTTGTGTCGGATCACATCGAGATGGCCTTGCGCCGGTACAGGAAATGGATGAAGCGAATCCGGATAAGACGGGCGCTTATGGGCTCACGTTGGTGGACGAGGAAGCGCGCGTGGCGAATTACAAAAAGACGGCGCCGCTGACTGAGCCGGGTGATTTGGTGTTGGTCGATTTCCTCACGCTGCATCGTTCCGGTAAAAATGTTTCCGATCGCTCGCGGTGGTCGCTGCAATTGCGGTGGTTTAATTTCGTCGAGCCGACGGGCAGGAAACTCGGCTGGCCCGGCGCGTACGCCGCCGGCAAAGACCTGCGGGCTGTGCATCCGGAATTGGTGGTGGATTAATGGAGGCGTGCTGTATTTGCCAATCGAATCTCGGTAAGCCGGTGTACGAATCGTCCGCGCCGTTTTCTATTACCTCCCTGTGCCAAGTGCTGGAAGGTCGCACGCGCGTTTGGCATTGCGAAGAATGCGGCCACACTCAAACAGCTCCACTGCCGACACTCGAGAAATTTTATGCGGAGTATTATCACATCCTCATCGCCAGCGAGGAGGAAGATCAACTCTACGAAGTGCGTGGAAGTGAAAAAATATTCCGCACCGAACACCAAATCACCACGCTGCTCGAGAAAGTGAATCTGCCCGTCAACGCCCGCGTGCTCGACTACGGCTGCGGCAAGGCCAGTACGCTGAAAGGGCTGTGTGGTCGGCGTGATGATGTGGTGCCGTTTGTGTTTGATGTAGGTGAACAGTATCGGCCGTTTTGGAATGATTTTGTGCCGACTGCCAATCAGGCGATCAGTGAAGTGCCGGTCAGATGGGCTGGCCAAATGGACGCGGTTCTCTCCTTTTTTGCGCTGGAACACGTGACGGATCCGCGGGCGTTTGTGTGCGCCGTGCATGGATTGTTGAAGGAAGGTGGTGCGTTTTATTTTTTGGTGCCGAACATCTTTGCCAACACGGCGGACCTTGTAGTGGCCGATCATGTGAATCACTTCTCCGTGCAATCGCTACAACGCCTGTTGGTGGATGCCGGTTTCACTGTGCGGGAAATCAATGGTGAGGCTCATAATAGTGCGTGGGTGGTCGTGGCTGAAAAGGGCGAGGGCGTTGGGGTTGAGGCGGAAACGAAATCCATTTCTCAATCGGTTCATGAAATGGCAGCGTACTGGAACGAGTTTGGTGATCGCGTTTCAGCATTCGAGAAAGCCGGTTCAGGGGCGGCGGCCATTTATGGCTCGGGCTTTTACGGCACATTCATTCACGCGAGCTTGGAACAGCCGGAAGCGGTTGTGTGTTTCCTCGATCAAAATCCGCATCGACAACAACAAGTCCTGCTCGGCAAGCCAATCGTATCGCCGGAAGCCTTGCCGGAAACAGTGCAGCGATTGTATGTCGGGCTTAACCCGCGCGTGGCGCAAACGGAATTGGCCGCCGAACCGCTGCCGGAGTTGGAGATGTTTTTGCCGTGACAGTCCAATTACGAGCTCCGGTGAAATCGGATTTTTCCTTGCTGGCGGCTTTGCGGAATGATGAGTCGATCCAGCGGCAGTTGATGATTGAAGCGTGCGTGTATTTGGATGCGGAGGTGCAGGCATGGATTCGCCGGCGAACCGATGATCCGCAGGGCGCGTTTTGGGTGGTTGATGCCGATGGCCCGCGCGGGTTTGTGCAATTGACACAAATTCAATCGGGTTCGGCGGATTTGGGGATTTGTTTGGCGGCGAATGTCCGCGGCAAAGGCGTGGCGACGGAGGCGATGCGGTTGTTGGCGACGGAGGCGCGACAGCGCGGTTGCCGAAAATTGACGCTGCGTGTGTTGCGGGTGAACCATCGGGCGATTGCGTTTTATCGGAAATTGAAATTTTCGACGGTCGACCTCAAGCGGCGGCTGCATTTTGATGGCCGGCATTGGCGGGACGTGCTGTTCATGGAGAAAAGGTTGCGATGAAAACGGTGCTCATTTCACAGCCGATGTATTTCCCGTGGGTGGGGATGCTCGAGCAAATGGCGCTGGCGGATGTGTGGGTGCACCTAGATGACGCGCAGTTTTCGAAGGGTGGTTTTTTCAATCGCGTGCAAATTAAGACGACCGACGGTACGCCGTGGCTGACCGTGCCATTGGCGGAAAACAAACTGGGCCAGAGGCTCAATGAAGCCCAACCGGCGACGCATGATTGGCAACGCAAACATTGGACCACGCTCCAGCAATCCTACGCGACGGGGCCGCACGTGGCCGAGATGCTTGCGCTGGTGGAGTCGGTGTTTGCTGCGGGTCACGCGTCCTTAGCGGGCTTAAGCGCGGCGAGCATGGAGGCGTTGGCGGATTCGTTTGGGGTATTGCCCAAGGCCGTGTTGCGATCATCAGAGATGGCGATCGAAGGCGGCGGTAGCGAGCGAGTTCTGGCGATTTGCCGGAAGCTTGGCGCGACGCGGTATGTGACCGGGCAGGGCGCAGCGGATTATCTGGATCATGCGGCGTTCGACGAGGCGGGGATCGCGGTGGAGTACATGGATTATGAAAAGCGCGCCTATCCGCAATTGCACGGGGACTTCACGCCTTTTGTCAGCGCGCTCGATTTATTGGCAAACTGCGGACAAGCCGGACGGGATGTGATTGCTCCGCGGACGGTTTGCTGGAAGGATTTCGTGAAATGAGCGAAGTGGCCCGTTTCATTGCCGAAGTGCAGGAAAACATCGAGGGGCTGCGCACCGATGCGGCGGTGCGGCAGGCTACGATCGACTGGGTCAACGCCATTGCGCCGCACAAGTACACCTACAATTTCACCTGGCTCGGTCGCCCGATCATTCAGTTTCCGCAGGATCTCGCGGCGTTGCAGGAAATCATTTGGGGCACCAAGCCGGATCTCATTATTGAGACCGGTATCGCGCATGGCGGTTCGCTGATCTTTCACGCGTCGATGCTGCAACTGCTCGGCAATGACGGCCGTGTGCTCGGTGTTGATATTGATATTCGCGATCACAACCGCGCCGAGATTGAGGCGCATCCGATGTTTGAGCGCATCGAAATGATTCAAGGCTCGTCCATCGACGACTCCATTGTAGATCAAGTGCGGGCGGTGGCGGACGGCGCTGAACGCGTTATGGTCGTGCTGGATTCGAATCACACGCACGCGCATGTGTTGCGTGAGCTAGAGCTGTACGCGCCGCTCGTCACGAAGGATTGCTACCTCGTGGTGTGTGATACTCTCATCGAGGAAATGCCGGCGGGATCGTTTCCAGATCGCCCGTGGGATAAAGAGGATAATCCAGCGACGGCCGTGGAGGCATTTATGTCTACCAGCGATCGTTTCGAAGTGGACACGGCCATTGATGCCAAGCTGCAAATCAGCGTGGCCCCGGGCGGTTATTTAAAATGCATGGCGGACTGATGGAGGACCGCATTCCCATCGCCGGGCCGAGCATATCGCAACGGGAGATTGATTACGCCACCGACGCGGCGGCGCATGGATGGTACGCCCGCGCAGGGGAATATCCGCGCCGCTTCGAGGAAGCTTTTGCCAAGTATATCGGCGTGAAACACGCGGTGAGTTTGCCTTCGTGCACTTCGGGGCTGCATCTGGCCTTGGCGGCGGCAGGAATTGGGCCGGGCGATGAGGTGATTGTGCCCGACCTCACGTGGATCGCCAGCGCCGCACCGGTGGCGTATGTGGGCGCCACGCCGGTGTTTGCCGATGTGGACGAGCGCACGTGGTGCCTCAGCGCCGAGAGCGTGTGCGCGTGTCTTACGGAAAACACCAAGGCAATTTTACCGGTGGACCTGTATGGCGGCGTGCCGGATTATGATGCACTGCGGGCGATTGCCGAGGAGCACGGGCTGTTGATTGTGGAGGATGCCGCCGAGGCGATTGGCAGTGAGAGCGGTGGGCGCAAGGCGGGGACGTTGGGCGATGTGGCGGCGTTTAGTTTTCATGGGTCCAAAACTTTTTCGACCGGTGAAGGCGGGATGTTGGTGACGGATGATGATGTCTTGCACGCGCGCGTGCTGCGCCTGCGCGATCACGGTCGCGAGCCGGGTGATGTGCATTTTCAAAACACCGAGGTGGCATTCAAATACAAGATGCCGCCGGTGGCCGCGGCGATTGGCTTGGGGCAGGTGGAACGCGCGGACGAATTGGTGGCCAAGAAGCGGGAGATTTTTGCGTGGTACCGGGAAGCGCTCGAGGGCGTGGATGGCCTCACGCTCAATCATGAACCCGCCGAAACAAAAAACACCTACTGGATGGTAACTGCGGTATTGGATCCGATGTTGGATTGGCCAAAAGAAAAACTGATGGCGGCACTCGATAAGGAGGCCATTGACAGTCGGCCGATGTTTCATCCGCTCAGCAGTCTGCCGGCATACGCCGGTCAGTCGCAATCGGCAGTGGCCCGAAAGCGCAATGAGGTGAGCTATCGCCTGAGCCCTTGGGGAATCAACCTGCCTTCGGCGCTGTGCCTGGAGCAGGCGCAGGTGGCGCGCGTGGCGGAGGTGTTTCGGCGGATCTTGGGTAAGGCATGAGCCGGTTGGTGACAGTGATTCCCGTGTACAACGGGGAACGGTTTCTGCGGGCAACGCTGGAGTCCGTGGCCGCCCAAACGCGCCGGCCGGACCGCGTGATCATTCAGGACAACTGCTCCACCGACGGCACGGCGGCCATTGCTAAGGAGTTTGAGTCGGAAGGTTTCGAGTGGCGCTTGAACGAGGCGCATGTTTCCTCCACAAAAAATTTCAATGCTGCCCTTCAGTTTGCCTCCGAAGCGGACGTGCTGCATCTGCTCACGGCCGATGACTTGGTGGCGCCGGATTTTTATGAACGCCTGCTGAATTCGCTGGAGTCGGTCGACGGCCGAGCGCTGGCTTATGCGGCGTACGAGGTGATTGATGAAAATGGCGCGCTCGTGCAGGGCGGCGATTTGGTAAATCCGTTTCCTATCGAGCCGAACGGCCAACCTCGGCGCATTGCGCGCGAACGCTTCATTGCCTCGCAGGCGGACTTGCGCACGATCTGTTTGCCGGCGGTGCTGATGAAAACCAATCGCGCCCCATTGCCCGTGGAATTCAGTCTCGATTACATCCAGTGCGCTGACGTCGTTTTTTATGCGGAACTGGCGACGCATTGCGAGAGCATCATCGAGGTGCCATCCGCGCTTTGCCAATACCGGCGGCATGAGCATACGACTACTTCACACAACAAATCCAAACCCTCGGAGGTAATCGCCGACGAATGGATGGCCATGTGCGCGGCTTCGGCGCTGTTGGGCAAGGGCGGCTTGTCTGCATGGCTTTGGAATTTTCGCCAACGTTGCCTGTTGGCGGGCACCAGTCGGGTCATGATCCAGGGTGAACCTGACGCCACGGCCGAGTACCGTGCCGAAGTCACCCGCACCACGCGCAAGATCACCGGCGGCCCGGCCTGGGCCTTGGGAAACTTGGCCGTTGCCCTGCGGGATACGTTTGGGCAAGGTCGGCGTTGAGGACGGTATGCCGAATTCAGACACTCCCCAGAATCCCGTTTCGCCGTGGTGGAAGGATGCCCTTTTGGCATTGGGATTGTTCGGGCTGGTGATGGCCTGTTTTTTCAGTGAGAGCTTCGAACAGAATAAAGTCGTCTTTGCCAATGACGCGCCCCTCGGGCAGATTCAGGCGCATGCCGCCGACGAAAAAAATGGCTGGGCGTTTTGGCAGGATCTCAACTGGGTGGGCGGCGAAGCTCCTTCGGCGATGCCGAATTTCACCAAGGCATTCTTTGAATTGTGCCTTTGGCAAGGCGGAGATCAGGGCGCCGTTTTATTCGCCAAATGGTACCAGCCGGTTTCGCTGGTGTTGTTGGGATTTTGTGCGTGGGTGTTTTTTCGGGCACTGAGATTTCGACAGCCGGTATGTCTTCTGGGCGGCTTGGCGGCGGCATTGAACGGGGATTTTTTTACCTATGCCACCTGGGGTCTGCCGAGCGTCGCGTTAGGGGCGTCGGGGGCATTTCTAGCTATGGCGGCGGTGATCCATGGGCTGCGTGAAACGGGTTGGCGAATGGTGGCTTGGGTGGTGCTGGGGGGCTTAGGGCTGGGCCAAGGCGTGATGGAGAGCTTTGATGTGGGCGGCATCTTCAGTTTGTACGTGGCCGTGTTTGTCCTGATGGCGGTCTTGAATCGTAATGAAACCGAGCGCGATTCCTGGGCCATGGCCGGTGCAAAAGGCGCGGGATTGGTGGCGGTACTGGCGGTGGCGGCGGCCTTGATGGCGGGGCATGCCTTGAGTAATTTGCTGAATACCGAAGGAAAAGCGGCTGCTGCTCAACAACAGCAATTTACTGATCAGCAGCAATGGAATTTCGCCACTCAATGGAGTTTGCCCAAGGCGGAAACCGCGCGGTTGGCTGTGCCGGGCTTGTTTGGGTATAGGCTGGATTCGGCTGAGGGCGCGCGCTACTGGGGTGCTGTCGGGCAATCCCCGGGATGGCAGCCGGGCCAGCCCGGATTGCCGCGGCATTCGGGTTACGGCATTTATGCGGGATTGCTCGTACTGCTGGTCGGCCTTTGGGCGTTGGTGCAGGCGGCTTTGGGATCGGCCGGGCGATTGGGAACCGTTGATCGTCGGTGGGTGATTTTCTGGGGCGGGCTGGTCGTGCTTTCGGTGTTGTTTGCCTGGGGACGGCATGCGCCGTTTTATCAAATGCTGTACCCGTTGCCGTTCTTCAACAGCATTCGCAACCCGATCAAGTTTATGCATCCGGCCAGTCTGGGGTTGGTGGTGCTGTTTGCTTACGGTCTGGAAGGAATGGCGCGGGCGTATATGGAGAAAAAACGCAAAGCCGATTTCTTTAGTCACTTGAAACAATGGTGGGGGGAATTGCAGGGCGTGGATCGGCGGCTGTGCCAAGGGTTGCTCGGGTGCGTGTTGCTGGGGATGCTGGTTTGGGTGTTTTACGCGGCGGTCCAGTCGGACTTAAAACGGCATTTGACCGAAGGCCTGCAAATGGGAGGCGACTCGGTGTTAATCGCGCAGTTCAGCCTGAAGATGATGGGCGCGGGGTTAATCACGCTTGTGATCAGCGTGGGGGTGATACTGCTGATCATCTCGGGAGTTTGGGGCGGACGTGCCGCGCATTGGGCATGGGCTGTGTGTGGCCTGTTGTTGGCGGTGGATTTCGGCCGGGCGCATGCGCGGTATTTGGTGCATGAAAACTACGCGGAGAAATATGAAACCAACGCGGTATTAAACGTCTTGGCGAGGGCACCTTATCAGCAGCGGGTGAAGATTTTCCCGGGTCAGTTTGCGGCGCGTTTGGCGCAAAATGAACTGATGCTATTGCAGCAGCAATTGCAGGATACCAACCGGACAGATCAAGTGCAGATTCAACTACAGATGCAAAATTTGATGCAGCAGTTTCAACAAGTCCAGCTGTTCAACAGCGTGTACACGGTGTTGTGGGCGCAGCATCATTTTCCTTATTATCAGATTCAATCGGCGGATATCATTCAGGAACCACGCGTGGCGGCGGACAATCGTGCTTATCGTGAGGCGCTGGCGGCTGATGCCCTGCGGTTGTGTGAATTGACCAGCTCCCGTTACTTGCTCGGCTTGGGGCGTGGTGGGGCGGTGCATTTGGATTCCTTTTACGGTCAGGAAGGTGTGTTCGATGAACGCCTGCATTTTGGCTTAGGGCCAAAGAAGCAGGGGCAGGAAGTGCGGACGGTGGAGGATGTGCAGGCGACCGCCTCCACCAACGGGCCGTTGGCGTTGATCGATTTCAAACGAGCGTTGCCCCGCGCCGGTTTGTACGCCCAATGGCGCAGTGGGGTGGAGGATGGGGAGGTGTTGGCGACCTTGCCGCAGAAGACCTGGGATCCGCATCGGGAGGTGTTGATCTCGGAAACAATTCCGGCGCCGGAAAGCCATGACGGGAATGCCACGGTGGTGCCGGCTCAGTATGAATCGTATGATCCCAAACGCATTGTGCTGAAAACCCGGGCGGATACCTCGACTGTGTTGTTGTTAAACGACAAACATCATCCGGCCTGGCGCGTGACAGTCGATGGACAGCCGGCGGAGTTGTTGCGGGCCAATTACCTGATGCGCGGTGTTCATTTGCCGGCGGGTGCGCATACGGTGGAGTTCCTGTTTGCACCCAGCGAAGGCAGTATTCGCGTGAGCCTGGCCGGGTTCGGCTTGGGCGCTTTGGTGGTGGGCTTGCTGATTTTAGGGCCGCGCCGGAAAGATCGGGGCAAGGATTCTACAGGCCCGTCGGATGATCCAGAAACGTCCACGGTAGACGATACTTCCTCGCCAGATGAGCCGAAAGCGCCTTCACGCCAAACGTCTCGGTCGCGTAGTGGCCGCCGTAAAAAACGTTGATCCCCAGTTCCTCGGCCAGCGCGGCGGTCCAGTGCGCGCCTTCTCCGGTAATGAAAGTGTCCACGCCCCCGGCAGCGGCCTTGGCCAGACTACCGCCGGCGCCGCCAGTGACGATCCCAATTTTCCGGCAGACGCTCGGGCCGCCCTTGATCTTGACGGGTGGTGCGCCCAGCACGGTTTTTAATCGGCTACCCAGAATGTCGCGGCACAGTCGGGTGGAGGTGCGCAGACCGATGAATTGGCCGCGTTCTTCGAAGAAGGGTTTGGGTTTCGTAAACTTCAGGGCCTTGAGCAGGCCGGCGTTGTTGCCGAGGCGCGGGTGCAGATCCAGTGGCAAGTGGGCACTGTAGACGGCGAGGTTGTGCTGCACGAGTTCGCCGATGAGGTCGCGCTTCTTGCCGGTCCATGGTTGTTGCGGGCTCCAAAACAGGCCGTGATGGACGACCAACAAGTCGGCCTTGGCCTCGATGGCCTTGCGCACGGTGGCAAGGGAGGCATCCACGGCGGCGGCAATGCGGCTGACCTGGCCGTTGTTTTCGACCTGCAATCCGTTCACGGCGCCGTCGTAATCGGCGATTTCATCAATCTTCAAGGTGCGATCGCAGTGCCGCACGATATCCTGGAGCAATGCCTTCGGCATGCCGATAGGAAACCCATGACACAGTCTTTTGGCAATGACCGTCTTGCCAATTTTGCGGGCGGGTTTCTATGATACGCGCTCTCATGAACCCGCCGGCAAATGACTGGAGTGTTGCTCAGGCGCGCGAGATGTACCACATCGACCGCTGGGGCGCGGGGTATTATGACATCAACACGGCCGGCCGCGTGGTGGCCAAACCGTTGCCGGGGGATGACACGGCGGTGGAGTTGTCTGCCGTCATTGCCGCGGCGCAGAAACGCGATCTGGATGGGCCGTTGCTGATTCGGTTTCAGGATATTCTTCGCCATCGCGTAAAGAGTTTGTGCACGGCGTTCGATGAGGCGATTGCCCGCAATGGGTACGAGGGCCGGTATCGCGGGGTGTTTCCCATCAAGGTGAACGAACTGCGCGAGGTGGTGGAGGAAGTGATGGATGCCGGGGCGGATAATGAGTTTGGCCTGGAAGTGGGCAGCAAGGCGGAGTTATTTGCCGCGCTGGCGTTGCAGGATCTGCCCAATGCCCTGTTGATTTGCAATGGCTACAAGGACGCCGATTTTATTCGCACGGCGCTTACCGGCACGCGGCTGGGTAAACAAGTGATTTTGGTGATCGAGAAACTCGATGAGCTGGATCAGATCCTTCGGGTGGCCAAGCGCGAAGGGGTGCAACCGCAGCTGGGCATTCGCCTGCGGTTGCTGAGCCGCAGCACCGGCAAGTGGGCGGACAGCGGCGGAGAGGATGCGAAGTTTGGCCTGAACACCGCGCAATTGATGGCCGCACTGGAGCGCCTGCGGGCGGAGGGCTGGGAGGATTCCTTGCGTCTGCTGCATTCCCACATCGGGTCGCAGGTGCCGGATATTCTCACCGTGCGCAAGGCGGTTCAGGAGGCCGCGCGGTTTTATGCCAAGGTGCGCAAGGAAGGGTTTCCGGTGGAGTATCTGGATGTCGGTGGCGGTTTGGCGGTGGATTACGACGGGAGCCGTGCGGCGTTTGAAAGCTCGGCCAATTATTCTCTGCGGGAGTACACGGATGATCTGGTGCAAACCATCGGGGAGGTGTGCCACGCGGAAGCGGTGCCGCATCCGAATATCGTGAGCGAAAGCGGTCGCGCGATTGCGGCGCATCACAGTGTGCTGGTGGTGCAGGTATTTGGCGCAAACAGCAAGGCGCAGCGGACGCGCTTCAAGTACGGCGAGGACGAACATCCGCTGGTGCAGACGCTGTTGAAGATTCGCCGCAACCTTGGGCGGTCCAGCAAGCTGACGGCGTATCACAATGCCCTCAACTGCAAGGAGGACGCGCATAATATGTTTGCCCTTGGCGTGCTGGAGCTGGAGGTGAAGGCCAAGGTGGAGACGTTGTATTGGGAGATTTGTGACCGCGTGCTGACGCATTTCCGCCAATCCGAAGGGCATGTGCCGGAGGAGATTGCGACGCTGGAAGATCAAATGAGCGACCAGTATGTCTGTAATTTTTCGGTGTTCCAAAGCCTGCTGGATCACTGGGCGATTGGGCAGTTATTTCCGATTATGCCGCTGCAACGACTGAACGAACGGCCCACCCGTGAGGCGACACTGGCGGATATCACCTGCGATTCGGACGGGGCCGTGCGGCAGTTTATTGACCTGGAAGGCACACGCGACACCCTGCCATTGCATGCGCTAAAGCCGGCCGGCCGCAAGGCTGAGCCCTATTATCTCGGCATTTTTTTGGTGGGCGCGTATCAGGATGTGATAGGCGTTCTGCACAACCTGTTTGGGCGCGTGAACGAGATGCATGTGTTTCTCGATGCCGATGAACCCGATGGCTATTACATCGAGGAAACACTGCAGGGGCATTCGATCTGCGACTGCCTGACCACCATGCAGTATGATCGCCGGGAATTGACGCGCCAGATGAAACGCCAGATCGATGCGGCCATTAAGGCGGACCGCGTGCAGCCCTCGGTGGGCATGCAGATGTTGCGTGATTACGAACGCGGGCTGGACGATTACACCTATCTGTCGTTCTAATGGCGCATGGCCGAGCCGCCTCCCTTGCACCCCGACCTGATGCCTTCTCTGCGCCAACTGGTGCGTGGGTTGGAACTGCTGTTCTGGTCGCTGCCGTTTGCCCTGTTGGTGTGCGTGCAGGAAATGCTGGCGCCGGCCTGGGAATCCTGGGGCATCATGCCATTGCTTCTTTCCATGAGCCTGATGTGGCTGGGCGCTTCGCGGCTCAAACATTTTCAGCCTCAGGAAGGTGTCTGGCAAAGTGCTGTGAAAATCACCGAGATCCTGGCGCTGGTGATGGTGGGGTTGGCGCCGTTTCTGCATTGGATCCAGACTTTGCCGGAACTACCGGTCACCGCCTTCACGGCCGGGCAGAAACACATCATTTATTCAACAATCATCTTTTGCGCGGCCGGCATTATGTTTCTGCTGAACCTGAATCATGTGCTCACGCGACTGGGAGCGATGTTGCCCGATCCCATTTTGCGGGCGGATATCAAACTTTTCGTGACTTTAAACTTCATTCTATTTTTCCCGTTGCTTGCGGCCATGTGGTGCGTGCGGTTGAGCCAAGAACTGTTTGGATTATTTTACCAAAAAGCACCGGGGTTGGCGGAATTCTTTGGCAGCGCCGCGGGGTTGGAGGGGGCCTTGCAGGGTTCGGTGTTGTGGCTGGCGACGCTGATTATTGCCACCACCATGACCATGATGTGGAAGGCCAAGGAAGCGGTGCTGGGAGGCGTGTTCAGTCTCGAGCCGGCACCTTTGCCGGATGAGGAAACGGAGCTGGATGCCGGGCCGGATGAGGATGAAACTCGGATTGTGCCGGTATCCGATTCCATGGATTCGGATGAGGACGAGGATACCACCGCCAAGCCTGTGGATCCTTCGCTGAACTAACTAAGCTGCTGCGGCGGGGGCGTCGACGAGGTTGTACCAGTTGTCGCGCTGGCGGGGTTCGTAGCCGAGATCGGTGATCAGGCGTTGCATGTCCGCGACGTCCATGCAGTATACGGTGCCAGCCTTGGACACCACGTTTTCCTCAATCATGATGCTGCCCAGATCATTGGCGCCGTGGCGCAGGGCGATCTGACCGATTTCGCGGCCCTGTGTCACCCACGAGCTTTGGATGTTCTCGATGTTATCCAGATAAATCCGTGAGAGAGCCTGCATGCGGAGGTATTCGTGCGAGCCGACGGTCGGGGCTTTGAGCTTGGTGTTCTCAGCCTGAAAGGTCCAGGCAATGAAGGCCGTGAAGCCGCCGGTGGCATCTTGCTGTACACGCACGCGGTCGAGGTGTTCGATGCGTTCTTCCACGGTCTCCACATGTCCGAACATCATGGTGGCGGTGGTGGCTAGGTTGTGGCGATGGGCAATAGCCATAACTTCCAGCCAGTCATCGCTCATGGCCTTGAGCGGCGAAATCTTTTGGCGTACGCGGTCGACGAGAATTTCGCCGCCGCCGCCGGGTATGGAACCGAGTCCGGCCATGGCAAAGTCGCGCACCAAGTCTTCGAGCGGTTCATCAAAGACATCGCGGAAATGCACAAACTCGCTCGGGCTGAAACCGTGCACGTTGATGGTCGGAAATTTTTCGCGGATGTGTGCGAGCAGGTCGAGGTACCATTGTTTGCTGAGCGAGGGATGATGCCCGCCTTGCATGAGAATCTGCGTGCCGCCTAGCGCGAGGGTTTCCTCAATTTTTTGATCGATCTCGGC
The DNA here is from genome assembly GCA_913048135.1 of uncultured Verrucomicrobiales bacterium. Lineage (GTDB taxonomy): Bacteria > Verrucomicrobiota > Verrucomicrobiia > Limisphaerales > UBA1100 > UBA1100. The sequence goes on from CAJWVY010000016.1 coordinate 24,843, forward strand.
GTGCGTGATGACGTATGCGTCCGCGGCCTGTTCCCGCCGCCAGAATGCGCAGAATTTGCAATAAACGTTACAGACGTTGGTGTAGTTGATATTGCGATCAATGCTGAAGGTGATGATCTCATTGCCGCGTCCCTCGAAGGCCTTGGCCTTGGCTAATTCGCGCCGGCGATGGGCTAGCGCGCCTAGGGTTTCCAGAGGTAACGCATAAAGCTGCAACGCTTCCGCCGGCGAAATGCGGTCGCCGTTCCAAGTCTTTTGCAGTAACTCATTCATGAGATGAGTGTAAGTTGGACTGTGAAGTGGGGCAATGATTCACCATGGTGTACACTCTAAACAAATGTCGGTTTATACACGTCTTGGTCGCCGTGCGTTTTCAAAAGCTCCACAAACTTGGCCAAGCCGGCTTTCTCGGTTTTGCCGAGATTGTATTGGATATGGCCTCCGAGATAGGCTTGGCGGAAGGCGGTATCGTAGTCAGGGTGGGTGGCAATGATCTTCGAGAGTTGTTCCAGACCGGAGGTCTTAGTTGCACGTAGGTATTCACGGAGGGCAGCGTCATGATGGCCGCGTCGCAGGGCCCAGGCTGCGTACACGAAGGGCAGGTCGGTCAATTCCTGCCAGGCTGCGCCGAGGTCCCAGATGGTGTGCGGATGCGGTGCGTGCAGGAAATCGATGCCTGGATTTCCGATCAACAGCACATTCTCGAGTGCGGTAGCCTGCGCGTAATCAGGCAACGGCATGAAGGCCGGGCGCAGGCCGCGTTCGGCTAGCAGCACACGTAGGAGATTGACACTGGTGAGACTAGCGGTATCGCAGTGGATGATCTCGATTTCCTCCAACGGTTGCTGGTGCGCGAGGAACACGCTCTTCACGTGGCCGTGCGAGGCAACGGCCACGCCATCGAGGATGTCATAGCCCTCATGGAACAACGCCTCGGTGATGCTAACCAAGGCGGCGTCAAGACGGCCGGTACGTAGTTGCTCGGCCAATGCGGAGGGCACAACGAAATCCGTTTCTTCCTCGATGCCCCAGGTGAGCGGCACGGAATTCAGGTAAGGCACAGACCCAATGCGGTTCATGCGGTGGCGAGGTTGTCGTCGAGGATTTCCGGGGGCGCGGAATCACCGGGGGCCTCGGGGGTTTCGGCTGTCCATTCACGGACAGGTTCGTAAAAGGTGTTGCGTTGCACGGGCGTTTTGCCAGCCTCGCGGATGGCCTTCACCAGCGCGGCTTCGGCCTGTCCGTCGCCACCGCCTGCGCCGGCCATTTTGAAAATGTGCTCCTCCACAATCGTGCCATGCAGATCGTCAGCCCCATAGCTGAGCGCCACCTGCGCCAGCTTCATGCCTAGGCCTACCCAGTAGGCGGTGAGGTGATCGAAGTTATCGAGGAACAGTCTGCTGACGGCGATGGTGCGCAGGGCGTCGTTGCCGGTGGGCGGATGACTAACTGGAATGGCGTTGTTCTCGGGTTGATAAGGCAACGGAATGAAGCCGGTGAAGCCGCCGGTTTCATCCTGTAACGCGCGCAATTGCGTCAGATGATCGAGCCGATCCTCCAGTGTCTCCACGTGGCCGAAGAGCATCGTGCAGGTGCTGCGGCCGCCAAGTTGATGCCATGTGCGATGGGCCTCGAGATATTGGGCAGCGGTTTCCTTGCCCTTCGCGATGGCGTCACGCACGTCTTGCCTGAAAATTTCCGCGCCCCCGCCAGTGAGCGAATCCAGCCCGGCTTCCTTCAAGGCCGCGAGCACCTCGGGTAACGGCAGTTTGCTTTTACGTGCGAGATGATAAATCTCCACGGCGGTGAAACATTTCAACTGCAGATTCGAATCCACCGCCTTCAACGCGCGAAGCATGTCCGTGTAATAACTGAACGGCAGCGAGGGATGCAGGCCGCCGACGATGTGCAGCTCGGTGATGCCCAGCGCCAACGCCTCGCGCGCCTTGGTTTCCATCTCCTCAATCGACAGCTCAAATCCGTCGCCATCGCGTTTCTTGCGGGCGAAGCTGCAAAACTGGCAGGAGAGAATGCAGTAGTTGGAGTAATTAATGTACCGGTTGACAATGTAGCTGGCACGCTGCCCAACCTTGCGTTCGGTCGTCAGCGCGGCCAACCGGCCGAGCGCGTTCAGATTCGGCGTACGATACAGGCGCAGGGCATCCTCGATCTCCAGTCGCGTGCCCGCTTCGACCTTCTCCGCAAGATCGGCCAGTTCGCTTTGTTGAAGGATGAAATCCATTACCACAACCTCCAGGCAATAAAGCGGGGAACGATGCAGACCTCGACCACCACCATGGCCATGAACACGAGGCTGATGATGGCGTTTAGGTTAAAGAACGCCTTTTGCACCCAGTCCAGGCTGCGCTTGCGGGCGATCCAATGCTCCAATCCTAGGCAGGCGGTGATGATCACCATGCCGATCCAGTACGCCATTTTAAAGGCAGCTAACAGACCAAAGATCACGAGCAGGATGAGCATAATGATGTGCACGAGGAAGGCGGCGTTCAGCGAATTGGTCGGGCCCCAGCGCACGACGATGGAGTGCAGCTTGTGCGCGCGGTCGAACTCGAAATCCTGAATCGCATAAATGATGTCGAACCCGATTAGCCAGAGTACAACGATCAACGCTAGCAGCCCGGGGATGAGCGCGCTGTATCGGAACGGTCCGGAGAAATCCAGCGAGCCATTGACCGCCAGCCAAGCGCCCACTGGCGATATGGCTAATGCAATGCCCAGCACCACGTGGGTGAAATCGGTAAACCGTTTGGTTAGCGAATAGCCGAGGATAAACAGCAGGGTCACCGGGGACAGCATCAGGCAGATCAGGCGGCCCTGATTGGCTTCGCGGACCATGTCGATGGCGTAGGTGGTGCCGACGAACATGGCCCCGCTCAGGAGGCACAGCGTCCACGCGCTGGAGAGGGAGATGGTGCCGGCGGGCAAATGCCGGTCGGCCGTGCGTGGGTTCAGCGCATCAAACTTCCGGTCAACAATGCGGTTAAAGGCCATGGCGCAGGTGCGGGCGGTGACCATTGCCAGCAGGATGAGCCCGAATAATTTCCAGCCAGGCCAGCCGCGTTCGAGGGCGATGCGGGCCGGCTGTTCGAGCGCGGGCAATTGGGCATGCGCGGCGCGGGCGGCGAGCACCGTGGCGGCTAGGGCGAACGGCAGGGCGAAAACGGTATGCGACAGCTTCACGAAATCCGCCCACTTCTCCAACAGGGAAGGGGGGCGGGTTTGCTCCGGTGAAATTGCAGAAGCCCGTTTCTCCTTTCGCGCCACAGGCGAAAGCTGCTTGATTAAGGGCAAAATGACAAGCGAGGAGGGCGTGAAAGGAGAAACGGGCTCCAGCGCCCTCAGTCCTGCTCCTCGGGCCAGCGGGGGGAGACGGTGTTTTCTACGCCGAGATGATCGAGCACGCGGGCGACGACGGTGTCGGCGAGTTCCTCGATGGTTTTGGCGCCGGCATAAAAATATGGGTTTGGCGGAAGCAACAGGGCGCCGGCTTGGAGGAGGAGTTCCATGTTCTTCACGTGTACGAGGCTGAGCGGGGTTTCGCGAGGGCAGAGGATGAGTTTCTTGTTTTCCTTGAGCATCACATCGGCGGCGCGGAGCAGGGCGTCTTCGCTGTAGCCGTGGGCAATGCGACCGAGGGTGCCCATGGTGCAGGGGAGGATGACCATCGCATCAAAGGCATTGGAGCCGCTGGCGAACGGGACATTCATGCTCTTGGCCGCATGCAATGGCACGCCCTCGGGGAGTTGCAGTCCATCGGGTAATTCATCGCGCATGACGACCTGCCCGTAGCTGCTGGTGATGACGTGGATCTCATGCTCCTTGGGGTTAAGCCGGTCGAGCAGGCGTTGAGTGTAAATGGCGCCGCTGGCGCCGGTGATGGCCACGAGAATCCGCATGACCAATGAGCATGGATTTTCAGGACTCAAACGGGCAAGCAGTTATTCACTTTTGTGAATAACCTCGACATGGATTGGGGATTCCACTAGGTTGCGCCCTGCATTTTGCGTTTTTTCTGACGCAACAAGGAGGTGCACTTGAAAAACCGAATTTGGGCTTCTGCCGTTTTGATGGTGGGTATGGGGATGATGTCGTGTGATTCGACTTCGTCTACGCATGTTCCGCAGGTTTATGTGGCCGACTCGCAACCGACTCCGGTGCGGGCAGTGCGGCCGACTCTCTCACAACCCGACCCAACGAACCACCGATCCGCTTCTTCGGCAACCCAGCCGAAGCGGGTCACCCGGGTGGCGCGGGCGACCTCACCGAGGTACATTCCGCCTGCGTCGCCGAGTTTTGAAACGCCCAAGGAAGCGCCCCGGCGCCGGCCGCCGGTTGCCCAGCCGGTGGTGTTGCCGGGCGAACGGCTAATGGCCGACAAGGGAGGGGCGAAATCCTACAGCATAAAAATCGGCGGCATTGAATGGGTGTCGCTAGAGTTGTGGGGCAAGGCGCACAATGGTTGGTTTGGCCAGTTGCAGAAGGGCGGGAATGATTTCTACCGCTTGGTGGTATCGGGCATGCGGTTTGATTTGCGGCCGCGCAAACGGTTGATCACTTGCCAGGGAATGCAGATCTGGATGGGGTTTGGGCCGGAGATGATTGGTGGTAATTTGTATGTGCATCATTTGGATATCAAAAAACATTTGGCACCCTTGGCCGCCGGCATGCCGAATCTGGGTCGGGTGGCGGTGATCGACGCCGGGCATGGACGCGATAACTTAGGCACGCGCAGTACGTATAACCGGGAATACGAAAAGCGCTATACGCTGGATTGGGCGCGACGCCTGAAGCCCCTGCTGGAGCGCAAAGGCTGGAGGGTGTATCTGACGCGTGAGGCGGATCGATCCATGTCGTTGACTGATCGGGTGAAATTTGCGGACTCGGTGGATGCGTCCATCTTTATCAGCCTGCATTTTAATGCCGCGGCGATGCAGGTTAAGGGATTGGAAACCTATTGCATCGCGCCGGTGGGAATGCCTTCGCATCTGACACGGGGCAATCCGGATCCTTTTAGAACCACTTTGCCGAATAACCCTTGGGATGAGGCAAGCTTCCAACTGGCGGCTCGGGTGCATAATCAAATGCTGGTGAATTGCCGGATGGAGGATCGCGGTGTGCGGCGAGTGCGGTTCATGACGGTGATCAAAGGCCAAAAACGGCCGGCGATTTTGGTGGAGGGCGGTTATCTTTCCAATCCCACCGAGGCACGAAAAATCAACACGGCGGAATATCGCCAAAAGTTGGCCGAGGGTATTGCCGCGGCACTTTGAACTACCAGTCGACCTCAGCCTTCAGTTTGTCTCCAAACCGATTGGTGTAATATACGTGATCGTAGGCGGCGCCGTACTCGTGCACCATCTTGGTTATTTTCACATCGTAAAGGCAGTACTCAGCGATCTCGGCGAGTTTGCCTTGCTTAAACCATTCAATGGCCTGAAGGCCCTCGGCAGTCTTTTCACAGCCGAAGGTGGCTTGGGCAATGGAATCAAGCTTGAGCCGATGGCCGAGCCGTTCATTGAGATCGACCAACATGTCCATTGAGGGCACCTGGCTGAAATCAAAAACGGAGTAGCCTTCCAGCACCTTGTAGTCGAACCGGATGTGGTTGAAGCCCACCACGAGATCGGCGCGCTGGAGTTCCTGAATGAGATCATTCACCTGCGGCTCGCCGTACACAATGTAGCCGCCGCGGGTGGTGCTGTAGGTCACACCGACGCTCATGCCCATGCGATCGATATGGTTCCAGCCACCGACATCATTGGCCGAGCGTTGGGTTTCCAGATCAAAATAGACGATGTTTTTGCTCATAGCCGGCGGCACAATGCTTTGGGACTGAATCTAGCCATGAGGAATTTGGCGGCTAAACTAAAAGAAATTCACACTGTCCCGGTCAACTATCGGCTTTAGTAAAAGGGCCTTTTGGCGTAACGTCTCCGCCCGATGGGCAAACCACAGGGCCAAAACGGTGCGGGAGAGTTGAAGATCTATTTTCTGCCCAACCTCTTCACGGCCTGTAATCTTTTTTGCGGTTTTCTGGCGCTGACCATCATAGTTAGCGCGCCTTCGCTGTATCATTTAGAGGCCGGATACAGCAACATGGATGACCAGTTTGAGGCGGCCAAGGGGATGATCTACTGGGCGCTGGAATTGATTTTGCTAGCCTGTGTATTTGATGCTTTTGACGGGCGCGTGGCGCGAATGGGGGGGTACGAGAGTCCATTCGGCCGGGAGTTTGATTCGCTGGCGGATATTGTTAGCTTCGGGTTGGTGCCGGCGTTTCTGGTGCATCGGGTAGTGTTGAGTGATGTGTTTCGGGAAGACATGCCGGAGGTCGGCTGGTTCATTGCCTCGGTATACGTTATCTGTGGAGCCTTGCGGTTAGCACGCTTCAACTGTCTGGCGGCCATGGCAGAGGAGCAGTCAGATGACGAAAAATCAGAGCATGCTAATGAATTCATCGGCTTTCCGATTCCTGCTGCTGCGGCATTAGTGGCCACGATCACTTATTTTTTGATCTGGTTTGAGGAACGAGAGTTTGTGAAGGGTAACTGGAAATTTGCATTGCCCGTCCTGTTACTTTTCCTCTCCGCAATGATGGTGAGCAAGGTGAAGTATCCAACCTTCAAAAAAGTGAACCTACGTGGTTCGAGGTCGTTTATCGTGATGGTGCTAGGCGCAATCGTGATTGGCCTCCTCTTTACTGTCGGCCGGAAATACGCACTACCTGTGGGGGCCCCGCTGCTTTTTGTGCTTTATCTGGTTTATGGATTTATTCGGCCTTATTTGC
>CAJWVY010000017.1 GCA_913048135.1 uncultured Verrucomicrobiales bacterium
CTCGCCGGAACCGACCGGTTGCTCCACCTTTTCAGTGTCGCGATTGAAGATATCATGCAACAACGGTACGCGTTTCACGTCCGCAAACGTCACATACACGAAGAAACACAGCAGCAGCGCTGCAAACGCCGTGGTGGCCCATTCCTGAATTTTCACACTGACCGGCTCTTTGCGAATCCACTCAATGATGGAGAGCAGGATATGCCCGCCATCAAGGACCGGCACCGGCAACAGGTTTAGAATAGCCAAGTTGATGTTCAATAGCACCAGAAAGCTCAGAGCCAACCGCAGGTCATGATTCACCTGAATGGCAAGCATTCCAAAAATCCCGACGGGCCCGCTCAAATCTTTCGCCCCAACGCCCGATTCCTTGCCGCGCCCAAGCGCCTTAAACGTGATGGCGATCTTATCAAGCACATCCCCGATCTGCGCCGCTGGAGACGGATGAGCTAGTTCTTTGCTGTAACGAATGGGCTCAGGCTTGAAGACCAGCCCAATATCCTGTTTCAACGCCACCCCCAAGCGATTGTCTTTCGGGGTGATTGAAACTTGAATTCCTTTGTCACCACGCAGCAGGTACAATTGAAATTCTTTATTATCCTGAGCCTGAATGATATCCACCAACTGGCGCGTGCTAGTCACCCGAACACCCGCGGCGCTTTTGATTACATCCCCCGCTTGCACATCAGCCTTGGAGGCCGGGGTCGACAAGCCATCTTCGTCCTCTGTAACCACCTGTTCAACGGCAACCTCGGCGACATCCGGCGTTTCAAAAGGCAGCTCCACCTCTTGATCACCTCGAGTCACACGAACGGTTTTCATCTGCCCAGCATCTGCCATCAATAAATCCAACAGTTGATACTGACTGTAGGCTTTCTGTCCATTAACACTCAGCACCACATCTCCCGGCTTGAAGCCCACATCTCCCAAGAGACTAGGCGTCTCAAAACTCATCACCTCAAGTAGATCTTGATTATCCAGACGAATCCGCCGGATCCCTCCGCTCCATGTGCCGGCCGGCAAATCAAACTGACGTTGCTCCTCGCCTCTCTGTACCTGAACCGCCACCGTTTCCCCTTCACTGTCCAGCACGGCGTAAACGACATCTTGCCAAGTTTCAATCGGCTCACCATTCACATTCGTAATCCGATCACCCGGCCGCGCGCCTATTTTGTACTCTTTGGACTTTTCGCCCACATAACCCACCACAGGCTCATTGATGGGTTTTGGAATTCCAACAAGCCAAATAAACACCGCGATCAGAATCGCAAAAATGACATTCATCAACGGACCTGCAAAGGCCACTAGAATCTTTGACAGCGGAGAAACTGGCGGCAGCTCTTCCACGGGCTCTGGCGGTTCGCTGTCTTCATTCTCTGAATCTTCATCTCCCTCAGTCTGACCTTCAGGTTTCCCTTCAATCGCCTCACTAGTGAGCATTTGCGGCAGCTTGACAAAACCACCGGCCGGAATGGCGCGTATGGAATACAGAATGCCCTCGTGCGTTTTGCTCCAGATGATTGGCCCAAAGCCAATGGCGAATTCCTCGACCTTCAAGCCGCGTTTCAGAGCGACCCAAAAGTGCCCGAATTCATGGACAAATATGGCCGCACCGAAGAGCAGAAACACGACCGCCACCACGTAAAGTATGTTTAAAATATCAGCCATCCCTCAGATGTGGGCGGGAATATGTCAGAAAAGCGGCCCGTTCGCAATGCGCAATCACGCGTCCGAAATAACGTTTTGGGCAGCATTTCGGGCCCAAGAATCTGCCTCAAGGATTTCCTCCAAAGCAGGTTGGGCCACCACCTCATGAGCCGCCATCACTGCGGCGACCGATTCAGTAATGCCAAGATAGCTGAGCTGCCGCTCACAAAATGCCTCCACCGCCACTTCATTAGCTGCATTGAGGACGGCCGGCAATGTCCCGCCTTCATCGCCGGCCCGTCGGGCGAGGGCCAGGGCCGGGAAGCGTCCGACATCCGGCTCCTCAAAATCCAACCGGCCAATTTCCGCCAAACTCGTTTGCACTCGGTCACTGGCCGCCCGTGCAGGATACGTCAACGCGTATTGGATCGGCAGACACATATCGGGCGTGGAGAGTTGTGCGAGCATCGAGCCGTCGACAAATTCCACCATGGAATGAATCACGCTCTGTGGATGCACAACCACCTTGACGCGCGGCATCTCAATATCGAACAACCACCGGGCCTCAATCATTTCGAGCCCTTTGTTAAACAGCGTGGAGGAATCGATCGTGATCTTGCGTCCCATCTCCCACGAAGGATGCTTGAGTGCCTGCTCGACGGTGATATCTGCAAATTCATCGGCCGGCTTCTCGCGGAACGGCCCCCCCGATGCCGTCAACCAAATCTGGCGAATGCTATCGACCGGCTTCCCGTCGAGACATTGAAAAATTGCCGAATGCTCACTGTCCACCGCCAACACTTTCACACCGTGCTTGCGGGCCTCGGCCATGACGGTTTCACCTGCCATCACCAGAATTTCTTTTGAGGCGACGGCAATATCTTTCCCGGCCCGTATCGCCGCCAATGCCGGCTGCAGTCCGGCAGTACCCACGATGGCGATCAACACAATATCGGCCTCCGGCAAGGTCGCCAATGCCAACAGACCTTCATCGCCGCACTGCACATTTGGTGTGCCGTTAAATTCGTTGGCGAATTCCTTGGCCGCCGCTGGATCCGTGACAGACACCATTTGCGGATTGAACTGGGCCACCTGTTCCCGGAGCAAATCTACATTTCGCCCGGCAGCCAGACCAATCAACCCAAGGTCATTCGGCAAATCCTCCACCACCTTGCAGGTACTGGTGCCGATTGAACCGGTGCTGCCCAGTAATACGACCTTTTTCATGACGGCAATATGTATTTGAGATACAGGTACATGAGCGGCGCATTGAACAGCAGGCTGTCGAGGATGTCCAGAATACCGCCTACACTCGGAAAGAAACTCCCTGAATCTTTCATTCCAGCTTCACGTTTGAAAAGCGATTCCACCAAATCTCCGAAGACTGATCCCACACCCAGCACTACACCTAGGCTAAGTGCATGCGCCAAGGGTACATTTTTGAATGGACCTTCAGCAAAATGAACAAACAACCAAGCGGCCACCATTGAAAAGACAATGCCTCCAGCAAACCCTTCCCAAGTTTTCCCTGGACTCACTCGCGGGATCATTTTGGTACGCCCGATCAATTGCCCTGTGCAGTAGGCCCCTGTATCGCTCATTTTGCTGACGACGATAAAAAACATCAGCCACCAGTGACCTTGCAAATCAGGAAAATACCGAATCTTCTGCAACACATTCAACAGCAACGCCACATAAATGATGCCAAACAAGGTCACAGCCAATGGCGCGAGGCTACTCTTATCTTCATCCGTATACCGTCGAATTTGCGCAAACCCCAATACCGGCACCGTGCACAATAGGATTGCGATTTCAATATCCAAGGCCAGGTCAGGATCTTTCTGAATGCCCAGAGCCCAAAACGCCGATCCGATCAAGGCCACCCCAATGGTAATACCCAATTCACGAAACGGCTTGAGGTCACGCTTCTCAGCCATGCCGTAGAGTTCCATCAACGCCAGCACCCCAAACAAGGTGATGATGCCGCCAAAGGCGATGAGGGATAGTCGTTGGTTCGAACTGAAAAGAGCAACCATCAGCACGCCGTATAGAAAAGTGGCGCTTCCCAATCGTTGCACAAACACTTTGCCTTTGCTCGGCTTGGCTTCCTCCGAATCGGCCATGAAGTTGTGACGTTACGGGCCGACTTTGTGCAGGTCGAGCCCAAGCGGTGAAAGTTGTCTACAGTTTCCCGAAACGCCGGTGGCGTTTAGCGAATTCCTCCAAGGCATTGTAGAACGCAGCCTTGCGAAACTCGGGCCAGAGCGTCTCGGTCACCACCATCTCCGCGTATGACACCTGCCACAGCAGAAAATTACTCAATCGCATTTCGCCGCTGGTCCGAATCAGAAGGTCCGGATCGGGAATCTGGCTAGTGTACAGATGCATGCCGAACAATGTCTCCGTGACCTCTTCCGGCACCAGATCGCCGGACTGCACTTTTTCGGCGATGGCCCGCGATGCGTCCACAATCTCCGCGCGCGCGCTGTAGCTCAGAGCGAGCACCAGTGTCAGCCCAGTGTTATTGGATAATTGTTGCCGGGATTTTTCCAGCTGTTTTTGAACCGGCTCCGGCAATCGATGAATCTGGCCGATGGCCTCCAGCCGCACATTGTTTCGGTCCAGTTCAGGCGTCTCCTTTCTGAGGTAGTACGCCAAGTATTTCATGATCGCGTCCACCTCGGTTTTGGGGCGATTCCAGTTTTCGACCGAAAAAGTGTAGAGGGTCAGATAGCGAATCCCGGCTTCCGAGGCGGCCTTAATAATTGCGCGGGCCGATTCCGCACCACGCCGATGCCCTTCAATGCGCGGCAGCCCGCGTTCCTTGGCCCAGCGGCCATTGCCATCCATGATCACCGCCACATGCAGTGGCAGCAATTCCTGCGCGGCGGCGCTTAGCTTGGCCGCGCGTGCGCTCATACGAAAATGGTTTGGTTGCGTGCCGGCCCAATGGAGGCGATCAGAATCTCGGCGTCGATCATCTTTGCAATCGCTTGGAGATAACGGCGCGCTTTGGGCGGCAAATCCTTCCAAGTTTTAGCCTTGGTCGTATCCGTCTGCCAACCGGGGAATGTTTCATATACCGGCTTCACCTGTTCGATATCCTCGGAAATGGTCGGCACATAATCGATTGTCTTACCGCGCAGTTTATAGGCCGTGCATACGCGAATTTCAGGCAACTTATCCAAGCCGTCGATGTTGGTAATTGCCAATTGATCAATGCCGTTCACCTGCGCGGCCTGACGCGTTGCCACTGCATCAAACCACCCACAACGCCGCGGGCGGCCGGTAGTGGCACCGAACTCGCGACCCATATTATGCAACATATCGCCGATATCATCATCTTCCGTTGGGAATGGACCACCGCCCACGCGCGTGGTGTACGCCTTAATCACGCCCAATACATGATCCACCTTGTTCGGCGGCATGCCAGATCCGGTGCAAGCGCCACCCGAGGTCGTGTTGGAGGAAGTCACAAACGGATACGTCCCTTGATCGATGTCCAGATAGGTTCCTTGCGCGCCCTCAAAGAGCACTTCTTTCTTCGCTGCCAAGGCATCGTGCAGCATCTTAGTCGTATTCGCCACAAACGGCTTCAGCCGTCGCGCCGCCTTGCTGTATTCCTCATAAACTGCCTTGTAGGAAACCGCCTTGCCGCCAAAGGCCTTGATCAGGCGATTCGTCTCGCGTACACGTGTTCGCAAGCGGGCTTCGAGATTCTTGGTGTCAACAAGATCGGCCATGCGCAATCCGGTGCGGGCAATCTTGTCGCCGTAAGCCGGCCCGATACCGCGCAGGGTCGTGCCAATCTTGTTTTTGCCCTTGACCCGTTCGGCGCAGGCTTCCAGCTCGCGATGGTACGGCATCACGAGATGCGCCTTGTCGCTGATGTACAGCCGCCCCTTGACGTTTACCTTCTTTTGCTTGAGCCCATCCAGCTCGCCCACGAGCGAGGTGGGATTAATCACCACCCCGTTCCCAATCAAGCACACCTTGCCACGGCGCAAAATGCCCGAGGGGATGAGATGCAAAATATATTCCTTGGCCCCCACGCGAACGGTGTGGCCGGCATTGGCGCCGCCTTGGCTGCGCACCACCACATCCGCCTGCTCGGTGAGCACGTCAATGATCTTACCTTTACCTTCGTCGCCCCATTGGGCTCCCACGAGAATTGTATTAGCCATAAAACAAAAAACCCCGACAAGCGGGGCAAATACCGGTTGGATTTGCCGTTGGAGAATGGGAGGCGTCCACCGGACTGTCAATCAAATCCCTTCCCGCCGCGTCCGTCGCTAGCTATGCTACGCGCATGCCGTTACCGGCCGATTACCACATGCACACACCCCTCTGCCGCCACGCCAAAGGCGAGCCGACGGAGTATGCCGCACGCGCAATTGAGGCGGGCGTGCCGGAGATTGGTTTCAGCGACCATTCTCCCATGCGCGAAGATGATTTCGATGAATGGCGCATGCGAGCCAGTGAACTGACCGAATACGCCGCCAAAGTGGAACAGGCTCGATTGGATCACCCTGCCCTGCCCATTCGCTTTGGATTAGAGGTGGATTACCTGGCCGGACAAGAACCGTGGATCCGCGAAATGGCCGACCTGCATGACTGGGATTATTTCATTGGCTCAGTCCATTACGTGGGTGACTGGGCGATTGATGACCCGGCCACATTGAACCAATGGCGTGACCGCGACACCATGGAGGTGTGGTCAGCCTATTTCAAAAATCTGACTGACGCCGCCGCGACCGGCTTGTTTCAAATAATCGGCCATGCGGATTTGCCCAAAAAATTTGGCTTTGTCCCGGAAGCCGATTGCACGCCGCTATATCGAACCTTCCTGACTGCTTGTGCCGACACCGAAACCTCCATTGAGCTGAATACGGCCGGCTTGCGCAAAGAGTGCGCGGAGATTTATCCGCATCCGGATATCTTGAAGCTCGCCCGCCAACTTGGTGTGCAGATTACATTCGGCTCAGACGCCCACGCGCCGCATGAGGTCGGGGCGGATTTGGATCAGGCCGTAACGCTCGCGCGCGAATGCGGTTACGAAACCTGTTGCCGGTTTGAGAAACGGCAGAAGTCAATGATCGCTATTTAGCGATCCCGCGCTCGCTGGACTCGATGAAGGCTAGCAAATGCTCCAATTCATAGCTTGATGCAACATCTGCGCGCACCTGTTTCACCGCGTTGGTAAACGTCTGCTCACTGCGAAACAAAATCCGGTAAGCCTGCCGCATTGACTTCTGTGTGTCCTCGCTCACGCCGTTTCGCTTAAGACCTTCCTTATTAAGCGTGCGCGTCGCTGCCGGATTACCATCCACCATCATGTACGGAGGTACATCCTGAACGACTTTGGAGCATCCGCCGATGATCGACATGGTTCCGATTCGGCAGAACTGATGCACGGCGGCAAGGCCGCCCACAATGGCGCGATCCTCCACCGTCACATGCCCGGCCAATGTGCCGACATTGGACATGATGATGTGGTCGCCGAGCTGGCAATCGTGCGCCACGTGCGTATAGGCCAGCAGGTTGTTGTGCGACCCAATCACCGTGGCATCCCCGTCGCCGCTCGCACTGTGGACGGTAACGTATTCGCGAAAAGTGTTGTTGGAGCCAATCCGCGTCCAAGTCGTGCCTCCATCCCATTTTAAATCCTGCGTCCTCAACCCAATCGAGGCAAATGGGTAAAAGGCATTTTCGGAACCGATCTCGGTATAGCCATCAATCACCACGTGCGAATGCAACTCGCAGTCGGCGCCCAAGGTTACATTTGGGCCGACCACACAGTACGGACCGATGCGACACCCCTTGCCGATTTGCGCGCCCTCCTGGATCACTGCGGTGGAGTGAATCTCGCTCATCACGCCTCGCCGTCGATCAACATGAAGGTTACCGACGCTTCGCTAACCTCCTCACCGTCCACCGAACATTTACCGACAGCCTTGCCGATTTTGCCGCGGGACTTGGTGAGTTCCACATCAATGGTCAGAATATCGCCGGGCAACACGGGCTTGCGCCACTTTACGTTTTCGGCGGCCATAAAATAGGCAAGCTTGCCGATGTTTTCCGCTTTCTTCAGCATCAAGATACCGGCCACCTGCGCGATGGCTTCGAGCTGAAGCACTCCAGGCATGATCGGGTGGTTCGGGAAATGCCCCTCGAAAAACGGCTCGTTGATGCTGACGTTTTTCTGGGCGACAATATGATTGCCGTCAATGGTGGTCACGCGATCTACCATCAGGAAGGGATAGCGGTGCGGCAACACCTTCATGATCTGGCTCACGTCCAGAATCGCGCCGTCCTGCACAATGGATTCGCGGGCCTTTTCTTCCACCGCCACTGTGACTGGCCGTTCTTTTTCCGGTGGCGGTGCAAAGGTTTCGGCCGTTTGCTTGGGCTTACGCATTTGAGAAAGAATCCGCCGGGCCATTTCGCAGTTGGCCGCGTGGCTGGGCTTCACGGCGACGATGTGCGCGCCGATGGGTTTTCCGGCCAGTGAAAGGTCCCCGATGATATCGAGAATCTTGTGCCGGACAAATTCGTTACTGTAACGCAGCGGCTCGTTGGTGAGCACAGCATCATCACGTATAACAACCGCATTCTCCAAGCTGCCGCCCTTGATCAGGCCGTTTTTAAACAGGTGCTCAATCTCCTCGTAATAACAAAACGTCCGAGCGCGGGAGATATCATTGCGCCAGGTGTCCGGGCTCACTTCGATGCTGAAGAGCTGCGTGAACCGGCCGTTATCCCCAGCACTGGTGCAGGTGATCTTGAGTCGATCATGCGGGAACGCAGTCATTTGCGTTTCGCCGCTTTGCAGTTCGATCGGGGCCTCAAGTTGATAAATATCCCGTTGCGCATCCTGTGCCACGATGCCCGCCTCCTCGATCATCTGGCAGTACTGCGCGGAACTACCATCGGCGATGGGCGGCTCATTGGCATCGAGTTCCACCAGAGCGTTGTCGATGCCGAAGCCGGAAAACGCAGCGAGCACATGCTCCACGGTGTGCAGTTTGACGCTGCCTTTTGAAAGCGTGGTGGAACGGTTTGTCTCGGAAACATTCTCCACCGAAGCCTCAATCTCCGGTTGACCATCGAGGTCCACCCGCCGAAAGCGGATGCCGTGATTGGGGGGCGCGGGCAAAAAGGTCATGTTGACCTTGTTGCCGCTGTGCAAGCCAATGCCGCTAAAGCTGGCTTGGCCGGCCAGTGTCTGCTGGTTGAGCACGCCGGGATTTAACCCAATGGATGGGGCGGACGCAAGCCGCGAGGGAAGGCTTACGCCTCCTCCTCGGCAGCTTCACGCTCCTCAAGGGCGGCTTTGCGCGAGAGACGCACCTTGCCGCGCTCGTCGATCTCGAGCAATTTAACCCAGATCTTGTCACCCACCTTGGCGATGTCTTCCACGTTTTTCACGCGGGCACTGGCCAATTCGCTGACGTGGCAGAGGCCATCGCGGCCGGGCAGGAATTCGACGAATGCGCCGTACTCCTTCACAGTCACCACGGTGCCCTGATAGAGCTTGCCCACCTCGGGTTCTTCATCGCTCACTTCGCGCTCGGGCTTACTGTTGCCACCTTCGTCTTCAGCGGGAGCTTCAATCTCGCCACTGTCGATCATGGCCGCCTTACGGGAGAGGCGCACTTTGCCGCGCTCGTCCACACCGATGAGTTTCACGGAAATGCGATCGCCTTCCTTGACCACATCGGTGGCCTTGTCGACGCGCTTGTCGGAAAGCTCGCTGATATGGCAGAGACCATCCTTGCCGGGCAGGAATTCCACGAAGCAACCGAAGTCCTTGATCGACACCACGGTGCCTTCGTACACGCGGCCCACTTCGGGCTCAGCGGTCATGCCTTCGATTTCCTCCACGGCCACCTGCATGCCCTCGGGGTTGAGGGAGTAGATGTTCACGGTGCCGTCGTCCTCGATGTTGATTTCACAACCAGACTCTTCGACGATGCGTTTGATATTCTTACCGCCCGGGCCGATGATCAGGCCGATCTTGTCCGGATCCACCTTCAGCTGCGTAATGCGCGGGGCATACGGGCTCATCTCGCCCGGCTCGCTGATGGTTTCGTTCATGATATCGATGATCTCATGACGCGCCTTTTTCGCGGCTTGAATCGCCTCTTCCATGATCGGCATCGGCAAGCCCTTGAGCTTGAGATCCAGCTGGAAGCCGGTGATGCCATCCTTGGAACCGGCAATTTTGCAGTCCATATCACAGAAGGCGTCTTCCCAACCCATGATGTCTGTCAGAATCCGGTGATCGGTGATCTTACCGTCGCCATCAAGGTCGGTGCAGATACCGATGCTGATACCGGCACACGCGCCCTTCGTTTCCACACCGGCGTTCATCAACGACAGGCTGCCGCCACAAACACTGGCCATGGAGCTGGAGCCGTTGGATTCCAGAATCTCGGAAACCTGACGCACGGCGTACGGGTAATTATCATCCATCGGCAGCATCGGCAGGAGCGAACGCTCGGCTAACGCGCCATGTCCCACTTCGCGGCGGCCTGGGCCCATGATGCGGCCGGTTTCACCCACGGAGTAGTTGGGGAAGTTGTAGTGCATGATGTACTGCTTACTGTCCGGCCCGCCGGTGTAACTGTCGAAACGCTGGGCGTCATCGGTGGTACCAAGCGTGGTGGCCACGAGCGCCTGCGTTTCACCGCGGGTAAACAGAGCTGAACCGTGCGTGCGCGGCAGCACTCCCACTTTGCACTCAATATTGCGGAGATCACTCAGTCCGCGACCGTCCAGACGTTTGCCTTCATTCAAAATCATGCCGCGCAGTGCGGTCTTTTGGATGTGATAGAAGGCCTGATCCACCACCGAGTCGGTCACGGTTTCTTCACCGAATTCCTCGCGGAGCTTGCCGGCCACTTCGTCCTTGATCGCTCCCACCTTACGTTCGCGCTCGAGCTTGGCCACGGTCAACAAGGCTTCCTTGATACGGTCACCGCCACCGAGCTCGTCGGCTTTAGCAAAGATTTCGTCCGGCACCACGAAGAGTTGATCCTCGATGTCGCGCTTCTCTTTACCGCATTTGGCGGCGAGTTCTTTTTGCGCAGCAATCTGCGGTTGGCAGCATTCCTGACCGAACTTCAGAGCAGCAATGAAGTCTTCCTCCGTGATTTGATCGGCGGCACCTTCGTACATCACCACGTCGGTTTCGTTACCGACATAAAGCAGGTCAAGATCGCTCTCGGCCATTTCATCGTGCGTGGGGTTAGCGACAAACTGGCCGTCCACACGAGCCACGCGCACCGCGCCCAACGGGCCGGCCCACGGAATGTCGCTGACCATCAGCGCGGCGGAAGCGCCGAGGATGCTGAGCACGTCCGGCTCATTTTCGCCATCAGCACTGAGCAGCAGGCCGTACACCTGACATTCGTTGAACCAGCCCTTCTTGAAGAGCGGCCGGATCGGGCGGTCGGTGAGGCGGCAGGTGAGAATCTCCTTGTCGCTCGGACGGCCTTCACGGCGGAAATAGTTTCCGGGGATCTGGCCGGCGGCGTGGGCGCGCTCACGGTAATCCACCTGCAGTGGGAACCAATCTTGGCCTTCACGACTCTTGGTGGCGGCGACGACCGCGGTCATCACGATCGTTTCGCCCATTTGCACTGTTACAGTACCATCGGCCTGCTTGGTAATATTACCGGAGCCGATGGTGATTTCTTTATCGCCAACTTTGGCGGTTACTTGGTCTTTAGTCATTTTCGTCTTTGGCTGGTTGCGTGAGAAACTTCAGTCAAACACCTCGTAAGGTGGCTGAATGAAATTGCTCCGCTCACAGCGATTGTATCGCGATAGGTTTAGAGTACGGGCGCAGACGTCGCGTCGCCTTGCCCGGGAAAGTTGGGAACTGAACTAGCGAATACCGAGCTGTTTTTTCAGCTCAGTCATATGGTTAACATCCTTCCCCTGAAGATAGCGCAACAGGCGCTTGCGGCGGCTGACCATATTGATTAGACCGCGGCGGGAGTGATGATCTTTCTTATTGGCCTTGAGGTGGCCTTCCAAATGCTTAATCCGGCGGCTCAAGACCGCAATTTGTACATCAGCAGAACCGGTATCCTTCTCGTGTGTACCGAATTCCGAAATCGTCTCAGCTTTTACTTTCCTATCCATTTCTTTTGCAGCGGCGGAAACTAGAGCAAGCGCCCAACCTTGGCAAGCGATATTCTGGCAAAAAACACTCAAAAACGCAAAAGCAATTGACAGAAGTGCCCTTTTTGGACAGATATTGCCCCTCTCACGGCTGCCAGAGTAGCTCAGTGGTAGAGCAGGAGACTCATAAGCTCTTGGTCGGTGGTTCAAATCCGCCCTCTGGCACCATTTTTATACCCGTTTCGGGGAAATCTCCTGAATAACCTTTGCTTGTTCGCTCTTATTCGGAGCCGCATTGTCACGCCCGAGTCACACTCTTTTTAAATGTTTGAGGGAATAAAAGGCCTTTTTTCCAACGATATTGGAATTGATTTGGGCACAGCCAATTCGTTGGTTTTTTTGAAAGACCGCGGCATTGTCATGCGCGAACCATCCGTGGTCGCCATCCAGTCCGGCACCAAAAACGTCCTCGCCGTCGGCAGCGAAGCCAAGGCCATGCTTGCCCGCACCCCGCCCAACATCGAAGCCATCCGCCCCATGAAAGACGGCGTCATTGCCGATTTCGATGTCACCGAGGCCATGCTCCGCTATTTCATCCAGAAAGTACACCACCGCAAGCTCGTCCAGCCACGCGTGGTCGTCGCCGTGCCCTCAGGCATTACCGAGGTGGAACGCCGTGCCGTCGAGGATTCCGTAACGCGTGCCGGTGCCAGTGAATTTTACCCCATCAAACAACCCCTCGCCGCCGCCATTGGTGCCGGCCTGCCCGTGGCCGAACCAGCCGGAAACATGGTCGTGGATATCGGCGGCGGCACCGCCGAGATCGCCGTGATCTCACTGGCCAATATCGTGCAGGCCACCAGCCTGCGCGTCGGGGGCGACCAATTTGACAGCGCAATCATCAACCACATGAAACGCGCGCATAACCTTTTGATCGGCGAACGAACCGCCGAGGAAATCAAACTGAAAATCGGCTCCGCCTTCCCTTTGGAAGACGAACTCACCATGGAAGTAAAAGGCCGTGACCTAAGCCAAGGCCTGCCACGCACCCTCACAGCACGGTCCGAGGAAATCCGGGACGCCCTTCGGGAACCGCTCACCGCCATCCTCGAATCCATCCGCCAAATCCTCGAGCAATGTCCACCGGAACTTTCCGGAGATCTCGTGGATCGCGGCATTGTGATGGCCGGCGGCGGTGGACTCCTGCGCGGCATCGACCGATTGGTGGCCAAGGAAACCCAGTTGCCCGTGACCATCGCGGAAGATCCTCTGATCTCCGTGGCCAACGGCACCGGCAAGGTGTTGCAAAACATCGACTACTGGCGTAACGCCTCAGCCAACGCCTGATTGATTTCCTCGCCATTCGTTTGCCCCGCCCTTCGGGGAAATGAACAACCGGCCATACATCATCGCAACCGGCCTCGTGCTGCTGCTGGCAATAGTGTTTTTTAACCTATCGCCGGATAGCTCTGCGCGCCTCAAGCGTGTGCTTGCCAGCTTTCACATCCCACTTTTTTCCGCGCAAAAAACCGTCGAAGCCACCGGCGAAATTCTTGTGGATCAAACCGCCCCCCGTAAGGTGCTCCTGCAAGAAATTCACGAACTGAAACGTCAAAACCAAATCCTCGAACTGCGCCTCGGCCAAACCCAATCCTTGGAACGCGAAAACCGTTCCCTACGCGAGCAACTCGAACTCCGACCCAAGCCCGAGTGGAACCCACGCCTCACCCGCATCGTTGGACGTGATCCCGCCAACTGGTGGCGCTCTGTACTGATTGATCTCGGCACCAAGGCCGGCGTCCGTGTCGATATGCCAGTTATGTCCAGCCAAGGTCTTGTAGGGCGCGTTCAAGAAGTACATGACCATCGCTCTCGCGTAGCGCTACTTGGCGATCCGGCCTGCCGTATTTCCGTAACCATCGAAGCCACCGGCGAAAGCGGCATCATCAGCGCCAGCGGCGGAACCGTGTTTGACCCCACTCTGGTCAAGCTGCTCTATCTCCCCGCCAACTCCGAAGCCCGCGCCGGCGACCAGCTTTACACCAGCGGCTTGGGTGAAATATTTCCCCGCGGCATCCCTGTCGGCAAGCTAACCGCCGTGACTGCCGCTCCCGGTGCACTAACTACGCAGGCCAGCGTAAAACTCGCCGTGAACTCCTCCAAACTTAACGAAGTGTGGGTTCTTATGCCATGAAAGGGTTCTTTACTCTCACCATTTTGTTGACCGCCCTGACCTCGATTTACGCGGCTTCCGCCTGGCATCTTCCCCGACAACTTACAGGCGCCCAATTGGATCCTTTGCCGGCGCTCATGTTGGTCGTGGCCCTACGCGCCCCCATCTCCGCGGTCACCGCATTGGCCATCGGCGGCTCACTCCTGCAAAGCGCCTTATCTTCAGGGCCAGTGGGGGCATCGCTAGTTCCGCTTTACGCCCTCGGATTGGTTGTGCATCTCAATGCCCACAGTCTTTCCCAATACCATATTGGCCCACGCTTCGCTCTCGGTGCCATCGCCGGGGGAGTGGTTCCGGCTCTCACGTTGGGTTTACTGGTGCTCTCAGGCCATGAACCACTCGTCGGCTGGTTTACACTCTGGCAATGGTCTGTCGGGATTTTGGGCAGCGGAATTTTTGCCGTGCTCTTTTTCCCACTGCTCGAATGGCTAGATCAATCCGTGGAGGAACAACCCCTGGCCGCACCCTACGACACCACAACCCGCATTGTGCGAGGCACTAGATTCCATGGATAGCCCGGGAGCCCAACGCGATCGAGACTCCCGCGTGTACCACGTGGGCGCTTGTCTGCTCTTGGGCACAGCCCTGCTCCTTGGAGGTCTCTGGTATGTGCAGGTAGCAACCGCGTTGGTGTACATGGAAGACCAGGAAACCCAATCCATGCGCACCGTGCGAGTGCCGGCTGTGCGTGGCAGCATTCTGGATATTCACGGCCGACCATTGGCGTTCGACCAGCCGACGTTTGTAGTGAACGCCTACCTCGAAGAGCTTCGTCATCATTTCCGCGAGGAATGGCGGAGCAGCCAACCGGAACACGATTTGTCCACTGAGGAAAGTGCCCGACTGGAAATCGAAGTCCGCCATCGCGTGGTTCGGCGGTTCACTCAACAACTCGGCCTCAGCCAAGCCATGGATATTTCCCCGACGGACATGCAAAACCATTTTGTGAATCAACGCGCCCTGCCCTTGCCGGTGGTCTCCGAATTATCCCCCACCAATGTCGCCCGATTCATGGAGAACAACTGGAAAGTGCCCGGCCTCGAATTAGAAGTCACCCCTCAACGCCATTACCCCTCGGTGAATGTCGCTCACCTCGTTGGTCATCTGCGTCGCGACAACCGAAGTGAACAGGATCATTTAAACTACAACTATCGCTTGCCCGATTATGCCGGCAAACTCGGCCTCGAAAAAACTTTTGACGCCTTTCTCCGTGGCCAACCCGGCACACGCGCTGTGGAGGTAAACAACCGCGGCTACCGTCAGGCCGAAAGCACCCCAGTTCCTTCTCAACCCGGAAGCAACGTAGTGCTCACACTCGATTTTGAAATCCAAAAGGCCGCCATGGAAGCCCTGGAAAATGGTCTTGGCGAAATCGGCATTAAAGCCGGTGCTGCCGTGGTGACCGAGGTGCATTCCGGAGATGTGGTGGCCATGGTTTCCGCCCCCGTATTCGACCCCAACGAATTTACACCGGGCATAAGTCATGTGCTTTGGAACCAATACCTTACGAACAGGCCTTCACCCCTGTTGTTCCGAGCCACACAGGAACGCTATCCGCCCGGCTCCATTTTCAAGATTATCTCCGGTTTGGCCGCATTGGAAAATGGTCTGGACCCGGCCGAGCATGTCCAATGCCGAGGCAGCTACCGGATTGGCCGACGGCGCATCAAGGATACCGCCAGCCCGGGACTCTATGACTTTAAGCGCGCATTTAAGAAATCCAGTAATTATTACTTCATCCACCAGGCGGTGGCGGAAAACCACGGGATCGAGCACATCATTCGGATGGCGCGCCAATTCCATCTTGGCGAACGCACGGGCTTGCTGCCTGAACAGGAGGTCGCCGGCCAGCTTCCCTCGCCTGAACGCATCCGCAAAGGTTGGCATGATGGCGATACGGCAAACATCTGCATAGGCCAAGGTGAGATTACAGTGACCCCTTTGCAAATGGCGCTCATGGTTTCCACCGTGGCCAATGGCGGCACATGTTATTATCCGCGTTTGGTGGATCGCATCGAATCTCCGGATCCCAATGAACGCCAGGCCGTCAGGCAATTTCCCCGCGCAAGGGTCCGGAGCAGATTGTTTGTGAAACAGGAAAGTCTCGCAATTGTGCAGGAAGCCATGTACGCGGATGTAGCCGAAGAGGAAGGGACGGGACGGTCCGCGGCGATTCAAGGCTATGATGTGTGCGGCAAGACTGGCACCGCCGAGGTACGGGGAGGCGGCAAGATCACTTGGTTTGCCTCTTACGCGCCGTACGATAAGCCCCGTTACGCGGTGGTAGTAATGGCCGAAAACGGCGCCTCCGGCGGCAAAACCTGCGCGCCCATTGCCAAAGAAATTTTTGAGGCTCTCAAGGCCCGCGATGAACGCACCGATATTGCCCGCAAGTAAATGAACTTTATCGCCCAACTCATTCCCTGGCATCGGCTCGACCGAGTGCTGCTGGTGGCCTTGGCGGGATTGATGACGTTTGGGTTACTATTTGTTTATAGTGCCACCTACAACAATGAGTTGTTTGCCACGGCTTCAACCCTGCGACAGCCTTTTGTAAAGCAGGCCATCTTTTACGCCGCCGGACTCGGAATCGCCTTTATCTTGTGTCTGAAGGATTACAATACGCTCGGCCGCTGGGCGTATGTGTTTTACTGGCTAAATATCCTAATGCTGACGCTGGTGCTGATCCCCGGAATCGGCTCCATTCGGTATGGAGCACGGCGTTGGTTCGATTTGGGCGTCACCCAGTTTCAACCCTCAGAAATGGCCAAAGTTGCGTTTATTTTGGCTATGGCGGCGTTTTTGAGCCGTCCGCGGGGTGAATTAAACGATTATCGTGTTCTTTTGAGGGGAATCGGGCTGGCCGTTCTGCCTTTTGTGCTGATTTTGCTGGAACCAGACCTAGGTTCTTCGTTAATGATACTCCCGACGGGGCTGGCCATGATGTATGTGGCCGGCGCACCGGCGAGTTTTGTCCGAAAACTCATCGGGGGATTTGTCCTTATTGTAGGACTCGCCTTGGCGTACGTTTTTTTCGTACCCAACGACTGGAAACCCATCCAGCTCCCCGACTACCAGAAACGCCGACTGATGGTGTATTTTGGCGCTGATTACGCCAAACATTACGCAGGCCCGGGCGCGACGGATGCGGAGATCCGACGAGCCCACGCTTTGCAGCGGCAGGATTCATACAACGTGGCACAAGCCATGATCTCCGTGGGATCGGGCGGACTCACCGGCAAGGGCTGGAAAAAGGGAATCCAGAACACCTACGGCTATTTGCCGCGGGGTGTGGCCCACAATGACTTTATTTTCTCGGTGATAGCCGAGGAAAGTGGATTCGTCGGCAGCACACTCGTTGTGTTGCTTTACGGAACGATCATCGTGGTCGGCATCCGGACAGCCAGTCGCTGTCGGGATCGCCTAGGGCGCATCATCGCCACGGGAGTGGTGACGCTGTTGTTCTGCCATGTTTTTGTAAACATCGGCATGAACATCCGCATGGTGCCCGTCACTGGACTTCCCTTACCGCTGCTCAGCTCCGGCGGCTCATCAGTGGTATGCTCCCTGATGGCCTTGGGGCTGCTGCAAAACGTGCGGCTCTACCAAAAAGACAACTAAAGACTTTTACTCATGAGTAACAAAAATTTTGGAAAAAGAAAAAAAAGCCAAAGCTTCCGTCCCTCAGGCGGCATGCGCAACAAGGTATTAAAAAAGGAACCCGAACAAGGCCGTGAAGATATGGAGAACGGCCGGATCCTCGATGAGCCCGTGTTCGACCACACTCACGAGGCGGAGATTCTAAAAGCCGAAAACAAGGCCTTTGGCGTAAAGGAGGAAGCGGAAAAACCTGCTCCCAAAACCGAAGCAGACAACGCCCCCAACAAGAAGGAAAAAGAAGAAACCGGCATCATCGCCTCGGTCAAACGCTTTGTTCGCAAGCTCATCCCCAAGAAACCCTCTGGCCGGGAAATCATCATCAGCGCCGAGAGCCTCGAAACACGCATCGGCATCATGAAGTCCAACCGACTTGAGGACTTCACCATGGAACGCAACAACGATGAGCGCATTGTGGCCAGTATTTACAAAGGCAAAGTCCGCAATCTGGAAGATCGCCTCGAGGCCGCTTTCGTGGACATCGGCATTGAAAAAAACGCCTTCCTCCACTACTGGGACATCCTGCCCGCTAACCTTGAGAAACAGTACGAAGTCATCGAGCGCAAAGGCAAACGCCGCAAAACCCCTCGAATTTCCAAGAAAGATATCCCCAAGAAATATCCTGCCGGCAGCGAGATCATTCTGCAAATCCAGAAAGGCCCCATCGGCACCAAGGGCCCTCGTGCCACCACCCACCTTTCCATTCCCGGCCGATTCCTCGTACTGCTCCCCTACTCCGACCAGCTAGGCATCTCCAAAAAAATCTCCGACGTCAAGGAACGCAAGCGCCTCAAATCCATCCTCCAGGATCTCGATATTCCCGACAACATGGGCGCCATCCTGCGTACCGCCGGCGAAGGCCGTCGCAAAGCCTACTTTGTGCGCGACCTCAAAATCCTCATGGATCAATGGAAGGAAGTCAAAGACCGCATCGACAATGAGCCAGCCCCCAGCTGCGTCTTTCGCGAACCAGACCTCATCGAGCGGACCGTGCGCGACTTTCTCACCGATGACATTGACCGCATTCTCATCGACAGCAAAAGCGCCTACGAGCGCATGCAAAAGCTAATCGAAAAAGTCTCACCGCAGTCCAAGAAAAAGCTGCAACACTACACCGAAGCTCAGCCCATCTTTGACAAGTTCGGCATCACCAAACAACTCGAGGCCGCCTTCTCACGCAAGGTCAACCTCAAGAGCGGAGGCGCGCTGGTCATTGACGAAACCGAAGCCCTAGTCGCCATTGACGTAAACACCGGCAGTCACAAGGGTGGCGGCAAAGATCAAAGCAGCACCATCCTTCGCGTGAACATGGAAGCCGCCGAGGAAGTGTGTCGGCAACTCAAGCTCCGCAATATGGGCGGTCTGATCGTCATTGATTTCATCGACATGAAACAGCGCCGCGACCGCGACAAGGTCATGAACAAGGTCAAGGAATGCCTGCGCAAAGACAAAGCCAAGACCCACGTGTTGCCCATCTCCCAGCTTGGCCTGATGGAAATGACACGCCAACGCCATTCCGAAAGCGTGCAATCCACCTTCCATGATGAATGCCATTACTGCAATGGCCGTGGCAACATCAAGAGCCCCATCACGATGAGCGTGGAAATTCAGCGCAAGCTCACCGAGATCCTCAAGGCGCGCGGCCAGGACGAATCCGACTTCATCCTGCGCGTCGCCGTGAATCCCAACGTGCTCGACCGCCTGAGACGGGAAGACGAGGATCTTATAATCAACTTCGAGAAAAAGTATCTCGTGAAGCTCGAGTTCCGGGCCGACACCTCGTTCCACGCCGAGCAATTCAAGATTTTCGATGCCACCAACAACCGTCAACTCGTCAGTGTCGGCGAAAATCACTAGGCCTTTTCATTGACAGAATCAGCACGGAGCGTTGCCATCAGGCATGCGCTCCGTTTTTCTTGGCATCCTCGCCCTCAGCGCCCTTTACCACACCGCCACCGCCGCCCTTCCCGGCACTCGCCCACTCACAGGAGAGGGTGATCGCTCTGTCCAAATGGTCGCCGGAATCAGCCGTTTTCTGGACCGACAAATTGCATCCGCCGCCCAAAAACGCCCCCAGCAAAAGCTCGACCCAACCGCCGCCAGAAAACAACTCCGACACGCCATTGGCGCCGTAGATCCAATTCTGCGCACCGAGGAGCTCCAGTTCATTTCCAATACCACGCGCGATTCCCTTCGTTACCGTGATGCCCACATGGAAGTCCATGCCGTTCGTTGGCCGGTTTTCAAAAATGTTCATGGCGAAGGATTACTCATCACCCCGTCCGGCCAAATTCAAGCCCGTGTGGTGGCCATCCCCGATGCCGACCAAACCCCGGAACAACTGGCCGGCATCGCCCCCGGCATCAAGCCCGAATCCCAATACGGACGGCTGCTGGCAGCCGCAGGTTGTCAGGTTGTCATCCCCGCGTTAATCAATCGCAGTGACGAGTTCTCCGGATCCGACCGCGTCACCTACACCAACCAAACCCACCGCGAATGGATCTACCGGCAAGCCTTCGAAATGGGCCGCCATATCATTGGTTATGAAGTTCGCAAAATTGAGGCTGTCCTCAATTGGTTTGAAGCAGAGGACGCCAAGATCCCAGATCCACTGGCCATTGGATTGGTCGGCTACCACGAAGGCGGCCTGCTGGCATTGCACACCGCCGCACTGAACACGCGCGTTCAATCGACCTTGGTCAGCGGTTATTTCAACGAACGCAATCAAGTCTGGAGCGAACCCATTTACCGCAACATATTCGGCCAACTCAATCATCTGGGAGACGCTGAGCTCGCAGCCTTCATCGCTCCACGAACATTGATCGTTGAGCATGCAGCAATCCCAACAATCTCCGGCCCACCGGCCACCCGACCGGGACGCCGAAGCGGCGCAGCTCCCGGCGCATTGAAGACGCCCGCGTTTGCAACCGTATCCAGCGAAGTCCGGAAAGCCATGAAGCGAACCCACATCCCGCCGAAATCTTTCTTCATCACCGCCAACGAAAAACCTCTAAACAATTTTGCCAACAAACAATCTTTGGATCTGTTCTTGAAAGGCCTTCAAGTCACCCCCCCAGCCAACTGGCATTCGACGAAAGCTCCCCCCAAGGTGCTGCATAGCCCAATCCCGCAGGAACGCCAAAAACGCATGGTTCGCGAATTGGAAGAACACACACAGCAGCTACTTCGCTTTTCCGAATATCACCGCACAAAGGAATTTTGGAACAACCTCGATTACAAACAAACCGAAAATTGGCACGAACACACCCAACTCCATCGCGACCGCTTAAGCCGCGAAGTAATCGGGGAATTCCACAAACCGGATATCCCCCTCAATCCACATTCCAGAAAAATTCTCGAAACCGAAGAATGGACGGGATACGAGGTCACGCTGGACATATGGAAAGATGTGTTTGCCTGGGGTTACTTACTCCTCCCCAAAGACATAAAACCCAATGAACGCCGGCCGGTTGTGGTCTGCCAACACGGCTTGGAGGGGCTTCCAATGGATACCATCACGCGCGATCAACAATCACGGTCCTACCGAGCATACAAAGGTTTCGCTGCAGAATTGGCTGATCGCGGCTTCATTGTGTTTGCACCACACAACCCCTACCGCGGCCGCGACGCTTTTCGGGTGCTGCAACGCAAAGCTAATCCACTGGGCAAGTCCCTCTTTTCCATTATTGTTCCGCAGCACAACCGCATTCTAGATTGGCTCGGATCTCAACCTTTTGTCGATCCCAAGCGGATTGGTTTTTACGGTCTGTCTTACGGCGGCAAATCCGCCATGCGCATTCCAGCTCTAGAGCCGCGATATTGCCTTTCTATTTGTTCAGCAGATTTTAATGAATGGATCCGTAAGAACACGACCGTGGACGCCCGCTACAGCTATATCTTTACCGGCGAATACGAGATCTTTGAATATGATCTCGGCCACACATTTAATTACGCTGAAATGGCCGCACTCATCGCGCCGAGGCCTTTCATGGTCGAGCGCGGCCATCACGACGGGGTGGCGCCTGATGAATGGGTGGCCTATGAATTCGCCAAAGTGCGCCGACTCTATGCACAATTAAAGATTCCGGAACGCACAGAGATCGAGTACTTCAACGGGCCACACACCATCAACGGCCAAGCCACGTACGCCTTTTTGCATCGCCACCTGAACTGGCCTGAACCGAAACAATGATCGAATACCTCATAGGAGCAGGAACAATAGGAGCAGCCGCTCTCGCCTCCAAGTTCCTTCAATTTGAACAAGCGCAACCGACGCTCAAAATTCATCACCGTCCTTTCCCGCTGGAATGGCGTGAAATCCTAAAGGAAAAATGGCCAATCTACCGGCGGCTTCCTGAGAATTTGCGCGATCAGCTCGAGCAATTGACGCTGGTTTTTCTGGAACGCATTGAGATTCGCGGCGTTGAAGGGCTTGAAATCACGGACGAAATTCGCGTCCTTACCGCCAGCCAAGCGTGCTTGTTATTGGTAAATCAAAACACTTTCTTCCCCGCCAAACTCAAATCAGTCGTCATACGCCCAAGCGCCTATACGGCCACGCAGCATGATTCTGTTGGCGGCGTGCAAAGCGAGCGCGAGATCCTTGTACTTGGCCAGTCTTGGGAAAATGGCCTTGTGGTTTTGTCCTGGGACAACACACGCACCGGCGCGGCCAATGCCAAGGACGGACGAAACCTTGTGCTGCACGAATTCGCTCATCAACTCGATCAGGCCGATGGCCAGGCAGACGGTGCCCCTATTTTGGGCTCCCCCGAACAATACGAACGCTGGCAATCGGTTTGCTCAAGGGTATTCGCCGATCTACAGGCAAAAGTGAATGAAGGAGACAAGACACTGATCGATGAATACGGAGCCACCAACCCAGCCGAATTCTTTAGCGTCGTGACGGAAACGTTTTTTGAAAAACCGTACTACCTCAAAAAGAAACGCCCCGAACTCTACGAACTTTTTGCCGACTACTACCAAGTCGACCCGCTTACTTGGACTTAAAAAACTTCACCCGCCAACCGAGAGATTGGCGGGTGAAGACCTGTCAGTAGCCTTACTTGTCCTGTTCCTCACTCAACGCCCAGAGGTCTGTGAACCACCTGGATGTATTGCGAGAGATTCAGACGCTTCCGGCCATGCCGAAATCCATCATAGATAAAAGGGAATTTGAAATACATGCGCGGGGTTAATTCTGCTCGGGATCAAACCGGTGCAGGCCCACATCGTGGGCGATGTCGTTGAACTCCTCACGGCTGACATTGTCCAGCCGCTTGCCGCGTTCATTCAACTTTTCGTTGATCTTCACAGCTTTCTCGGTCATCTCCTCGTGAGTTTCCTTTGAGCCCCCCACGAGCGCAAAGTTCTCTCCCTTGGTGACTCTTTTGTGACCGTCCGAGTCCAAACCTACTCCAAGCATCATGGCTTTGGAGGAATCATCTTTCCGTGGCGAATGTGCCATTTCCGAGACGCTAACAAATTCACAGCCTGTGAACAAGTCGAAACTAACTAACCGTCAGGGATTGCCCGTTTTGCTCCGGGCCTAAACCCAATAGAAACGGAATCGCCATCTCCGCCCATTCCTCGGTCGACGGAAAATCCGCCGCCGAAGGTCCGAAACAACTGCGCAACATATCCGTATTGATCACACCCGGGTTGAGCGGCACGGCGGCCATTCCTTCAGGCAATTCCTGGGCCAATGATTGTGTTAGTCCTTCGATCGCCCATTTGGTCGCACAATACGGCGCCACTTCCGGCGAAGTACTCCGCCCCCAACCCGAGCTGAAATTCACGATGACCCCACGCCCAGCTTTCGCCATCGGTTTGAAAAAATGCCGAATCACATTCGCGACTCCCTTGATATTGATATCAATCACCTCATCAAACTCCGACGCCCCCAAGTCCCAAAGAAAACGATTCCGGTTAATCACAGCCGCATTGTTGATCAACAAATCCGGCGCCCCCAACTCGTCCAACACCTCCTCCGCCCACTCGGCAACCGCCTGATCATCGGTTACATCCACTACCTGCAACACATGTAGATCGCCCAGTTCACTGCCTAGGCTTTGCAGTTTCTTCTCATTCCGACTGCACCCGGCCACGCGGTGGCCTTGGGCGGCGAATTCCAACGCCATGGCCCGGCCCAGTCCTCGCGCCACTCCGGTAATTACCACCACCTTGCCCTCGTTATTTTGCGCCGCCATAATCATGGGCAAATCATTAGGGCGTTTCATTGAGGCGTCCATCCTTTATATTGGTGCGCGGTGAACCGATTTGAAAAACAACTGCAGACGCATAAGGCTTCACTGAAACGCGAAGCTCTCCTGACCCTGCAGCTCAACATCGGCCGCCAGTGCAACCAAGCCTGCCGCCACTGCCATGTGGACGCCGCTCCATGGCGCACCGAAACCCTCGCGCCGGACATAGCAAATCGCATTAAAGATTGGATCCGCACGCATCGCCCCCAAACCGTCGACATCACCGGGGGCGCCCCCGAGTTATGCCCGGAATTTCGTGGCCTCGTTCAAACTGCCTCAAAAGCCGGTTGCGAGGTAATCGATCGCTGCAATCTCACCATTTTGCTCGAGGATAATTTCGAATGGCTGCCGGAATTCTTCAGCCAGCATGATGTCACCATCATCGCCTCCCTCCCCTGTTATCAGCCGAAAAATGTGAACCACCAACGCGGCGGCGGCGTGTTCGATAAAAGCATTCGCGCCCTGCAACTGCTTAATCAACACGGTTACGGCGAGTCGCATGCGTTGCACCTTGTCTACAATCCGGTCGGCCCCAGTCTGCCGCCGGACCAATCCGAACTGGAAGCCGATTATAAAGAAGCTTTGCATTGCGATTTCGGCATCCACTTCGATCGTCTGTTCACCATCACCAACCAGCCGATCGCCCGGTTTGCAGAGGATCTTCGCCGGCAAGACAAGTGGGACGAATACCTTGAGCTTCTCAGCAATAGTTTTAATCCCGAATCGCTCGAAAGCTTGATGTGTCGCTCAACGCTCAGCGTGAGTCATGAAGGAGATCTGTTTGATTGCGATTTCAACCAGATGCTCGAGCTGAACATTCGCAACGGCAAACCATTGAAGCTTTGGGACATCACTCCCGCCGATCTTGAAGGTCGCCCGATCCTCACCGGCGAGCATTGCCTAGCCTGCACCGCTGGATCCGGCAGTAGTTGCACCGGCGCCTTGGCTTAGGCTTCCGAATAAACCTCTGCGCCGTTGTCGGTAAATTCCCCGGCTTTCTCCTCCATCCCCGCCGACAATGCCTCGCCGTCGTTTAACCCGTTTTCCTCCGCATATCGGCGCACGTCATCCGTGATTTTCATGCTGCAAAAATTCGGGCCGCACATGCTGCAAAAGTGGGCGGTCTTCGCCCCATCAGCCGGCAGGGTTTCATCGTGAAATTCACGGGCCCGTTCCGGATCAAGGCTCAGGTTGAATTGATCTTCCCAGCGGAATTCAAAACGCGCTTTGCTCAATGCGTTATCCCGATACTGCGCCCCTGGATGGCCCTTGGCCAAATCCGCCGCGTGCGCCGCGATCTTGTAAGTAATCACACCTTCTTTCACATCATCGCGATTCGGCAACCCCAAGTGTTCCTTGGGCGTCACATAGCAAAGCATCGCCGTGCCATACCACCCGATCATCGCCGCACCGATTCCACTGGTAATGTGATCGTAACCCGGCGCGATGTCAGTGGTTAAGGGACCCAGCGTGTAGAACGGTGCCTCGTGGCACCACTCGAGCTGTTTCTCCATGTTTTCCTTAATCATGTGCATCGGCACGTGACCGGGCCCCTCACACATGGCCTGCACGCCATGCTTCCAAGCACGCTCCACCAGCTCGCCCTGCACCTTCAGCTCCCCAAACTGCGCATCATCGTTAGCATCGGCAATTGAGCCGGGCCGCAGTCCGTCGCCAATCGAAAAACTCACATCATAGCGAGCCATGATTTCGCAGATATCATCCCAGTGCGTGTAGAGGAAATTCTCCTTGTGATGCGACAAGCACCACTTGGCCATGATACTGCCGCCGCGGCTCACAATCCCTGTGGCCCGGCGCGCTGTAACCGGAATGAAGCGCAACAGCACGCCGGCATGGATCGTAAAATAATCCACACCCTGCTCGGCTTGTTCGATCAGCGTATCCCGGAAAATTTCCCATGTAAGGTCCTCGGCACGACCATTCACTTTTTCGAGAGCCTGATAAATGGGCACGGTGCCAATGGGCACGGGGCTGTTTCGAATGATCCATTCGCGGGTGGCGTGGATGTTTTTTCCAGTGGAAAGATCCATCACTGTATCCGCGCCCCATTGCGTGGACCAACGCATCTTTTCGACCTCCTCCTCAATGCTGGAGGCCACCGCACTGTTGCCGATGTTCGCATTGATTTTCACCAGAAAATTACGACCAATAATCATTGGCTCCAATTCAGGGTGATTGATATTGGCGGGAATGATTGCCCGCCCTGAAGCCACCTCATCCCGCACAAACTCGGGCGTGATAAAATCCGGAATCTTGGAGCCAAACCCCTGTCCGGGGTGTTGTTGATTCAAGACATTGCGAGCGCCCTGTTTGTTTTCCACCAAACGCATGGCTTCTTCGCGCCCCAAGTTTTCCCGAATGGCGATGTACTCCATCTCGGGCGTAACGATTCCCTGCCGGGCATACCAAAGCTGGGTCACCGGATGGTCCTTGCCACGCAAAGGACTGCGCTTCAGCCCCGGGAAAACACGATGCTGATTGCGCCCATTGGTTGACTCCACATGACGCTCGGAAAGATAGCCGTCATCCTCCGGCCTGATTTCCCGGCCGGCATACTCTTCCACGTCACCGCGCCCCTTCACCCACGCATCCCGCAATGCCGGCAATCCTTCCTCGACCTGACAATCCATCTCCGGATCGCCCCACGGCCCACTACAATCATACACACTCACCGGTTCGTTTTGCTCATCCACACCGGCCAGTGTTCGGGTTGGGCTTTGCTCAATTTCGCGCATGGGGACGCGTAGATCCGGGTGAATCTTACCGTTTACATAAATCCGCCTTGAACGCGGACGTCCGCCGTCAAATGTATCGCTGGTTGCTACCATGAGAGTAAAATGAAACTAAGCCTCGAATGACTTACCGCAACCACAAGTGGTCTTGGCCTTTGGGTTGGTGACCTTGAATCCGCTGTCATTCAGGTCATCCGAGAAATCCACCACGGATCCCTCCAGATATTCGGCGCTGATCGCATCGACCACCACCGGCAAGGCATCCCAGTGCATCACGTGATCTCCGTCGCGCTGCTCGTCGAAGACCAGTCCGTACTGCATACCCGAACAGCCGCCTTTTTCCACGTAAACCCGCAGCGCACTTTTATCGGGATCATTTTCCGCCGCCAACAAGCGGTTTGCCTCCGCCAACGCAGCGGGAGTTAAATCAAGACAACGGGATGATGATGCAGCCTCCATCGGCCAGCCATGGTAGCGGATTCCCTCCGCGCAGGCAAGCGACCTCGTTCAATCCTGCAATTCCTCGAACCGTTTGCGTCTGGCAGACAAACCATTTTTCAATCCAGGATACAATCGGGCCAATTCATCACACAAACCAATCGCCTCTCGATATCGGTTCAGCCGCTCCAAAATCCGGATGGCCACAAAACCGCTTTGAGTTTGCCAGTAGGCACTCACTTTTTCGCCTGCCTCCAAATGGCGCCCATAGAAAACAGCCATGGCGTGGTCGGCCGCACTATTCAGCCTCGCCTCCACATCGACACCCGCTGCACTGTGTTCGAGCGTGTAAGCCAGACCGAGATGCGACTGGCTCTGCACCTCGGCAGGTGCCACTTCAGCCAATGCCAGCGATTTTCGATAAGCATCTTCCGCATGCGACAAATAGCCAGGTTGATCACGGGAAATCAGCAAACACCCATCCCCAATCCGGCCCCAAGCTCGAGCAGCTACAGAGTTGGTGGGTGACTCCAAAATGATCTCATGAAACGCATTGGTGGCTTGCGTCAATTTGCCAAGAGTTTCCTCTCCACCGCCCCCCAACTCGGTCAGTGTCAGGTCGCCCAAGGCAAATGTTGCTTCCACACGACTCGGCATCTTTAAGCTCTCATCATTCAGTAAATCCTGAAATATTTTCCGGGCATCCTCGAATCCCTGCCGCACCATTGCCGCCCGGCCCGCCATAAACAAAGCTCGTTGGCGCAATTGCGGAGGGCTGTTGGTCGCTCCGGCAATTTCCAGATACCCTTTTTCAGCTTCCAACCGGTTGGTCTTGGAATGAAAAGCCTGATCGGCCAACCACATTTGCGCGGCATACGTTTCTCGGCCGGGCGGTTTTCCATTTGCCAGCTCCCGATATGCGGCACGCGCATTCAACATTTGTCCCGATTGCGCAAGGGCCCAGGCTCGATCCAACTTTACAGCCTGCGCCAACGCATTGTCCGGGTGATCCTCAAGCCATTTGTTATACAACGCCACCGCTTCAGTCCAGCGCCCCTCCGCCGCCGTCAGCCGAATGTTTTCCAATTCAGCCGCCGCCAGCAACTGGGTGCCCGGATTTTGCTGACGAAATTCAACCAATAATTGACTAGCTTCATCCCTGTTATCCAGAGACGCCTGCATTTGGGCTGCCGCCAACAAGGAATAGCCGAGCAAACTCGAATTAACGGAACGCGCCTGTTCCAGCAAAACTCGCGTCTGCGGCACATCATTTTGGGCTGCGGCAGATTTTAACTGCAAAAATCTCGCCGCATCGCGAAGTTCCGGCTGCACGCCAGCACCAATTTGCATCAATGCTTGACCGGCCTCCTCCAGCTTTCCATCGGCCAATAACGACAAAGCATCCGTGTAGCGAACGCGCGCCACCCAATTGGATGTGCCGCCGTATTCCAGCACCTTAAAAAACGCCTCATGTGCTCCAGAGGCATCGCCAGATGCCATCAGGCAGCGCCCGACTCCAAACTGTGCGCGGGCGGATAACGCATCCGAACTCGAGATGCTGATTGCTCTGGAGAAAAATCCCTGCGCCACAGTGGCGTTACCAGCAGAAGCCAGATCCAATTCCCCCTGAAGGCAATAGCTCGTCGCGTGGAGTTCCTTCATACTGGAATCGGCCACCACTTCCCGCAAGACCTCTCTCGCCAACCCAAACTTGTCGGCACGTTGATAAAGGCGCACGGCGTTCAGTGCCGATTGGGCTCGGATCGCAGGAGTCCGTTGCTTATCCGCCACCATTTGCCGGTATATTTTTGCTGCCTGCTCCCATTGCCCGCCAACCTCCAGCAAAGCCGCGTGCACTCCATCCACTCGGGCATGAACTTGAGGCGCAGCATTGCGACCTGAAAGCTCACGTTTCAAAACGGCCAACGTCGCGAAAGCAGCCGTTGATTGGCCGGATTCCATTTCGATTCGCGCCTGAAGCAATTGCCGCCGCCAATTGCGCTCTGGGGCCATCACGCGCGGCAGACGTTTCACCCAAACCATTGCGGCCTCCGCATCGCGTTGCTCCAATAATGCCTCCGCCAACAACAAGCCTCCTTCCTGAAGTTCAGTCGTCGCAAGCCCTTCCCCGCCAAGCTTTTGGAAGATGCTTTCGGTCGGCAACAACAATGAGATAACCCGAGTCCAATCTTCATTTTGCGCGGATACAAAGCCCATCCCAATGGAGGCCTCCAGGGCACGCGGCGACTCAGGGTGTTCCCGAACCAACTCCGCATATATTTGATCTGCCGCCTCCAGATTGCCTTGCCCCACCCGGCATTCGGCCATCCAGTAAAGATATTCATCAGCCAAATCTCCCGCTGCCAACCGGTTATTGGAAAGCACGCCGTAGGCTTCGCGGAACGCGCCCATTTGGTAGTGGGCCTGTGCCATCAGGGAAACCGCCTGTGGCCGGCGCGGTGAGTTCGGGAAACGCTCAATGAGTTCCCCCAGCCAACGCACCGAGGTTGCCCAGTGACCACCGTGAAAGGATCGGGCCGCGGCCAAATACGTCCGTTCATCCGGCGCCGCAGGCGGTTTGGCGAGGCTCACATCCCCCACCACTGCCGCCTCGCTTAAATGCACCAAGGCAAAGAAAATTATGCAGACGTTTTTCATGCAGCCTTTTTCTTACGGGAACGCTTCTTGGGATTGGCTGCAGGCAGGTAGTGTTTAAGGAATTGCCCCGTAAAACTCTCTTTGCACTGGGCCACATATTCCGGCGGCCCCTCGACAACCACTCGCCCGCCTCCGGAGCCTCCTTCCGGCCCCAGATCCACCAGCCAATCGGCGCTCTTGATCACATCCAAATTGTGTTCAATCACCACCAGAGTATTCCCCGCGTCCCGCAGCTTGGCAAATACATCCAACAGGCGGGCTACGTCATGAAAATGCAGTCCTGTGGTGGGTTCATCCAGCAAATACAGCGTACGCCCCGTGGAACGCTTGCAGAGTTCGGAAGCCAGCTTGACGCGCTGCGCCTCGCCACCACTCAAGGTCGTGGCCGATTGGCCCAACTGCAAATAGCCCAGCCCCACTTCCGCGAGTGTCAGGCAAACATCGTGAATCTGTGGCACTGACCGAAAAAATGCGCAGGCCTCATCAACTGTCATCTCCAGCACATCCGCAATGTTCAACCCCTTGTAATGGATCTCCAACGTCTCTCGGTTATAGCGTCGGCCATTGCATTCCTCGCAGGCTACATAAACCGCCGGCAAAAAATGCATTTCAATTTTCAGTACACCATCCCCCTGACATTTCTCGCAGCGTCCCCCTTTCACGTTGAAACTGAATCGTCCCGGCCCATACCCACGCACCTTGGCTGCCGGCAGTTTGGCAAACAGATCACGGATATGCGTAAACATGCTAGTGTACGTGGCAGGATTGCTGCGCGGCGTTC
>CAJWVY010000018.1 GCA_913048135.1 uncultured Verrucomicrobiales bacterium
TAATTTGGTGGCCATGCGGCGCGACCAGAGGCCGTGCAAGCCGTGTTCGTTGCCTTCGTCGTCTTTGCCGGTTAATTCCTTGGGCACAACCGTGAAGGCGCAACGGGTGCCGGTGAAGCCGGCGTTTTTCGAAAAGCTGCGGAACTCAATCGCGCAATCGCGCGCGCCTTCGATCTCGTAAATGGAATGCGGCACGTCGCTGTCCTGAATGAACGCCTCGTAGGCGGCATCGTACAGGATGATGGCGTCGTTCTCCTTGGCGTACGCCACCCAACCGGCGAGTTGCTCGCGCGTGGCGGTGGCACCGGTCGGGTTATTGGGGTAACACAGGTAAATGATGTCTGCCTTCTCTGTGGGGAAAGCGGGCACAAAATTATTTTCCGCGGTGCACGGCAGGTAAACGATGCCTTCGTACTGACCGGCGTCATTCGCGTTGCCGGTGTGGCCGGCCATCACGTTGGTATCCAGATACACAGGATACACCGGGTCGGTGATGGCAATGCGGTTTTGATGGCCGAGGATATCCAGGATGTTGGCGGTATCGCACTTGGCGCCGTCGGAAATGAAAATCTCATCGGCACCGACATTCACGCCTCGAGCGGCAAAATCATTTTCGGCGATGGCTTCGCGCAGGAATTCATAGCCCAATTCCGGGCCGTAGCCGCGGAAGGAATCTCGATTGGCCATTTCATCCACGGCGGAGTGAAGTGCCTCCACGCAGGCGGCGGGCAGGGCTTCGGTCACATCGCCAATGCCGCAGCGGATCAGGCGCGCGGCGGCGTCCGGATTGGCCTGGGTAAACTCGTTCACGCGGCGGCCAATCTCGGGGAAGAGATAACCGGCTTGCAGCTTCAGGTAATGCTCGTTGATGTATGCCATGGAGGGCGGGACGGTAGCGAAACCGCTGTGTTTTGCCAAGCAGTTCGGCGCTATTTCCCCATCAAATAGGCAAACAAATCGCGCACCTGCTGGTCGGTCAGCGCGTCGGTAATGCCCTCGGGCATGAGCGACACGGGCATGGCCTTGAGATCCTTGATCTCCGCGCGGGGCAGGGTGATGGAGTTCTGGGCCAGATCCCGCAGCACAATAAAGCGTGGGGCGTTCTGGGCAATGAACCCGGTGAGCCGTTGGTTATCCTTGGTGATTACGTTGAACCCGGCGAATTCCTCGCGAATACCGAGATTGGGATCCACGACAGCCGGAATAATAAAGCCGGGGTTGTTCAGCTGATAAGCATCCAGATTCGGGCCGATGTTGCCGCCCTTACCACGGTATCGATGGCAGGCTGAGCACAGGGCCTGATACACCGCCGCACCGGCCTGCGCGTTGCCTTTGTTTTCGGCGACCAACTTGGCGACCTCCGCCATACGTTTCTGGCGAGCCTCATTGCTTTGGCGCAACTGACCCCAATGTTTGCGCACAAGCGCGATGAGGGTCTTGCCGCCATGATTCTCCATCGCCAGTACACTGGCGGGCTTAATCGCCTCGCGCGCCAGCTTGCCTTGATCAACGGCCTGCAACAGCGCAAGTGACCAGTTGGCTCGGCTGCTCAAAATATTCTGGGCTGTCTCGTGTTCGCGACTGCTCATGATTTCCCAGCGGTCGAGCAGTGCCGGGGCAATCTGATCTGATTCAAATCGTTGCAGCGCGGTCATGATTTCAATTCGGCGACTGCTGCTTTTCTCGGCACTGAATTGTTGCAGTAACAAGCGCTGGGCCACCTCACTGCGGCGTTCGGCCAGTAATTGGGTCAGCTCGCGCTTGTCGGCGGCGGACGTCTTGGGATCGTTGATCAGGGTAACCGCCTTGTCCATGGCCTCAGTCAGGCCCACACGCGTAGCGAGACTGATCAGGGTAGGAGAATGCGGGCGGGTGGTCCAAAGGGTTTTAACCTCTTTCCGCAGGATCAAGGGCGGCTCCTCGGCCGAACCGCCTTTCAAGCCGGCTTCGAGTCCATTGACCAGCCGATCCTTGTCGGCGGCAGTCGGTGCCAAGGAAAAGAGGGCGCCGGCCATAGCGAGATTGGGGCCAATGGGTTCGGCTCCGTACCGTTGGGCTATGCGGGGCAGGAGATGCTGTTGCATCATGGGGGTCTTCCACAGTTCCTGATCGCGCAACAGTTTGACCAACTCTGTTAAATCGGAGGTCGATTTATCCTCGAGCGCCCACCAAAGCAGCAGGGGGATGTGCTTGTCGTTGACATCCTCTTCGCGGCGGATGAGTTGGGCCAATATGGGAAAGCTATCCTTGGCGGGCCAGCGTTTGCAAGAGGCGGCGAGACAACTTCGAACCTCGGCGTTTCCTTCCGAGCCGGCCAAGGCTGTTAACTGGGCGCGCAGGTCGGCGTTCATGAGGTGACCGTCGCCCAGCAATCGGATGGTCCAGAACCGGACGTACGGATGCGGATGGTTCAGAGTCTCGCGCGCATACTCGGGGGTAAATCCGCCGCTATGGTTGATGGCCCAAAATGCTTCGAGCGCGAGTTGGTCACCGTTTGCTTTCACCAGCCCCTTCAGGGTGGGGATGATTTTAGGATCCCGGCGATCGGCCAGCAGGCGTTGGGCAGTTTGGCGAAACCACTTGTTGGGGTTGGCCAATTCCATGATGAGCTCGGTGTTCGAATATTTCTTGAGGTCAAACGGTTTGATGGGCTTGGCGTCCTTGGCGTGCATCCGATAGATGCGACCACTGCTCTTGTGCCACGTATCGCGTGGATCGAGATGGCTCAGGCGGCTGTCGTACCAATCGGCGAAATACACGGCTCCATCCGGGCCGGCCTTGGTGTCCACAATCCGAAACCAACGATCCTCGGTGGTAACCATTGGCGTCGTATCCACGGTGCGGAAGGTCGAGGTGTCCGGGTACAAGCGGCTGGCTTGCACCCGGTTCACCAGTGCCATGCCGGAGATGATGTTGCCTTCGTATCTGGGGAGGGCACCGCCTTCGTAGATGATCGTCGATTGCGCGAACCGCGGCTTATATCCTTCGTGCGCCATATGCTGGTAGTAGCCGAAGGCGTAGGGGTTGATGAGTGGGCCGTGCTTACCCCAGTTCTTGGTGAAGCAGCCGCCTTGCGGATAATGAACGCCGCGTGTGTTACCGTGATTGGTGCCGGAGAACAACCGGCCTTGGCTGTCGAAATCGATGCAGAACGTGTTCCCGCCGCCTTCGCCGAAAACTTCGAATTTCTTGGTGCGCGGATGATATCGCCACACGGCCTGGCCAAGAAACTTGATGCCCTGAATCTCCGCGGTACAGGTGCTGCCATGTGCGCCGTAGATCCAGCCGTCCGGGCCCCAACGCAGGCTGTTGGCACCGGAATGAGTGTCTTCCAGACCGAACCCCGTGAGGTGTACCTCGGGATCGCCATCCGGAATGTCGTCGCCGTTTTTGTCCGGATAAAACAGCAGGTACGGCGGCATCAATACCCATGCGCCGCCGCGACCGGTGATCACGCTGCGGGCCATGTTCAGGCCGTCGAGAAAGGTTTTGTGTTTGTCAAAGACCCCGTCGCCGTCGGTGTCCTCGTGAATGGTAATCTTGTCTTTCCCACGAAAATGATTGGGTGGCGGCGGCGGCACTTTGTCGTACACGGCCCGCAGATACTTGTCGTACTCAACGATTTTCAAGCCGGCGGGAAAAGGGTATTGGAGATACTGCGTCACCCAGAGCCGGCCGCGTTCATCGAAATACATGTTGAGCGGTTGGGCTACGGCCGGTTCGTGGGCGACCACCTGCATGGCCAGGCCGTCTGCGAGTTTGAGTTTCTTGAGCGCCTCCGCAGGCGAGGCGGGCTGAGAACCGTCATTCAGTGCACCGCGGCCCTTGAAGTTTTCGACAAACGGCTTGAGCGGATCATCAAATTTGTCGGCCGGTTTATCCGCGGCCAAAAGGGATGCGGCCAAACTCACCGCAGAACAAACAGCAACACGCAGCATGGAGCGATTGTGACGCCGCACTGCGGGCGGTCAAAGAAATAAGCCCGCGATGCAGGCATTCGTGTAGCCTACCAGAATGCCCCCGGCCATTGCGCGCAGGCCCAAGCTCGCCAGATCCGCTCGGCGCTCCGGTGCCAGTGAACCAATGCCGCCGATTTGAATGGCGATGCTCGCAAAGTTCGCAAATCCGCAAATGGCAAATGTGGCTAGCGTAAAACTGCGGGGATCCAGCGTCTCCTTGAGGGAGGTGATTTCCATATAACCGATGAACTCCGTAAACACGATGCGTTTGCCCAAGGCCTGGCCGATGGCATCGCAATCGGCCCAAGGTACGCCCATGAGCCACGCGAAGGGGGCATTGAGCCAGCCAAGGATCTGGTCGAACGTGATCGGCGCATTCACACCGATCCAGTTTTGCGGCAGGACAATGAGGTAATTGAGCAGGGCGATGGCGGCGGTGAATCCGATCAACATGGCCAGCACATTGAGCGTGAGCTTCATGCCGTCGCTGGCACCCTGGCACATGGCATCGAGCGCGTTGGTGGTTTCGGCCTGCACCTCCTGTTCGGCGCCATCGGCTGTTTCGCTTTGTTGCGTTTCGGGTAGGAGAATCTTGGCCATGTACAAGGCTGTGGGCGCGGCCATGAACGACGCCGTGAGCAGATGCCCCGCCTCCACCCCCATGCCGGCGTAGACGGCGAACACGCCGCCGGCAATCGTCGCCATGCCGCCGACCATCATAGTCATCAGCTCGCTCTTGGTCATGCCTTTGAGGTAAGGTTGAATGACCAGTGGCGCCTCGGTTTGGCCCATGAACACATTGGCGGAAGTGCAGAGGCTTTCGCTGCCGCTGGTGCGCATCACGCGCTGCATCACCCAGGCTATAGCGCGGACAATTCGCTGCAGCACCCCAAGGTGGTAGAACAAGCTGGAGATCACTGCGACTAGGATGATGGTGCCGCAAATGGTGATACCCAGTACCATGGCATCGTTGTCCCCGAAAACCGGCAGCAAAGTTTCCCGTTTGGCTAGTGGCCCGAAAATCAGTTGGGTGCCTTGTTTGGCGAAATAGATGAGGTTGGCGGCGGCGGTGTTGGCTTGTTCATACACCCAGGCACTGAAGGCACTGGGGCGGATCATGATCAGGGCGATCAACGCCTGCAAGCTCAGGCCGGCTAGAACTGTGCGCCAGGGGAATTGCTGGCGTCGTACCGAGAGTCCCCATGCGAGGGTAATGAAGGCGGCCAGGCCGATCAGGCTCATGAGTTGTGGTGGCATATTAAGGGGTGTCAGGTTGGGTGTGAATAAGGGTTTTTACAGCTCGATTGCCTTGGGCCATTTCCTGAAAGATCGTCGGTAATTCGTTTAGCGTACATTCGCCGGTCACAAAATCCTCGGCTCGAATGCGTCCGGCCTCAATATGTTCAAGTGCCTTGCGAATGGTGGCGGGCGTATGGTGGAAACTGGCAAGGAGCGTGAGGTTGCTGTAGTGGATGGTCTCGGTGTCCAATGTGATGGAAGTTCCTTTTGGGCAGCCGCCGAAAAAATTGACGGTGCCGCCCTTGCGGACGAGCTCCACGGCGGCTTTCCAGCAGGCCGGTTTACCGACGGCTTCGATCACCACGTCATAGGGCCCGTTGGCGTTGACGGCCGCCACCACATCTTCTCCTTTGACCTCATGCGTTATGGCACCCAGTTGAGCGGCGGTTTGCAAGCGAGCTCCACCGCGCCCGGCCAAATGCACTTCGCAGCCGATGTGCTGAGCGAGCGCGGCAAACATCAGTCCAATCGGGCCGGAGCCAATAATGAGAATTCGTTGGCCGGCTTGGAGTTCGCAATCGTCGGCTCCCTGCACCACGCAAGCCAAAGGCTCGGTGAGTGCGGCGTCGGCAAAGGTAGTATCGGTGGACAGAGGCAGTAGATTCTTTTCAACGATGCGGGCCGGCACCACGATTGATTCGGCGTAAGCGCCATTCAGAAAGAGAAGGTCGTCACATAGGTTGGGTTGATGATTTTTACAATAGGGGCACTCTCCGCAGGGGGCGGAATTGGCGGCCACGACACGGTCGCCGATTTCCCAATCAGCAACATCCTCGGCCATCTCAGTAATCGTGCCGGCAAATTCATGGCCAAACACGGCCGGTGGCGTGATCATGCGGGCGTGATATCCGCGGCGGTACACCTTGAGGTCCGTGCCGCAGGTGAGTGCGGTTCCGATACGGACGCGCACTTCGCCGGGCTGCAAGGCGGGCTCATCCCTTTCTTCAATCCGGACATCCTCTTGACCATGAAGGACGGCGGCTTTCAATTGGATTTTCCTTTCGTGGAAGCTGGTTTGGGGCCGGCAATGCGGTCGAGGATGAGCACTAATCCGGCGCCCGCCAGCATCAGCAGCAGAGCGTGAAACAAGGCCTGATCGGGCACCGGATAATTCCATTCATAACCGGTGACCTTGACCTTGTCTTCGAACTGTTTGGTGATCTCAGTTTTCCATGGCCAAATGACCGCAAGAGAGCCAATCACAAATCCGGTGAGGCCGGCCAGAGTGGGAGCCTTGAATTTATCAAGCACGTAGGACAAGGCGCGAGCAAAGCCCAGCAGACCGACAGCGCATCCTAGACCAAAGGGGACCAGAATGGGCAGGGCGGTTTTGAAATCGCGAATGTTCCCAATGGCACCAATGACCAGTCCGTAGTTGCCCATGAGGATCAGGATGAACGATCCGGAAATGCCGGGAAGGATCATGCTGCACATGGCGATGACGCCGCAGAGAAAGAGATAGCCGGGGTTGGCGTTTTGCTGAAGAGGTTCCAAAAGCAGCACGGCGGCAGCGATAGCGATGCCGATGAGCAAGGCAAGCCCGGTGACGGGGTTCCATTTTGGGACCTGTTTGGCGACAATGAACACGGAGGCCAAAATGAGTCCGAAAAAGAAGGCCATGGTCAGGATCTCATGGTTGGCCAACAGGGACTTCAGTAATTTTGCCAGCGTAATGATACTGGCCGCCAGACCAATGCCGAGCGCGCACACAAACGGACCGTTGAGTGATTCGAAGCATTTTTTGAACTGCCCCTGTGACAGCTGTTTGAGCGGGCCCCAGCCGAATGATTTGAGGGTGTCGATCAGTTCCTGATAGATGCCACTGATCAGAGCAATGGTGCCGCCGGACACACCGGGGATGACGTTGGCGGCCCCCATGGCCGCGCCTTTCAGCGCAGTTCCCACGAAGCGCGTGACACTCATCGGCTCGCCTCCCACAGGCACAGTAAACGACATGGAGACAGCGGGGTCAAGCGGCCTGCCCTCCGCGATACAGGCGGGGCACCCGATGGGTGATGGCGGTGAGCGTTTCCCATGGGATCGTGCCGGCCCATTCAGCGAGTTGATTGGCCGTGATGGTTTGGCGTCCCTGCGA
The DNA here is from genome assembly GCA_913048135.1 of uncultured Verrucomicrobiales bacterium. Lineage (GTDB taxonomy): Bacteria > Verrucomicrobiota > Verrucomicrobiia > Limisphaerales > UBA1100 > UBA1100. The sequence goes on from CAJWVY010000018.1 coordinate 7,354, forward strand.
GCCGATCAACACGGCTTCATCCCCACATTGCACGCCGGGGACGCGTGACACATCCACCAACATCTGGTCCATGGTAATGCGGCCCAACACCGCGCAGCGTTTACCGCCGACCAATACCCGCGCTTGTCCGCTGCCACTGGAGAGATAGCCGTCGCCGTAACCGGCGGTAAGCGTGGCCACGCGCATTTTACGGGAGGCGGTAAAGCGTTGGCCGTAACTCAGAGGCGTGCCTTTGGAAATGGTCTTCAGAAAGCTCACGCGGCATTTCCAGCTGAGGGCGGCTTGGAGATTCTTTTTCAAAACAGCCGGTGCGCGGCGACGGCCCGGCGGAAGCACGCCGTACACCAACAGCCCCGGGCGGGCGAGATTGTAGATGCTGTCCGGTTCGTGAAGGAGGGCCGCACTGTTGTTGGCGTGAAGGTAGTCGAGGTCTTGATCGAGCGATTGGACCAATTTACGAAACGCCTGCCGTTGGCGGCGGGAGAAGGAGGCGTTGTCTTCGGCTGAAGCGTAGTGGGTGTAGAGGCCGTTAATCTCGACATGAGGCAGCTTGGTCGCTGCTTGGATTAATTGCCGGGCATCCGAGGCTGGCACACCCAATCGGCCCATGCCGGTATCAACCTTGATATGGGCGCGGACAGTTTTTTTGAGTTTCCCAGCTGCCTTGGAAAATCGGCGGGCCTCCTCCAGCGAAGAGAGAGTAGGCATGACGTTGTCCTTGATGGCCCGCTCCGTTTCCTCCGGGAGACAGGCACCCAGCATCAGAATGGGCCAACCGCGGCCCACTGCGCGAATGTCGCGGGCTTCATCGAGGTTGGCTACGCCAAAGACATCCGTGCCCGACTGCATCAGCAGGGCGGCGATTTGGCGGAGACCATGGCCGTAGGCGTCGGCCTTGACCACGGTGAGAATGTGGTTGCCGGGACCAATGCGATGACGCAGCCACGCAAGATTATTGCGCAACGCGTCCAGGTCGATTTCAGCCCAGCACCGGTGAGGAAAGCTCACGCGCGAAAATGACCCAAGGCCGCGCGGGCGGGCAAGGGGAGGTCATTCACAACTGCCGCGGCGGTGGCGCCTTGGTGAATTCCGTGGGGCGCAGATAGATCGGCTCTATTTCGCAGCCGCGAATGCGATCCGGCCGTGCCGCAGCCAGTCTGGCGAGCACAGCCGCCGAGGGGTAAAGTGGTTCGCAGCTGGGAAAACCGGCGGCGTCCGGACCGTACGCCTTCAGCTCCGCGGCTGAGGTTACGCCTATGATGCTGAGGGGAGTGGTTTCCAGTTGTGCCTGGTCATCGAGCTGCCAGGCGCAGTGATAATATTCATGGCGCTGGGCATCGATGATGAAATGGGTTTCGCCGCGCAGGCCATTGCGGCGAGCGGTGGCCGCGAGGATTTCAGCGTTGCTTACCGCGCAGAGCGGTGTGTCCCGGGCTAGTTGCCAACCCTGTGCCACGGCGATGGCCGAGCGAATGCCGGTGTAACTGCCCGGGCCGATGCCGAGGGCGAGACACTGGATTTCCTCGCGGTCGATTTGAGCTTGTTCGAGGGCTTGCTCGATCAGGATCAGCGGGCCGGTCTTGAGTTGATCGGTGGTAATCTCGCTCAACACATCAGCGTCATCCGTGACGGCCACCGACCGTTGTCGTGAGCTGAATTCAAGCGCCAATATCTTCATAACGAATGAGGCGTTCGTGTTCGCCGGTTTGTTCGAGGGTCACGTGTCGGTAATCCGCCGGTCGCGGGCCCGTCCAACGGTTGAACCATTCGATCACTGCGATGCCCTCGGGTTGGAAATAGGGTTCGAGTCCGCTGGTGAGAATTTGGTCATCATTTTCCAGCCGATAAAAATCCAAATGCTCCAGTTTGAGCCGGCCTTCGTATTCGCACACCAACGTGAATGTGGGTGAGGTGATCGGTTCGGTGATCCCAAGGCCGCGCGCGATGCCCTTAACCAAATGCGTCTTGCCAGCGCCTAAATCTCCTTCGAGACCAATCACCCAACCGGGCCGCGCTGTGGCGGCCCATTGTTCGCCAAGGGCGAGCGTGGCTTCAGGACTGTTCGAGGTGATCGTATCCATGGAGAGTGAGCGGTTTTACGCCCTTATCATCGCGCAGGGCAATGCCGGGTTGGTCGGTGATCTTGCCAATGCAATGCAACGGCGTCTCGGGGAATGCCGATTTCCAGCCATCCAGCAGAGGAACAGCATCCTTGGACGAAACCGTGAACAGGAGTTCGTAATCTTCGCCATCGGTTAAGGCGGCGAGCAGGGCGGTTTTGCCACTGGGATTATCCCGGGCCCGTTCCTTGGCCGCACGTCGAATGGGTAGTGCACGCGTGAGTAATTCGGCTCCAGTTTGGTCGCTCAACAAATGCCGCAGATCCGTGGCCAATCCATCGCTGAGATCGATCATCGCATGCACGATGTCTTGATCTGAAAGCCAGCGGGCTTCCTTGAGGCGAGGGTCGAAATTCAAATGGTGTCCAGCCAGTGATCCGCCCAATTCGCCACTCACAAAAATGGCATCGCCCACAGCACTGCCGGTGCGGAGGATGGGTTTGTTGGCTTTGCCGATCAAGGAAATGGAAAGAGTGAGTTGCGACAAACTGGTGGTTTCACCGCCGACAATGTTTACGTGATGTTCGCGGGCGCAGTCGCGGAGGCCTTGATAGACGGCTTCGATCAAACTCGGTTCCATGTCTGCATGAACCCCGAGCGTGATCAGGGCGTGGGTCGGCGTTCCGGCCATGGCGGCAATATCCGATAACGCGCGCGCCAAGGCTTTGCGTCCGATGGCCTCGGGCGGTGTGTCCCGTTCGAAATGGATGCCTTCGACGATGGCGTCGGTTTTGAAAAGCAGCTTGGAACCGCTCCAGTCGAGCACGGCGCAGTCGTCGCCGGGGCCGGTTAAGACGGATGAATCGGCGGGGAGATCCTGAGTGAGGCGTTGGATGAGTTCAGTTTCGCTCAGGCTCATTGGGCGATTTGGGGAAGGAGTTTGATCATGGCGAAGTTGACGGCATTAAACGCAGCGTGCATCAGGATGGGCGCGACAATGGAGCCGGTCTTTTCGTAAAGCCAAACCAAGATGACCGCAAGTACCGTGAGCGGCAGCATGAGCGCCAGTGAGCCATGTATGGCGGCGAAGAGGAGTGAGCTGGCGGCAATCGCCAGACGGGGGTGGCCCAAGTCGCGTAGTGAGGGATAGATGACTCCGCGGAAGAGCAGCTCTTCGCAAATCGGCGCCATCACCACCACGCTGAGCGCCTGCAGTGCAAGCTCAGGCGGAGCGCTGGCTCGGGCGACCATTTCCACGGCCTCTTGTGAGGTCGGCTCACCGCCCATGGCAATAATCAGTTGCTGTGACACCAAATGCAGGCCAAGAGCGGGGATGACGAAGCCGATGCCGAATAGAATTGGCAGGCCCAAGGTGCGGGAACGATCGGTTATACTACCGAAGGCCGCGCTCCAGGAAATCTTGTGGTATCGCAGAAGAAAGGCGATTAGGCCCAGCGCGCTGAATTGAACAAACACGATGTTGGTGGCCAGTAGTCCAATGCGATCGCGCAGGATGCCGGGAAAAGTCACCGAGATTTCCGGGCCCTCTTCGGGAGACAACGTGAGCGCGTGGCGGTTGAGCACTGGGGCTTCGCCTCGAAACTGGTATGTGCCGTTGTGCTCGGCATGCGTGTAGCGGGCGGAATCGAGAAACTCCACGGTGAGTGTTTGGTTGCCGTCTTTCACGGTTTGTTGGCCTTCAATTTTGGGAGGAAGCAACAGGTTGAAGGCGAGTTGACCGAGCATGAGTGCGAAAATCCAAGCAAGCAGGAGTTGCATGACTTCAAATGGATTCCATGGGACGCGCGGCGTCATGCGCGGACGGTAGGAAATGCGGACGTTGGTGACGATGAAAAACGGGCGTTCGGCATTGCCGTGCGTTGGTTGGCTGCCTACACTGCGCGGCTCATGAGCGAATCCTATCAGCGCCACGACCAACGGACTGTCGATCAACTGCGTCCAATTACTTTTCAAAACAACATAGCCCCGCATGCCACTGGCTCCACCTTGATCGAATGGGGTGACACCCGAGTCATTTGCGGGGTGAGCATCGAGGAAAGCGTCCCGCGCTGGATGCAGGCGCAGGGTGTGGAAGGCGGCTGGATCACAGCCGAGTATTCAATGCTGCCGTACTCCACGCTCGACCGGAAGCGCCGTGATGTGAGCAAGGGTAAGCTCGACGGGCGCTCAACGGAGATTCAACGACTTATTGGCCGGTCATTGCGGGCGGCGTTGGATTTGAAAAAGCTTGGCAGTCGGACGGTTTGGATCGATTGCGATGTCCTGCAGGCCGATGGCGGCACGCGCACCGCCTCGATCACCGGAGCCTATGTGGCCTTAAGCCTAGCGGTGAACAAGCTGATCAAAGAAGGTAAGCTTTTGGAAAGTCCGTTTCTTGATCCGGTAGCCGCTGTGAGTGTTGGGGTGGTGGAAGGCACGCCGTTGCTGGACTTGTGCTATGTGGAGGATGTGGCGGCCGAGGTGGATATGAACCTCGTTATGACCACGACTGGCCGATACATCGAGGTGCAAGGCACCGGCGAAGAGGCGACGTTTAGCGCAGATCAATTGAACGAAATGCTGGCTCTGGGGCGCACGGGCGTGGAGGCACTGGCCAAACTGCAGCAGGAAGCGATTGCCGCCGGGTAATGAAGACTGCTTTTCGGCAGGTTTCACTCACCACCACGGCCGAGGCCGAAGAGGCTGTGGGATGGGTGCTGGAGAAGGTGTTTGAACAAACGCCTTCGGTGTTTACTCATCCGGAAAAGCTCGGGCCCATTCTGTCGGTTTATCTCAGTGAGAAACAAATGGTTACCGAAGCGCACCGGCACGCCGTGCAGGCGGGATTAAAGGCCGTGACCGAGTGCGGTTTGACAGTAGGAGCCGGGCAGTTGGAGGTCAAACGTTTGCGGAGGGAGGACTGGGTAGATTCCTGGAAAAGGCATTTTAAACCGATCGACATCCAGGGGAAACTGCTGCTGAAACCCAGTTGGCGCAAAGAGAAGGCCAAGCCGGGACAGAAAGTGGTGATCCTCGATCCGGGACTGAGCTTCGGGACGGGCCAACACGCCACCACCAAGTTTTGCCTGCGCCAATTGGTGGCCCTGCGGAAGGTCGGACAGGAGCAGAGTTTGTTGGATGTAGGGACTGGGTCAGGAATCCTCTCGATAGCGGCGGCAAAATTGGGGTATCGGCCGGTCCAAGCGTTTGATTATGATTCCGAAGCTGTGCGCGTGGCTCGCCGGAATGCAGTGAAAAATCGCGTGTCGGATCGGTTGCAACTCAAGATCGGGGACGTGACTCGGCTTTCGTTGAATGCCCGGGTGAAACACGATGTGGTGTGTGCAAACCTCTTTTATGATCTGCTGATTGCCAATGCGGAACGGTTGATTGCCCGCGTGAAACCGGGCGGGGCACTGGTGTTGGCGGGCATTTTGGATACACAATTTGCTGAAGTGCAGGCGGCATTTGAGGCGCGAGGGATGCGTTTGCACCGTACGCAACGCCAAGGTGAGTGGCGTAGTGGCCGGTTTGTTCACGCGGACTGACAATCCGATGGCGGTCGGGTTAAGTGTTGCCTTTTACTCATTGAGCATATGGATAGAGAGGCAAACTCCCAGTACAGCTAATCTGGTGCTCAAGGTGACTGAATACATGCCAATTTTGTGAGGGACACGGTGATAATGATCATCACCGAATGCTTGATGTATGAGGTGTAAATTGATCAGCGCGATGAGGTAAGCGCTGGTAAATGCGGTCGCAAACTTTAGCCGTCGCAGTTCATCGACCTAAAATTACGAGACCCTTAGTACTTCAGCGGCAATGCTCTAATGAGCGTGCCCAAAATCACTTTTGAAGACAATTTGCAAAAATTGTCGAAAATGTAGGTTCTACCGGAGGTTTCCAGTGGGCCTTTCGAAAATTATTTCATTAACAGCATTTGACGCGCGCGTTTGATGGCGCGGGTGAGCTGGCGCTGATGTCTGGCGGGGAACCCAGTGTATTTGCGCGGCAGGATGCGACCTTGGTCGGTGACATAGCGGCGCAGGAGATCCACGTTTTTGGGTTCGAGATCGGCAATGTTCACGTCCACTTCCGGCTTGGGGCGGGGTGTGCGACGGGTGGTGGAGTTATTATTTTTGCGAGGGGGCATGGTTACTTGATTTCGCGGTGGAGAGTGTGGCGGCGCAGGTTGGGGTTGTATTTCTTTTTCTCAACTCGCTCGGTTTGGAGCTTCTTGTTGCGGGTGCTCATGTAGCGGGAGACTGGTTTGCCTTCCGCCTTGGCTTCGGTGCATTCGAGAATGACAATTTCGCGTGGCATGATGGTTTAAATTACTTGATGGATTTGGCTCCGGAATCAGCGGATTCGGAAACGGTGGTTTTGCTTGCACCGGCGCCATCAATGGTGCCGAGGCTGCCGAGTTTGTTGCGTTGCCGTACGGCGCCGTCTTTTTCTAAACGGGCCTGAGCTTCCACGGTGTAGCGGGCCCAAGGAACAGCGGTGAGGCGGGTTTTGGAGATTTTTTTGCCGGTAAGCTCACAAACGCCATAGGTGTTTTTCTCGATGCGCTTCAGGGCTTCATCGATTTCATAAACGGCATCCTGATCGGAAGAGAGCAGGCTGAGTGCGTTGTCGCGGTCAAAATTGTCTGTACCGGAATCCGCCATATGCATTGAGTAGCTGCTCATTTCCTCAGCGGATTCCTTCTTGAGGTCATCCATCTGGTGGGTGAGGCGATTGCGTAACTCAAGTAGGACTTCGTAGAATTTTTTCCACTCGGCCTTGACGCGAATCTTCGACACGGGCGCCTTGGCCTTGGGCAGTTTCTTGACGGGGGTCTTCTTGGAGCTGGCAATGCCAAGGATGGAGGCAGCGGAAGCGGCGGCAATATTTTTGCCCTTCTTCTTGGTGGCCTTTTTCTTGGCAGGAGCCTTAGCGGGTGCAGCCTTCTTGGCGGCGAGTTTTTTAGCCGGCGCTTTCTTGGCTTTCGGAGCGGCTTTCTTTGCAGCCTTGGGTGCGGCTTTTTTGGCCGCCTTTTTCGCTGTTTTCTTCTTTGCTGCCACGATTTAAAAGTGTCTGGTTTATTGGTTTTTACGCAAAAGGGTTGGGGAATCTATCAAAAGATTACCGGATTGCCACAAAAAAGTGATCTTTTTTGCCAGTGAATTTCCGGCTTTTTAGCCCTTTTCTATGCAGGCGTAGGCGTTGTGGTTGTGGATGCTCTCGAAGTTTTCAACCTCCACTTTGTACCAGGTCACGTGTGGATGGGCGTTTAGGCGAGTGGCAACGTTGCGGACCAAGTCCTCCACAAACACGGGATTCTCGTAGGCGCGCTCTGTGACGTGTTTTTCATCCGGCCGTTTCAGAAGGGAATACAGTTCACTGCTGGCGCTGGCTTCGGCCAGTTCGATGACATCTTCTATCCAAATTGTTTCGCTGCTGCGCAGTTGGACGGTGACTTCGCCACGTTGATTATGGGCGCCGTGCACGCTGATTGCCTTGGAGCAGGGACACAAGGTGGTTACTTGGGTGCGGACTTCGAGTACAAAATCAATCTCCGAACCATTGGCGGTGGCATCAAACTTGGCGTTGTAATCGAGTAGACCGGTTTTTCCGGTGACGGGAGCGGCTTTTTTAAGAAAAAATGGAAAATCCATCTCTAAATGCGCGGTTTTGGCATCGAGACGTTCTTGCATGGCGGACAGGATTTCCGGGATGTTTTCCACGTGGACGACGTTGCCGTGGGTATTGAGCACTTCGATGAATCGGCTCATGTGCGTACCCTTAAAGTGATGAGGCAGATCCACAAACATGCCGATGGTGGCAATTGTGTCTTGATGGGCATGGGCCTTGTCGCGAATACGAATTGGGAAACGCAGGTTGCGCACACCTACCTTGTCGATGCGGAGTTCGCGATGGTCGCGTTCCTTCTGGGTATCAGTTAGTTCTGTTGGCTTGTCGCTTTCCATGAGCGGGCGCGGAATGTACCACGAAAACCGGTGTCGGCAAATGTCTTTCCGTTTAGATGCTTTTTGGGGTAAGCTTGGTCATGTTTTGGAGATGGTTGTTTACCCTGTATGTAACGGTGTGGGTGCTGCACGGCACGGAGACCTTCACGGTGGTGACGTATAACGTGGAGAATTATTTCCTGGAAGATTTTGGCACTCGCAAAGCCAAGTCGGAGGCGTCGCGAATGAAGGTGGTGGAGTTTCTTGAAGCGATTGATGCCGATGTGATTGCGTTACAGGAAATGGGGAGGCGGGCGGCGTTGACAGAATTGCGGGGTCGTCTGAAGGCCAAGGGATTGGATTATCCGCATGAAGCTTGGGTTGTGGGACCGGATCCTGCCATTCATTTGGCTGTGCTCAGTCGATTTCCAATCGCCAAGAATCGATCGCATAAACAGGTGTCTTATCTGCTGGATCGTAAACGTTTTCAAGTAAGTCGAGGGATAGGTGAGGTGGAAGTTCAGGTAAACTCACGGTATCGGTTTGTGTTGTTCAATGCCCATTTGAAATCCAAGCGGCCGGTTGGGTTTGCAGATCAGGCCGCCATGCGGTTGGAGGAGGCGCGGGCGCTGCGGCGGTTGGTGGTAAAGCGTTTGAATGCCAATCCGGATGAAAACCTACTTGTTGTTGGTGATTTGAATGACACGCCTAATACGGATCCGGTCAAAGACTTGATCGGGCGCAGAGCGCCTCGGTTGGTTGATTTGCGGCCAGTGGAGCACAATGGGGATCAAGCACCGCATCCGACCAATCAAAGCTATGGGCCGCGCCGTGTGGCGTGGACTCACTTTTACTGGGCGAAAGATGAGTACTCGCGGTTGGATTATCAATTAGCAAGTAAGGGTATGGCGCGTGAGCTGGATCGTTCGGGCACGCTGGTTCAGGCAATGGCCGATTGGGGTACGGCCTCAGATCATCGCCCGGTGGTGGCGCGGTTTTTCGCCAACGATCGTTAGTCGAATCCGGGTTTGCGCGGGAACGCCTTGAGCGAATAATTGAAGGAAAGGGCCATCTCGCTGTCGCGTCGGCCGGTGTCTTTCCGGAAAGAAAGATCCAGGAAAAAGGTCCAGCTGCGCATGTCCCGGTGCAGGATGTAATCGTGTTGCGTCAATTCACCGGCTTTGGCATCAAAATATTGGCGGGTGCTGAAGGACCAGTTTTCGTTCAAGCGTAGTCCGGCTCCGCTGTAGTAGACATCAGTGCGGTCGGCCGTGCTGGTGCTTGGATGGGCGAGGTAATAATACTGGCCGGCGGTCAGGCTCCAGCGATGGTTTTGGGGATGGAGATTGATGCCTTGGTTGAAGGCGCGCCATAGGGAGTTGTCGACGTCATATCGCAGGTTAGAGTACAGGCTAATCCAATCGCGCGGCTGGATTTGGGCGTCGGAGAAGAGATCAGCGAAAGTGGCTTGGTTGCTGTTTGGATCCATACGCCAATCGGTGTACACATCCCAGTCCACCACATCGACCACGGCCTCATTGCGCTTGGTTTGAAGACGGTTGCGGAGGCTGAGGCGGACGACGTTTTGGCTGTCGATATTATCGATGGCGTTATACTCGGGCAGTTCCAGTGGTAATAGGCGTGGGCTGGTGATTTCGTAATCAAACTTATCCAGTTCATCAGGTACGCGATTTGGGCGGGGGATGAAGGCAAAGTTGATGGAGGGCTGAATGATGTGTCGTGCGCCGGTATCGATGCCCAGCAGGCGGCTGTTCAACTCCGGCATCATTTTTGAGAGCTTGGTGGAAACCTCCACGCCCGTGTGGACCACGTAGCGTTCGCTGCTCGGCTTGGTGCTGCCCAAGCCGTTGCTTTCTCCGTAATGCGTGAAACGTGCGCCCACGCGCGGGGTGACATTTAGCCAGCCGCCGATGGTCTTGGGCATGTAAATCTGATGCAAGGTGTCGGCCCGAAGCAGGCCGTAGTCTTCACTGGAGCTGGCGTAGTCGTAGCGGCGTTGAAAGTAGCCCACGCTGGATTCGGTGTCGTAAAAGAATGGGGTGTCGCCCAGTTGATGTCGCGTGCCGGTGAATTGAATGTCCGGCGTGCGCTGGATGCCTTCATAGAAGGCATTGATTCGCGGTTGCATTAGCACACTGAGGTTGTAGTTGTCCCAATGATTGGCGACCTCCAGGAAACTGTTGGGTTGAACATTTTGCCGGTAACGATCTTCGAAGAAATCGCGTCGCATGTATTCGTCGGATTCATATTCTAGCACGCCAATGGCACTGAATTGATCCTTGGTGTAGCGGTGGTTCCATTGGGCGAGATTGCGTTCACGCGAGATGGCCAGTCCGCGGGAGTCGGTTAATGGATCGTCGTCGGAGGCGTGGTACAGGTTCAGGTTGCCTTCGCCCCATTCGGGGGTTTTATATTCCAGCGTGGGGCCAAGGCCAAAGCCGCGATCGGCGCGATAGTCCAGGTTGAACTCACCGCCCAAGTATTCATTGGAAGGCCACCTGACGGCGCTCAGCAGGAACGCACCCCATTCGCTCTTGAAGCCGGGTTCCAGATGGATGTTCCACGGGTGGCGTTTGAAGCTGCGGCGGTAGTAAGGTAAGTAGAAGACTGGGACCTTTCCCACGTGCACCACCGCGCCACGGAAGATGGCGTGTTCGCCGGGGACTACCTCTACCTCCTTGGCTTTGATGAAGAAGTCTGGGTTCTTGGTGTCGTCAGTGGTAAGAATGGTATTGTGCGCGCGATAGACGCCATTCGTTTGGTCGCCTGTCATCGCTTCGCCTTTCATAAACACCGCTAATGAGCCAGATCGAAACCGGGCGGACTCAATGGTCTTGGTGCGGAAGTTGTAGGTGAGCTGTTCAGATTTCCAGATCGTGCCATCGCGGCGTAATGTTACCTTGCCGTTGGCTGCGGCCGTGCCAGCCTTTTGATTGATGGTCGCCGCGTTGGCGGTAAGCTCCGCCTCATCGGGTGTGCCGGCCTTGTACGTGACACGCACGCCGTTGGTGGCGGTCATATTGCCGGAGTTCACATCATACTGGATTTGGCCTTCTTTGCTCAGGGCTTCCACTTTCCACGGCGATACCGCGGGCGCGTCCTGAGCTTGTAAACCTCCTCCGAAGATAACCTCCCCGGCCAATGCCAGAATAAGCAGTGGCTTCCTCATCAGCGCGGAAACTAGACCAGACTGTGTCGAATCTTCCAAACTGGACTTATCCCCATTTCCGATGGGATTGACGGGGTTTGAGACTTAGTGGACACTCAGTGCTCGCAGTTTTCGGCCGCAAAGGCGCTAGTTCAAAACGGCAACTAGTTTGATGGCTCAGATTTCGTACGGATTCACCAACCCAGCTATGGGTAGATCAATTTTTTAACATGAAAATCACAGCACTTATGATCGTCTTTAATCTGCTCATGCTTGATCCTGTTCGAGCGGCAGAAACCAAACCCGCGATCGATAATTCCGTGCGCGGTACAGGGCCGGCCAACGATCCAACGCGGCAGACCGATGCGGATTGGGTGGATGATCGCTATGCGAAAACCAAGTTTGGCCCGTTTGTTTCCGGGCATATCGCAACACCGAAGGGCAGCACGCACAAAGGCATCGCCGTGCGGGTGGGGTCGAAGGGCGAGGGCACGATGGTCTTTGATGCAGATCTATGCGTGTGGCGTGCCGGTTGGACGGGCGGTTTCCTGAAGCCGCATCCGCGTAAGTATGGGTTGATCGGTTCGCTGACGCCGGATGGAACGATGGTTTTCTCCAGTCCGGCCAGTCCGGGAGTGGCGAATGAGGTCGGTTCATTTACTGATCCTCGAAATCCCAAGAACGGCCCTTTGCCTCGGGGGCATGTGCGTTACAAGGGCATCTATCTGGCCGGCGACCGTGCGGTGTTGCGTTATGATGTGGGTAAGGCGGAGATTTACGATGCCCCATGGATTCGTGCCGGGGCGGATGGGTCCTTGCAGTTTGAGCGTGTGGTGATGGTGAAGTCGGCGAATGGGAAATGGTTCACCATGAAACTCACGGATATGACGGCGAAGATCAACCTGAAGGAATTACAGGTGGCCGGCGGAGCTGAGAACCAAGGCATTACTCTGGAGCCGGGAAGGCTTCGCTGGGGCGCGCCGATTGTGACTCAAGGCGTGGTGGATCGGCGCAAAACGCCGTTTGCCATCGATACCATCACGGTGCCCTACAAAAATCCGCATCAAGCGCTGATGTTTGCCGCCGGACATGATTTCACAGTCAACGGCGATTGCTATGTGGCGATGGCACACGGGGATGTTTGGAAGGTCACAGGCATTGATGCGGAATTGAAGGCGGTGAAGTGGCAGCGGTTTGCCACGGGGTTGTATCAGCCTTTGGGACTGCGGGTGATAAAGGATCAAGTGTACGTATTAGGCCGCGACCAAATCACGCGGCTGCATGATCGTAATCAGGACGGTGAGGCGGATTTTTATGAGACGTTCAACAACGACATCATGATCGGCGGCGGCGGACATTCGTATGCCACCTGTCTGGAGTCCGATCCCGAAGGGAATTTGTATTTCATTCGCTGCGCTGAAGACACTCCGCATGGAGGGGTGTTGTTGAAGGTATCGGCCGATGGCAGTCGGCTCTCGGTGGTGGCCACTGGTTTTCGCAATCCGAATGGGCTTGGTGTGAGCCCCAGCGGAGTCATCACCGCCGCGGATCAACAGGGCACGTGGGTGCCAGAGACGCGATTGGATGTGATTAAGCCCGGAGGGTTTTACGGCTACATGCCGATGCATAAACGGGCCACGGAACCGACGACCTACGATCCGCCCCTCATGTGGATTCCACGGGTGCTGGACAACTCGGCCGGCGGACAGGTGTGGGTGCCTAAGAATCAGTGGGGTGCTTTTGGTGGCGAGCTGATCCACTTCTCGTACGGTCGCTGCACGATGATGAACGTGATCAGTGATGGTGGAGATAACGGTGGTGCCGTGGCCTTGCCGGGGCGCTTTCTCTCCGGCGCCTGTCGCGGGCGGTTTAATTCCAAGGACGGCCATTTATATGTGTCCGGTCTGCTCGGATGGCAGACGGCGGCCGTGCGTGATGGTTGTCTCCAGCGCGTGCGTTATACCGGTGAACCGTTTCCTCGCCCGGTGGGGTTTAAGGTACATTCCACCGGCGTTCAGCTGGCTTTCAGTGAACGCCTCGACAAGAAGATTGCCGAGGATGTAGACAGCTACGCGGCCGAACAGTGGAATTATAAGTGGTCCGGCACCTACGGGTCCAAAGACTGGTCGGTGGAAGATTCCTCAAAACTCGGTAGAGATGCGGTGGAAATTCTGGAAGCGCGCTTGATGCCGGACGGGCGTTCGGTGTTTCTACGGATGAAAGAAGTGAAACCGGTGCACTCGATGGCAATTCGCTACAATCTGGACACGGCCGCTGGAAAGATTTTCAAGGATACGTTCTATCTGACGATCAACAAAGTGCCGCCGGCTTCGCAATAAGTCGGCTTTGCCAAACACGCGGAAGGGGTTACAGTGCGGTGTGCGCTTGATTTTTCTAACGTTGGTTCTGGTGGGATGTTCGTGGAATGCGCCGGGAGCGGGCCGGTCCCTGTTGGTCTTTGAATCTTGGTCGCGAGCGAAAACAACCCAGCCTTTGGACTTTGTACAGCGTGTTGAGTTGCTGATGTGCCGTGCTGACCTCACGGGCAAGGGTAAAGACAAGGGGGTAGGGCAGTGAAAGCGATTTTAGCATTGGGTCTGCTGGTTGCCGGCTTGGAGGCGGCTCCGCGCACGGGCGTGTTTACGATGACCGATGGTGGCCGGTTTGAGGCGAAGTTTCTCGGGGTTGAAAAAGGGAAAGGGATGGCATGGCAGCATCCTGCCTTTGAAGGGGTTCGTTACATTTCTCCGAAGGGATTGCGGCAGTTGCGATTGAGTGCCGCCGATGCGCCGGGGCGCCGGGCGCATTCGGCTCGTGTGCGTTTTCGGAATGGCGATGAGTTGGCTATCAATTTGAACGGCCTCAATGCCAATGCGATGCAGATGGAAACGTGGTTTGCCGGGAAGTTATCGGTTCCTCGCCAGCATTTGACTTGGCTGGTTCCGGGCGGGGAAGGGGAATTGGTGTACCACGGGCCGAGAAGCCTCCGCGGCTGGGGAGCTGCTTTGATGGGGGTGATTTTGGGTGATGATGGCGAGGATGTGGGAGGCGTGGTGATCACGGAAGTAATGGCAGATAGTCCGGCCTTGCGAGGCGGTCTCAAGGTTGGCGACTTAATCACCCACATGAACGGAAAAGCGTTTTTGGACCGGACGCAACTGATTCAGGCGGTTAAAAAACATTTGGTGGGCGATACGCTCGAGGTTCGTGTGCGGCGCGGGGAAAAGCCTGTGGATTTAAAGATCGGATTGGAGGCTCTGCACTGGCGGTTCGAGGAAGGGACACTGGTTACGGATCAAGTTGGTAGCATGATTGGGCGCGAGTTTGAATGGCCAGCACTGTCAGAGTTATCGTTTGATTTGGACTGGAAAAGCATGCCGGGCATGGATGTGGTGATTTGTGGGGATCGCGTTCGTGAATACAACGCCGTGAATGGATACAAGCTGCGCTTGTACCAGAATTACGCCCACTTGTATCGTAACACGTCGGCGGATGGGTTGACCTATAATTCCGCGAGCATCGGTACCGTGTCGGTTAAATGGCCCGCAAACAAAGAGGCTGAGATCAAAGTATTAGTCGACCAGAAGAATGCGACGATTTCCTTATTGGTCAGCGGCAAACTGTTGAAGACGTGGAAGGATCCCAACGGCTTTGCCGGTCGTGGTGGAGCGCTCGGGTTCAACCCGCAGCTGGCTGATCGCATGCGGATTTCCGAGATTCGTTTACGCCAATGGAATGGGCAATTGCCAAATGGACGGGATCCACAGGCGGCCGGTGGCACGGAGGATCATGTGCATTTTTCCAACGGGAACAATCTCAAAGGTAAGGTTGGAAGCATGGCGGAAGGTAAGTTGATGGTGAAAACTTCCTTTGCGGAAGTGCCCGTGCCGCTTGAGAAGGTGGCTACAGTTGTGTTTGCGGCGCCGAAGGTTCAGCCGGATGAAGAAAAGTTGGCGTGGATCACGCTTGGCGGAGAGGGTCGAATCACTGGCGAGATTTTGGAGTGGAACGCGAAAGGTGTGCTCGTTCGCACTTCCTTATTCGGTGAAGTCACGTTGGACCCCGCGGTGGTTAGTTCGGTTCAGTTTCGCTGAATTTTATGGCCGTGCGTTGTGCCAGCACCTGCAGCCAACGGGCGGGCTGGGTCAGGGATTCAGAGCTGGAGGTAACCTCAGCCAAGCTTCGGCACTGTTCAAAATCACTTTCGAGAGCGGTTACATCATCAACAGTTCCAGCGAAAGCCAGACAACGACAATCGTGTTGACGTGCCAGCTTGGCCAATTCACCTACACCTTTGCCCATGACGGTCTGGCGATCCATACCGCCTTCGCCGGTGATTACGATATCGGCTTCGGTCAATTTCTCCGTTAATCGGACCGTACGAGCGAATAGCGCGAAGCCGGATTGTAGATCGGCCTTGAGGAAACAATACAGGCCGAAACCCAAACCACCGGCGGCGCCGGCTCCCGGAAGTTGGTCTGCGGCTTCACCCATCTGATTTTCCCAGGTTCGAGCGAGGGTTTTCAAGGCGTCCTCGGCCGGCGATATATCGGTTTCGTTGAAACCCTTTTGTGGCCCATAGACTCGAGTGCAGCCGTCGGGCCCCAGCAATGGGTTTTGGACATCCACTGCAACAGTGACCGGAGGTAGCGAAAAATTCAGGGGTTTTTTAATGGAACGAAGTTGGCGCAGTGCGGCCCATTGGGTGATGGGCTTGTTTGTAGAATCCAGGAATTTCCAACCCAAGGCGCGAGCCATGCCGAAGCCGCCATCATTGGTGGCGCTGCCGCCAATCCCAATGACCAGACGTTTCGCGCCGTTGGCTGTTGCGTGAAGAATAATTTGTCCCAAGCCGGTGGAGTCATTTTCAAACGGCGCGCGCTGGGAGGGTTCCAGCATGGCGAGTCCAATAACATTGGCGCTCTCGATTATCGCCGTATGATCGGCAGTCAGCCAGTAAGAGGTGGAGGTCGGTTGGCCCGCGGCGTTGGAGGCATCGCATGTGATGGTTTTTCCGTCTAGTGCTTCGGCCATTAGAGGGCCAAAGCCATCGCCGCCGTCGCTGATGGGTTGGAGAATAAGGGCATCCTCGGGCCGGGCCTGGCGCCAGCCCGTGGCGATGGCCTGGGCCGCTTCGGGGGCGGACAGGGTGCCTTTAAATTTATCCGGGGCAATGAGAACACGGTGTGCCACGGGCGCAGTGTGCTTGGAATGAGGCCATCAATCCAGTGCGAGGTTTACATTTTCGTCATCTTAGGCTAGAATAAACACCTATGGAACAACCGAAAATCACCTGCTATTTGAAGCCCACCTGTGGCTGGAGTGAAGGCGTGCGTGCCGTCTTGCGCAAGTATGGGCTTGAGTGGGAGGAGAAGGACGTGATTAATAATCCGGAGCACCGCGCCGAAATGATTGAGCGTAGCGGTCAGATGCTGCAGCCGTGCGTTGAGGTCAACGGTAACATGTTGGCGGACGTCAGCGGCGACGAGGTTGAGGCCTGGATGCTGGCCAACAATGTGGTGTCGGCCACTGAGGCGGAGGCGGATGCGCCGACGGATCAGCCGTGTGCCCACGAGATGCCGCAGGCGCAGTCCATGCAGTTCAAGAACTGAGCTGCCGGCAACAGATTCGCGGGGCCGGTTCGCCGGCCCTTTTTATTTGTCATGAAAACCCTCACCAGTCCTCAGGTCATGCAGCGGCAATCGCGGCGTTGGCTGCGGGAAGGGCGACGTGTGGTGTTGGTGCCTACGATGGGCGCGCTGCATGAGGGGCATTTGAGCCTCATCCGCCGCGCCCGCAAACGAGCCGGTGAGGAGGGGCTGGTGGTGGTGAGCATTTATGTGAACCCTACGCAGTTCAATGATCCGAAAGATTTGAAGGCGTACCCGCGCACGTTGAAGGCCGATCAACAATTGTGTCGCGCGGAAGGCGTGGATGCGGTTTTTGCTCCGGAGACTTTATACCCGGAGGGTGCAAGCGTGGAGATCTCAGAAAATGAATTAGCGCTAAGTCTCGAAGGCGAACATCGGCCGGGACATTTTGCGGGAGTGATGACGGTGGTGGCAAAGTTATTTCATCTCGTGCAGCCAACCGAAGCGGTCTTTGGCGAAAAGGATTTCCAGCAGGCGGCAGTGATCCGACGGATGATTCGGGATTTGGATTTTCCCGTGCGGCTTATTTTGGGGCCGACGGTGCGCGAATCTGATGGGTTGGCTATGAGTTCCCGTAATGTTCGGCTGAAGGGACGCTTGCGCGAACAGGCGGCAGTTTTGCCGGCAGCCTTGCGGCTAGCGAAAGAATTCGGTGATGGTCCTGTTGCGAATTTGAAACGACGCTTGAAGCGTTTGATGGAAGCGCAGCCGGATGTGTCGGTTGACTATATAGAGGTGGTTGACGCAGAATCGTTTCGACCCGTTCGGAAAGCCATGCGTGGCACGCGTTTGTTGCTGGCTGCGCAGGTAGGGCCGGTGCGATTGATTGATAACACCGGCCTGTGAGCATGAAGGAATTTGATTACATTGTCATTGGCAGCGGCATCGCGGGGCTGACATTCGCCCTCAAGGTGGCACCGCACGGGCGCGTCGCTATCATCACCAAGAAACATCTAGCTGAGGCGAACACCCAGTACGCGCAGGGCGGCATCGCGGCAGTAACTAAGCCGACGGACTCGGTGGATTTGCATGTGGCCGACACGTTGCGGGCGGGTGCTGGGTTATGCAGCGAGGAGGTGGTGCGCACTATTGTTGAGGAAGGGCCGGCGCGAGTGCAGGAGTTAATTGATCTCGGGATGGATTTTACCCGTGGCGAAAGCATCTCTGCGGACGGGGAACGATTTTATTCGCTCGGCAAAGAGGGTGGGCATTCCAAACGGCGCGTGTTGCATGCCAAGGACGCTACCGGCCGTGAAATTATGCGCGCCTTGTTGGCAGCATTGGAGCGTGCGCCCAATGTAAGTGTATTTGAGGATCATTTCGCTATCGACCTGATCACTTCGGCTAAACTGGGATTGTCCGGCGAAAATCGGTGCGTGGGGACTTATGTGCTGGATCGGAACTCAGGTGAGGTGGAAACCTTTTGTGCGCCGCACGTGGTGCTGGCCACGGGCGGGTGCGGCAAGGTGTACCTGTACACGACCAATCCGGATATTGCCACCGGGGACGGCGTGGCGATGGCCTACCGCGCAGGTGTGCCGGTGGCCAACATGGAGTTTACGCAATTTCATCCCACCTGCCTGTATCACCCCAAGGCCAAATCCTACCTCGTCAGCGAGGCACTGCGTGGGGAAGGTGCGGTGTTGAAGGATTTGTCCGGGCGCGAGTTTATGGATGCCGCGCATCCGATGGCCAGTCTGGCGCCGCGGGATATTGTGGCGCGCGCAATTGACAGTGAAATGAAACGCACCGGCGCGGATCATATGCTGCTGGATATCACCCACAAACCGGCGCCATTCATAATCGACCGTTTTCCAAACATTTATCGCAAGTGCCTTGAGTTCGGTATCGATATCACCAAGCAACCCATCCCGGTTGTGCCCGCGGCGCATTATCAGTGCGGGGGAGTGCAAACCGATGTGGACGGCCGGACGGAATTGCCGGGCCTGTATGCCGTGGGTGAAGTGGCCAGCACGGGCCTACATGGTGCGAACCGGTTGGCCAGTAATTCGTTATTGGAGGGGCTAGTCTGTGCCCATCGTGCGGCGCAGTCGGTCTTGGCCGAGCCGCAACCACCGGCGGATGTGACGTTGCCTGGTTGGCATTCCGGCGCGGCGGAAGACCCTGATGAACTCGTGGTGGTGAGCCATAACTGGGATGAAATCCGCAGGTGCATGTGGGATTACGTGAGCATCGTTCGTACGCGCAAACGCCTGTTGCGCGCCCAGTCGCGCATTGAAAATCTGCTCGAGGAAATTCGTCAATACTACTGGGATTTTAAGGTGACCGCTGATCTTCTTGAGCTTCGCAACATTGCGCAGGTGGCCGAGTTGATAATCCAGTGTGCCTTGCAACGCCCTGAAAGCCGTGGTCTCCACTATAACCTTGATTGCCCTGGTCACGATGAAGCTTGGGGGCAGCGGGATACGGTGGCGCAACGTAAAGGCCGCCGCAAATCCGCCGTAAGAAACGCTTGAAACTTTTTCGGGAAGCGTTAGCTTTCCGCTCTCCAAAGCGCGCTTAGCTCAGTGGTAGAGCACATCGTTCACACCGATGGGGTCGTTGGTTCGAATCCAGCAGTGCGCACCATTTCTTTCCTGATCAGGGTTTCCTGAGCTTCACGTAGTCAAACAAGCGGTTATCCACTGTATACGCTTTAAGCTCCAGCGTGCCTCCATTGATGTGAACCATCACATAGTGATGGCCATGGCGGACGTTGTTTTGAAAGAACGGCCGAGTGGGCGCGGAATCCTCGAGGCCGCCACCACCACCGCCGGTGATCATGTAGAACGGTGCGTTTTCCTCTACGGCTTTGCCGTCGCGGATCGGCCAGGTGCGTTCGTAGGAATGAATGTGGCCGTTCCAGACGATGTCCACCTTGTGCTTTTCGTACAGGGCCACGAGCTGGCGCGCGCGCCGGTCGCCATGGGTACCGTTATTGGTTTTCCATAGATCTCCGTAATCATTGGAATCGGAAGAATAGGGTGGATGATGGTGGCATACGAATTTCCATTTTGCCTTTGATGCTGCCAAAGTCTTGCTGAGCCAGTGATATTGGCGGGAGTCGGGATCGACATTTTGGTTGGTGTCCAACATGAAAAACTGCGCGTTGCCGAAAGTGAAGGTATAGAAGTATTCCGGCTCCGGTAGCGCGGTGTAGTTGTAGTAATGGCGGGCGTTTTGTTCGTGGTTGCCGAGCACGGGGTAAAAGGGCACATGATTGATCAACGGCCGCATGCCGGGGAAGAAATGCTCCGTCCAATGATTGTGGTTGCTGCCGGTGGACACCAAATCTCCTGCGTGCAGGGCAAAACTGGGGCGCTGCATCCAGGCGGCGGTGGCGATGGTGCTGGAGACTTTTGGGTTGCCTTGGGTGTCACTGATCACTGTGAAAGCAAATGGTGTGTCGGGGCGAACCGCGGTTTTGAAGGTGGCCAGTTCACTTTCGTAGCGTTCGCCTTTGGCGGACACTGATTCCACCCGGTAGAAGTATTGCGTTTCCGGCTTCAGTCCGGTGAGTGTCACCTCATGGATACGGGCCTTGTCGGCGTTCACGCGTAGTTTGCATTCGGCAGTGGGGCCGTAACGGACGATGGAACTGGCCGTGGCGGCGGTGTGCCACATGACCGTCATGGTTGTCTGGGTGGCAAATTGCAGGTAGGGCGCGACTAACAATTTAAATTCCGGCTCCTGCAAATTAGCTGGGGCTTCCGCAAGGGCTTTGTCTCTGGCAAATTCTAGGGCGACCCAATCGGCCTTGGCAGCTTCACCGTATAGTTTGATTTCACGGATGCGCCCGTGGTGCGGATGAAATTCATCCGAATCCCGATAGGCACCGATAACATACGGTGCCGCTTTGGGATACAGAATGGCGCCGCTTTGAACGGCGCTGGTGTTTTCTCGTTTGCCGTTGATGTAAAGCTCCATGGTTTTGCCGTCGTAAACGGCAGTGACGTGATAGAGTTTGCCGGGAGTATAACGTGTTTTGGCTTTAAGATAGGTCATTAGGCCATTGCCGTCATCGGCCCCTTTAGTCGCCAGCGCAAAATAGAAGGTGTGATCGTCATAGCCAAGCACCCAGCCTTGTTCCGAGTTGCCGTTATCCTGAATAGTGCCAATGATGCCGCCCCATTGGCGCGGGGTATCTACACTCACCCAGGCGGAAACGGTCATGGCCTCGGTGGGTAAACTTTGCCGGGCCGTGGCATAATTGTCGGCCAGCATGCATTGAGCCTGTTTCCCTTCGAACACCAGTGCCGTGCCTGCGGGATCTTTAACAAAACGTCCGGGGGTGGTGAGTTTGCCATTTGGTCCAATCCGCGCGCGCCATTGGCCGTCTTGAACATTCTCCGGTTGGCCAATCCAATGGCCCAGCGGGTCAGGGCCTTTATGGGCTCGGATCGATTGGCACATGGCGAGGGTGATTAAGGCTATGTGGAAGAGGCGGAACGTCATTGAGGCGATGCTAGATAGCTGAGGGAATGTTGCCAGTGAAATCGTTGTCATTCTTGTGATCGGGTTTGTGGGCTTGACCGCTCGGAAGCTTGTTAGGCATGCTGGGCCTATGCGTTCAGCTTTATTTATCGCCCTATTTGGATTTGCTCTGACCACCGTCGCGGAAAAGTCCGTGTATGAGATTCCGCTCAAGGATATCGGCAACAAGGCCACCAGCCTGAAGCCTCATCAAGGCAAGGTTGTGCTCGTGGTCAACGTGGCCTCGCAGTGCGGGTTGACCTCGCAATACCGCGCGCTACAGGCCGTGCATACAAAGTACAATGCAAAGGGTTTCGCCGTGCTGGGATTCCCCTGTAATCAGTTTGGCAAACAGGAACCGGGCACACTGACGGAGATCAAAGAATTTTGCTCCAAGAATTATCAGGTGACCTTTCCGATGTTTGCCAAGATCGAGGTAAACGGCGACGGCGCGCATCCGCTGTATCAAAACCTGAAAAAGCAGGCCGGACTTA
Organism: uncultured Verrucomicrobiales bacterium; assembly: GCA_913048135.1. GTDB lineage: Bacteria > Verrucomicrobiota > Verrucomicrobiia > Limisphaerales > UBA1100 > UBA1100. The sequence continues at coordinate 29,152 of CAJWVY010000018.1, forward strand.
AGAAGATCGGCTGGAATTTTGAAAAATTCTTGGTGGGGAAGGACGGCAAGGTGCTGAAGCGGTTTTCTCCCGGAACCAAACCCGATGCACCGGAAGTCATCTCGGCAATCGAGACGGCCTTGAAATAAGCCTTTTACCAAGGCAGAAAAAACCGGTTGGCCTTTAGGGTTTGCCAGATGGAATCGTGTTCGAGTTTCGAATAGATCAACTCGAGAATAATCAGGCTGCCACAAAGAATTCCAAATAAGGCATAGTCGCGTTTGCGTGTGTCGGCTACGCGCCACCAGCCAGTGACGGGTTGGGGAAGGTTTTCCTCCAGAAA
>CAJWVY010000019.1 GCA_913048135.1 uncultured Verrucomicrobiales bacterium
ACCGTTTACAACTACCGGTGTATTGCTGAGAAATTGAGAGCCATCAAGTTTGTCGTTTGGTTCCATCTCTGAGATCTCATCGGCCAGCCCGACGAAGAAAATGCGAGGCTGCGACGCCCCATCGGCGTTGTAAAAACGAACCAAATGCGGGCCGGCCGGGGTGTCCGGCGCAATGGCGGTCTTGTACACGCCCTTTTTGTCCGTGATCGGTTCGAGCTTGATTCCGGGATGATCAGCCCACGCCGCGCTTGGCCAAGTTTCGGGCGGGTCGGCTGCCGTTAGTTCAAACTCGGATCCTTGCTTTCCGCCGGTAGGAAAAATACTGGTCACGGCAGGCGGCTTGGCCAGGCCGCTTGGCCAACCGGCGGTCAGCAAAAACACGATAGTGACTCCGACCGCGAATCGGTGTTGCCTCACGCGAACAACTCCTTGATTGGTGATCCGCCGTTCACGATGGGCAAGGGGCGACCGGTGTTGGTGTGTAAAATCATGTGCGGATCGATCCCCATTTTCCTGTAGAGGGAACAGGCAAAATCCTCAGGCGAATAGATGTTATCCGAAGCGTAATACCCCTTTACATCCGTCGCGCCGATCACCTGTGCCGGCGGCACACCTCCCCCGGCAACCAGCACCGACATCGCGTGTGGCCAATGGTCGCGGCCCACATCCTTGTTAATTTTTGGAGTGCGCCCAAACTCACCAAGCAACAGAACCAGCGTGTTGTCGAGTTGACCTCGATCGTGCAGATCGTTGATGAGCGCAGCCATGCCAACGTCAACAGTGTTGATCTTATTCTTGAAGCCGTCCTGAAAGATTTTCGTGTGATGGTCCCAGCCCCCGTTGTAAACAGTGACGAATGAGACGCCCACTTCGGTCAAACGGCGAGCGAGCAACAGCCGTTGCCCGAACTCGTTGCGGCCGTATCGTTCGCGCACTGCTTCCGGCTCTTTCTCGATATCAAACGCGGCCTGTGCCTCCTGTGAGGAAATCAGGTCGATGCCCTGCTGGTAAAAGCTGTCAAAATCCACAGCCGGGTCGGCGGCGGCGGCATCGGCGATGCGCAGCATGCGGTCGAGCGACTTGCGGAGTTTGAGGCGAGTGTTTGCCCTGCCCTCGCTGATGGCCCTGGGTAGAACTACATCGCGAACCCGGTAGCCTTTTCGGTTTGGATCCCCGTCGATGACGAACGGCGCGTGTTGGCCGCCGAGAAAATGCGGACCGGCCGAGCGGGATTTCCGAGGCAGACTCGCGTACGCCGGCAATCCGTCCTGCACGCCCCGGAGGTGCGAAACCACCGAACCGAACGACGGATGAAACGATACCGACGAACCACAGTTCACCGGAACCGGAGTCGGCGCGCCAGTCATCATGTAATGGTTGCCTCCGCCGTGGTTCGGGTCCTTGTGACAGATCGACCGAATGATCGCCATCTTGTCGAGCGTCTTGGCCAGCTTCGGCACAGTCTGGCAAAACTGCACGCCCGGCACACTGGTCTTGATCGCGCCAAACTCACCGCGAATCTCCTTGGGCGAATCCGGTTTGGGATCGAAACTCTCGTAATGCGACGGCCCGCCATCAAGCCACACGAGAATGCAGTTCAACTTTTTCTTGGCCGGACCGCCCTGCGCCTGCGCACGCAGCAGATCACTGAAACCCAGCCCCGCCAAACCGCCGAGCCCCACCTGCAGGAAATCCCGCCGGCCCAATCCGGAGCAATTGAACTTCATCCCGTTCATCGAAAATAGAGTACCGCAAACTTTCCTCGCCGAAAAGCCGCGAAATTGGGACGTTCTACCCCGAAATCCATTCAATCTCAGTCGATCCTTTTTTCACGTCGGTTTGTAACAAAGTCGCAAACCCCGCGTCTTTTGACTCAACTTTCCAAACAAAATCGCCTAAATTTCTGGCGGCTGTTCAGGGACGACCGGTCATGGGAGCCAAAGGGGAAATGAATTCTACAAATCAATTCATCGGTTCACTGCTGCTTGCCGCCTTGGCGGGACTCACCGGCTGTACCGGCCCGTCTTCCTCTGCGCCCGACGCCTTTGCCGGGTTGTCCTGGCCGCAGCAGTTTTCCGAGGGCCAAACCAAAACCCCCGCTGGGGCTGGTTGGTTGACCGATTTTAATGACCGCACACTGGAGGCCCTAGTGCAGGAGGCGTTGGCCAACAATCCTGACCTGCGAGTTACCGCCGCCAAATTGGATGCCGCCCAAGCTGCCCTACGAATTGCCGGCGCCGACCTCACGCCGTCACTCACCCTCAAGGCCGCCACCTCACGCGTGAAGCGCAATAACACCAGCGGGTTTTCCATCACCTCCTCGCGCACCGAACGATACACGCCCTCCATGGACCTAGCTTGGGAACTGGATATCTGGGGGCGCCTTCGAGATTCGAAATTTGCCTCCCGAATGGATGCCGAACAGGCCGCCGCCAACCTTCAGGCCGCCCGCCTAAGCCTCGCGGCCAATACCGCTAAAGGCTGGTTTGACTTAGCCGAAACCGAGCTGCAAACCCAGCTCGCCATCCAAACTCACCAAAGCTACACCAACAACCTCGCCGTGCTGGAGGAAGGCCTACAACGCGGCCTTACCAAAGCGTTGGATGTACGCCTCATGCGCACCAGCGCACGCAATGCCGAGAGCACCCTGCACCAGCGCCAGCGCGAACGCGATGCCTCCCGGCGGTCACTTGAGATTTTGCTGGGCCGTTATCCCAAAAGCGAAATCGCCCTGAGCGCCGGCCTACCCACGCTTACCAATACCGTGCCCGCCGGCCTGCCCGCGCAGTTGATCGAGCGCCGGCCTGATGTACTCGCCACCCAGCGCGCCTACCTCGCAGCCCACCGGCGAGTGGATAGCGCCCGCAAGGATCGGTTACCGAAAATTTCCCTGTCCGCCAGCGCCGGCACTTCCACCAGCGAATTGAAGGATGTGCTCGATGTGAACAACAACATTTGGAATCTGGCCGCTAATTTGTCCCGCCCCATCTTCGATGGTGGCCGCATTCGATCGAACATCGACCGCACCCGCGCCCTGCGCGAACAGGCCCGCTACACCTACGTGCAAACCACCCTGCAAGCCTTTGCCGAAGTGGAAACTACCCTGAACGCCGAGACCTTTTTGACCCAACAGGAAACCGCCTTGCGCGCCGCCGTGCAGGAAGCCATTGAGGCGGAGAAACTCGCGCAGGAAGATTACCTTGCCGGCTTGGCCGGGATCGTCACCGTGCTGGAATCCCAACGGCGCGTGTTCGACGCCAAGCGTTCCCTGCTGCAATTGCAAAACCAACGCCTGCAAAACCGCATCGACCTCTACCTCGCTTTGGGCGGGGAATTCGCCGCGCCCCCCTCCGAATGAGCAATCAAAAATCCAAACCCAAATCCTCTGCCGCCCGCATCGCCACCGGCATTGCGTTGAGCGTTGTCATCCTTCTCGGCAGCGGTTTGCTGGCCCGCTATTTCCTCAACACCGAACCCGAAGCCGAACGCCGCGAGGCTCCGCCCAAAGTCACGGTGGTCAACACCCTGCAAGTGCAACCGCAGGATTTCGTTATTCATTTGCCCAGTCAGGGCCGTGTGCAGGCACGGGCCGTTACCAGCATCAGCCCGGAAGTCGCCGGCCGGGTAATCTCCATCGAGCCCAGCTTTCAGGAAGGCGGGTTTTTTAGCCCCGGACAAAAACTTCTCACACTCGACAACAGCGATTACCTCAGCACCGTTGCCAAGGCCGAAGCGCAGATTGATCAACTCAAGGCCAAGCTGGCGCTGGAGAAAATCGACCGCGCCAGTCTAACCAATGCCGTCTCCGTGGCCGGCGCCAATCTCGAGTCGGCCCTTGTCGCTCTGGAACGGGACAAGATTGAGGCGGCCTCCTTCCAAAACGCCTTCAAGGTGGCCGGCGCCAATCTCGAGCAAGCCAAGGCCGCGCTGAAACTGCAACAGTTGGATCGATCCAGCTACTCCAACGCCGTAACCGTGGCCGAGGCGAACCTCAAGCAGGCCGATGCCGCCCTGCAACTCTCGCTCGCCGAACAAAGCGCGGCCATCGCAAACCTTCAACGCTTGAACAAGCTCGCCGGCGCCTCGCCGCTAGCCAAAAAGGAACCGCAAGTCGCCGAAGCCCGCGCCGCAGCCGAAGCCCAACGAGCCGCCCTTACCAAGGCCCGCCGGGATTTGGCCGAGAAACCCGCCCAACTGGAAGCCGAGCTCCAGGCCAAAATCGTCGTGGCTCAGGAACAGCTCAACGAGGCTGAACAAAACCTCAAGCTCCCCAAACAACGCGCCGCCGATTTGCAGGCCAAAATCAAGGTCGCCCAAGCCGAACTCATCGCCGCCAAGGCCGACCTCGGCAAGCCCCTGCAACTGAAGGCCGATCTCGAGGCGCAAATCCGCATTGCCGAGGCCGAAGCTGCGCAAGCCCGCCGCAACGCCACCCGCACCACCGTGCACGCGCCCGATTATCACGGGCGCATCACCGAAAAGCGCGTAGACATCGGGCAAGTCGTCAACATCGGCTCCGTGCTCGCCACCGCCATCGCCACCGATTTCGCCGAGGTGCGCCTCCCGCTTTCCAATCAACGGCTCGCCTACCTCAACATCCCTGAACCTCTGATCAGCACCAACAACACTGAAGCGTTGCAGAATCAACCCACGGCAAATCGGCCGACTGTTTTGCTCACCGCGGAGATCGGCGAACAACAATTCCAATGGAAAGGCACGATCGACCGGGCCGAAGGCCGTTACGATGCTGCCAGCCAGCAGCTCTTCCTCATCGCGCAAGTCGCCGAACCGTACCGCACCCAACCGGCCCTACGGGCGGGCCTGTTTGTACGCGCGGATATTACCGGTAACACACTCTCCAACGTGTTCGTGCTGCCTCGCCATGTAGTCCGTCGTGGCAACGAAGTGGCGTTACTTGTTCAAGAAGGCGACGAGAAAATTCTGAAGCGCCAACCCATCACCGTTTTATGGCGCGACCAAAAGGTGATTATCACCGCCGACCTGCAAGCCGGCGACAAGGTCATCACCACGCCGGTCGATTACGCCACCAACGGCCAACGACTTCACGAATCCGGCGATCCCCTGCCCGGCCCGCCGCCTCATGGCAAAGGTAAGGGTAAAACCAAGGGCAAAGGGAAAGTGCCGAAGAAAACCAAAGCTACTTCCGGATGAACGCGATGATCGCCTGGTTTGCCCGCAATAGCGTGGCGGCTAACCTCCTGATGGTGTTCATCATCCTCATGGGGGTCAATGGCATCGTCAACCGGCTGCCGGTGGAGGTGTTCCCCGATTTCGCGCCGGACGAAATTCAAATCCGCGTCACCTACCGCGGCGCCACGCCTGAGCAGATGGAGGAATCCATCGTGATCCCGCTCGAGAATGCCGTAGCCGATTTGCCCGGCATTGAGGAGGTACAAAGCTCCGCCAGCGAAGGCCGCTGCACCATCGAGGTGGAGGTGGAAAGCGGTCATGATCCGCGGGATGTGCTGGATGACGTGAAGAGCCGCGTGGAGGCCGTGAGCGGATTACCCGAAGGCATCGAGCCGCCCGAGGTGAAGCTCGATGAAAGCCTGCACGAGGTGGTCACGCTGATTCTACACGGCGACATGAGCGAGTACGATTTGTACAAGCTCGGCGAACGCGTGCGCGATGAGGCGGGTCGATTGGACGGCATTTCCCGCGTGCGCCTGCGCGGTTTGCGCAATTACGAGATCAGCATTGAGGTGAGCGAACAGATGCTGCGCGAGCACGATCTCACGCTCAAGGAGGTGGCCGATGCCGTGGGCACTTCGGCGGTCGATATCCCCGGCGGCGCCATTCGCGCGCGCAACGGCGAATTACTCGTACGCACCGAAGGCCGCGCCTTTGATAAGGCGGCGTTTGACAAGATCATCGTCAAGGCCCGCGAAGACGGATCTCATCTGACGCTTGGCGAAATCGCCGCCGTCCGCGATGGCTTCGAGGAAAACCGCGTGGTCATGCGGTTCAACGGCAAACGCTGCGCAGTCGTGCACGTCGCCCGCACCGGCTCGCAAAATGCGCTCAAGATCGAACAGACTGTTCAGGATTATCTGACCGACCTGAAACCCAAGCTGCCTCAGGGCGTGAACATTGATATTTGGAACAACCGCGCCGACATCATCAAGAAACGCCTCGTCACCCTCAACGACTCCGCCTTCGTCGGCATCGGCTGCATCATCGTGTTGCTCGGCCTGTTCCTGCGCCCGGGCGTGGCCTTCTGGGTATGCCTCGGTGTGCCGATCGCGTTCATGGGTGCGTTTGCCATGATGCCCTACCTCGGCGTGACCATTAATCTCTTCACCTTGTACGGCTTCATCATCGTGCTCGGCATCCTCGTAGATGACGCCATCGTGACCGGCGAACGCATTCACGCCTATCAACAACGCGGCGGCACCGGCCTGGATGGCGCGATCAAGGGCGCCCAGGAAGTCGCCACACCGGTGATCTTCGGTGTGCTCACCACCATCATCGCTTTCGTGCCGTTACTGCTAGTGGAAGGCCGACGCGGGCAAATCTTCGCGCAAATCCCGCTGGTGGTAATTCCCTGCCTGCTCTTTTCTCTGGTGGAATCCAAACTGATTCTGCCCGCGCACTTGGGCCATCAGATCAAACTCAAAAACATAATTGTGGGTTTAATTGCCGTCGTAACCGGAATCATCCTCAGTGTTTTGATCGGCACCGGAGTCACTGCCTTAATCACCGTACTAGTTGGGTTAATCTCTCTTTCATTCTTCGAACGATTCGGCGCCTTAATATTATTGGTCAGCTTTTGGTTGCCCACAATTGCAGGAATAGGTGCAACTTTATGGGCGGCTTTTAAACTAGCGTCCGAGAACAAAAAGCTTACCAAGATCATAACCACCACCATTATGTTGCTGTGGATCTTTGGTATCGCACTTCTTTTGGGTTGGCATTTATCGGGCATCCAAGGTCCGCCAAGCCTTTGGCCCTGGCATTGGCCAATCCAAATGTGGGTTTGCATGGGATTTGCCATAGTCTTAACCGCTGTGATTATTCCTTCGATCCAGCGCCGCTTTGCCGACGGCCTCGAATGGGGTATCGACCATCTATACCGGCCCGTGCTCGCAGCCGCTTCCAACCATCGTTATGTGACACTCAGTATCTTCATCGGCGTAGCCTTGATCATTTGTTCCTACAGCTACAGCGGTCGGCTGAAGATGATTTATTTCCCGCCCATCGATGCCGACTACGCCACGGCCCGTCTTGTGATGCCCGAGGGCACCCTTTACGAGACCACCGAAACCAAACTGCAGCGCATGATCGATGAGGCGCATAAGCTGCAGGCTGAGTACACCGGCGACTACCTGAACCCAGAGACCGGCCAAACCGAGCAGCGCAGTTTGGTGGGCCATATCATCACCACCGTGGGCGGGCAAAACATCGCCGGCGTGCGCGGCAGCGCCTCCAGCGGCGTGGCCAATCTGGGCGAAGTGCAGATGCAGCTCATGCCGCCCGAAGATCGCGTGCATTTCGTGGACACCAAGTTTCACGAGATCAAGACCCGCGAACTCACCGCCGAATGGCGCAGAAACATTGGGCCGATTGACGGCGCGCAGGAAGTCACCACCCGCGCGGTGCTCGGCCGCACGCGCGATCCCATTGCCATCAAGCTCGCCATGCCGGCACTGGAAACCAGCACCGCAACCACCGACACTCTCGCCGAGGTATCCGGCAACATTCAGGCGGAGCTCCACACTTATCCCGGCTTGTTTGATATTCACGACAGCTTCCAGCGCACCAAGGAAGAGGTGCGCCCCACCCTCAAGCCGGACGCCCTTCAACGCGGACTCACCCGCGCCATGGTGGGCCGACAGGTGCAGGGCGGCTTTTTCGGCCACGAAGCCCAGCGCATTCAACGCGGGCAAAATCAGGTGCGCGTGATGGTGCGGTATCCACTGGAGGAACGTGAAACGCTCGCCAGTCTAGAGAACATGCACATCCGCACCCCCGAAGGCGCCTCCATGCCGCTCGCTGCCGTGGCCGATTTGGAGATGGCCGAAAGCTTCCCCTCGATTCGCCGCACGGACCTCGCCCGCACCCTCTACGTGGTGGCTGATGCCGATAAGTACGACCCGAATCTGGATCTGGAAAAAATCCGGAAGGATCTGGCGCCGCGTGTAAACGAACTGGTCCGGGCCCACCCCGGCATGAGCCATGAATTTGTCGGCGAAGGCCGCGAACGCCGCGAGTCCTTTGCCGCCCTCAAGCTCGGCGGCGTCATCATTATCCTCGGCATCTACGCCATGCTCGCCATTCCCTTCAAGAGCTACAGCCAGCCGTTAATTGTCATGGGCATCATTCCCTTCAGCATCATGGGCGCGTTACTGGGGCACATGATTATGGATGTGCCCTTCAGCATCATGAGCGCCTTCGGCGTGCTGGCCATGGCCGGCGTGGTGGTGAATGACAGCCTTGTGATGGTCCATTACATTAATCTCAAGCGTGACGAGGGACTGTCGCTGCTGGATGCCGTGCGCAATGCCGGCGGCGCGCGGTTCCGGCCTATTCTTCTCACCAGCCTCACCACCTTCGGCGGCATCCTGCCCACCATGTTTGAGAAGAGCACACAGGCGCAGTTCGTCATCCCCATGGGCATCAGCCTCGCGTGGGGCGTCCTCTTTGCCACGTTCATCACGCTCATCCTCGTGCCGATCAGTTATCTGATTCTGGAGGATGTGAAGTCTGCCCTCAGTCGATACTGGCACTGGCAGCTTGGGCGCCCAGCGGAAGCCTAAGCCGCCACCGATTTTCGGTGGACATTGCCTGCCGCACATCAGACATTGGGCGCGTGAAACCGATTCTCATACTGACCACCCTCCTCTTTGCCCTTACCTCCATCGCCGAGGAAAAACTCCATTCGGCCACCAAACCCGTACCGCGCAGCGGCGGTTGGACCAAGCGACATGAATCCTTCAACAAACGCGTGGCGCAAGGCAACTGCGATCTCATTTTCATCGGCGACTCCATCACACAAGGCTGGGAAGGCCGCGGTAAGGGCGTGTGGGCCAAGCACTACGCAAAACGAAATGCCGTGAACCTCGGCATCGGCGGCGACCGCACCCAGCATGTCATTTGGCGGTTGGACAATGGCAACCTTCACCGCATCAAACCCAAAGCGGCCGTCATCATGATCGGCACCAACAATTCCGGCAGCAATACCTCCCAGGAAATCGCCGACGGTGTGGAGGTTATTGTGAAACAACTGCGCAAAAAACTACCCGACACCAAAGTGTTACTTCTCGGCGTCTTTCCCCGCGGCGCCAACAACGCGGACAAACGTCGCCAAGTCAACGAAGGTACCAACGCCATTTTCAAGAAGTTCGCCGACGGCAAAGTCGTACACTACCTCGACATCGGCCCGAAGTTCCTCGAGAAAGACGGCACCCTCTCGCGCGAGATCATGCCAGACCTCCTACACCTCAGCGAAAAAGGCTACACCATCTGGGCAGAATCCATCGAAGCAAAGCTGAAGGAATTGATGGGCGAATAGGATAATTACAAGCAAACACCCCTCCCTCAGGGAGAGGGTCTGAATGAAGGTGAAAAGCTTCCTGTATAGTTGCCATTTCACCCTCAACCGATACACTTCCGAACACTTTTTATGAAACCCATTACCGCATTTTTTTCACTCGTGTTTGCCGCCTCACTGGCGGCTGCGCCGAAGGGGCAGTTGACTTATGAAACCCCGACAGCCGCCGCCAAGGATCCGGATTTCGCCATCCAGGGTGAATACACCGGAGAAGGCATGAATGGGGAAGGCAAGCAATCGAAGCTCGGCCTGCAAATCGTAGCCCTCGGTGAAGGTACTTTTCAGGCCACGGCCTTCGACGGCGGCCTCCCCGGCGCCGGCTGGGATGGTGATACCAAATGGGTCTACAGCGGCAAACGAAAAGGCGAAGACAAGGCCAGTTTCGCCAACGATCAATCGCCCATTGCTTTGCACTATCTGAAAGGCAAAGTGATCGCTGCCAAGGGCGACCAAAAGGTGGGCGCGTTTGAAAAGGTCACCCGCAAATCCCCCACCCTCGGGGCCAAGGCGCCCAAGGGAGCCAAGGTGCTATTCGACGGCAAGGACAACGGCACACTTGATCAACTCAAGATCACTGACGACGGCCTCATGAAAGAGGGCGCCATCACCAAGGATAAATTCCAGAGCTTCAAGCTGCATGTGGAATTTCGTCTGCCGTTCAAGCCCACCGCGCGCGGCCAAGCCCGGGGCAACAGCGGCCTGTACCTGCAGCGACGTTACGAATTGCAGGTACTGGATTCGTTCGGCATCGAGATGACGCCCGCCAAGAACGATTGCGGTTGTCTGTACAAACAGAAGTTTCCCGACGTGAACGCCTGTTTTCCGCCTCTCAACTGGCAGACCTATGATGTGGAATTCACCGCGGCCAAGTTTGATGCCGACGGCAAGAAGACCACCCCGGCCCGCATCACGGCCAGGCTCAACGGCATTGTGATTCATGATGATTACGCGCTGAAAAACAAGACCGGCGCCGGCCGCCCCGAAGGCACAGAGCCCGGCCCGATCTGGTTCCAAAACCACAGCAACCCGGTGCGGTACCGCAATGTGTGGATTGTTGAACAGTAAAATGCGCTCGCTTGCCCTCGCGTTCTTAACGATCGCCCTATCCCTCTCCGCCGCACCGCTGAAGCTCACGCTCAGCACGGTGCCCGGGTTGCAGTTCGATAAACCCCGCTTCACCGCCGAGCCGGGACAAGCAATTGAACTGACGTTTAAGAACCCCGATGACATGGCGCACAATCTGGTGTTCACCCAACCCGGTCAGCGCATGGCCGTGGTTCAGGCCACCATCGCCCTGCCGCCTGATCCCGAGCGCATCATCAAGCACCCCGCAATTCTCACCCAAACCCTCACGCTAAAGCCGAATGCCTCGGCCGTGCTGAAGTTTACCGCGCCCAAAGCCAAAGGCATTTATCCGTACGTCTGCACCCTGCCCGGTCACGGACTGCTGATGTACGGCGCGATGTACGTGGGCGAGGCCATGCCCGATCTGGCCAAGGACGAGCATGTGCCGCCTATGGCCCGCGCCAAGGGAGCCAATAGCAACCTGCACGCCTGGTCACATCGCCGGCCGTTGATGTACCGCATTTTTATGCCGGACGCCTCCCCGGCCGCCATCGCCGTGGCCCTGCCACATGGTGTCTCCTACTGCTGGGATGCCGGCAACTGTCGCCTGCGTTATGCGTGGATCGGCGGCTTCGTCGATCCCATGCCCGTCTGGCGTGCCAACGGCAATGGACTGGCCAAGATCATCGGAAACAAATTCTGGACCGCCACGGAAACGGCTCCCCTGCAGGTCGGTCGCGCTCTTCAAAAAGTGGAATTCAAAGGCTACCGCAAAATCAAGGGACACCCAGAATTTCACTACACACTTAATGGTCTGGATGTGTACGAGCACATCACCGCCCTGCCCGATGGCACGGGCATCATCCGCCACTTCCGCATTCCGAAGATTGTTTCCCCGCTGCGCGTCACGCCTGGCCATGGGGAGATTGATGCGGAGATGTCCAACGGGGTCGCCGTACTATCCCCGGATCAGGCCAAGACCTTCACCATCACTCACCGGCATCAACACGGAAAATGAAATACGCCCTGTTCAGCATTGGTTTACTCCTGTTCACCGGCGCCACACAGGCGGCTTCGGTGAATGATTATTACAAGGTCGAGAACATCGCCGCGCCCAAGGGGCTGGATCCGCAGATTGGAGGGCTCACCTTCCTGCCCGACGGCCGGTTGGCCGCCTGTTTCCATCGCGGCGAGGTGTACACGTACGAACCGAAAACCAAAACGTGGACGCTCTTTGCCGATGGTCTGCACGAACCGCTGGGCATCATGGCCGAGGACAACCACACGTTGGTCGTCATGCAACGCCCCGAACTCACGCGCCTGCGGGATACCGATCGCGACGGCACCGCCGATCATTACGAGACGCTCAGCGATCGTTTTGGGATGACCGGAAATTATCATGAGTTCGCCTTTGGCCCCACGCGAGACAAGTCCGGCAACTACTACGTCGGCCTCAATCTCGCCTCCAGCGGCGCCAGTATTCGCCCGGAAATCCGTGGGGAATTCCGCCATTATGGCATTACCCGTGAACAGTTTTACAAAAACCACCGCGACGGTTCCGGCCGAATGTACTCCGCCACCCCGTTTCGCGGCTGGATTCTAAAGATTGCACCGGACGGCAAGACCACGCCCTTCGCCCCCGGCTTTCGCTCCCCCAATGGCGTGAACTTCGACAGCGCCGGCCGCCTGTGGGTCACCGATAACCAGGGTGACTGGCTCGGCACCAGCAAGCTCTTCCATGTGAAAGAAGGTAATTTTTACGGGCACCCCGCGAGTCTTGTGTGGACCGGCCAATGGGAGGTAGGACGCAATCCGCTTAAGGTGCCGCCGGCCGAATTCGATGCCCAACGCCATCGCGCCGCCGTGCTGTTTCCGCAAGGCAGCATGGCCAATAGCCCCACCCAAATGCTCACCGACACCACCGGCGGCAAGTTCGGCCCGTTCTCAGGGCAATTGCTCGTGGGCGAAATGAACCGCCCGCGCATTCTGCGCGTGTTGGTGGATGAAGTGGCCGGTCAAACACAGGGGGCCTGTTTACCTTTCATCGATGGCGGCGGCCTGCACCGCGGCATGCATCGCTTTGCCTTCGCCCCCGACGGTAGTCTCTGGACGGGTTCCACCCACCTCTCCTGGGCCGGCGGCAGCGGATTGCAACGCGTCACTTGGACCGGCAAAACCCCCATGGAATTGGCCAGCATGAAAATCACTGAGCGTGGCTTCGACCTCACCTTCACCCATCCACTGGGCAACGTGGAGGCGACTCAGTTTGAGTTCCAGCGATACTACTACAAATACCATCAAAGCTACGGCTCACCGCAACTCGGCAAGGAAGCCATCGACGTCACGGCGTTGGAAATGGGCAAGAACGGCAAGACTGTTTCGCTCGCACTCGATAAATTAAATCCCGGCTACGTCTATCAGCTGACCCTCAAGAACGTCACCGCCAAGGACAAAACGCCCACGCTGAACACCTTCGTCTGCTACACGCTGAACACCCTCACCAACGGTGACGACAAAGCGCCGCATCTCGTCGCTGCCAGCTCCGGCGGCGGCTCCACGGCCAAGCCGGTGAAAGCGAAGCCTGTGAAACTGACCACCTCGCCGCAGGAATTGGACGCCGCCTTTGCCGGCCGACAGGGTCCAACCTTTGATAATCGTAACGGCGGTTTTTCCGGCAAGGGCTACGCTGATTTCGTCGGCAAATCCGGTGAGCACCTCGAATGGATCGTAACCGCGCACGAATCAGCAACCTACCAGCTCGCTTTCCGATACGCCCTCGCGGGCGGCAACCGGCCCTTGGCCTTGAAGGTTAATGGCAAAGTTATTCAAAAATCGCTCCCCTTCAATGACACAGGTGACTGGACGAGCTGGAAAGATCTGATCACCGACGCCGCGCTCCAAAAGGGCGAAAATCAAATCCGCCTGGAATCCATCGGTGCCAGCGGCCCAAATGTCGATCGCCTCACCCTCAAGCGACGCTGATCCATGCCGCAAACGGTTGCCACCTTTTACCGTTTCGTGGATCTCCCCGACTGCGAAGCTTTCCGCGATCGATTGGAAACCGAATGCCGCTCCCATGACGTGCGCGGCATGATCATCCTCGCCACCGAAGGACTCAACGCCACCATTGCCGGACCCAAGTCGGGCGTTGATGCCGTGCTGCAATTCATCCGTGCGGACCAACGTTTCGCCGGCATGCCTCATCGCGAATGCGAGACGGATCGCGACACTTTTCACCGATTGCGTCTGGTCATTCGCCAGGAGATCGTGACGCTGGGCGATCCCTCGATAAACCCCAATGACGCCGTGGGCGAATACGTCACCCCGGAAGATTGGAACGCGCTGATTAGCGATCCCGACGTGCTGTTGATTGATACCCGCAACGATTACGAAGTGGAGCTCGGCACATTTCAGGGCGCCACCAACCCGCACACCGCCACCTTCGGCGAATGGAATACCTATGTGCAATCGCAGTTGGCCGAAGCCAAACATAAGAAGGTTGCCATGTTCTGCACCGGCGGCATCCGCTGTGAAAAGGCCTCGGCGCATTTACTGAAACAGGGGTTTGAAAACGTGTACCACCTGCAGGGCGGTATCCTGAATTACCTACAACAGACCACCGCGGACGACAGCCTGTGGGAAGGCGAATGCTTTGTATTCGACCATCGTGTGTCCGTGACGCACGGGCTGAAGGAAGGCGAGAGCCGCGTGTGCTTCGGCTGCCGCTGGCCGCTCAAGCCCGAGGACATGGATTCGCCCGAATACGAGGAAGGCGTCTGCTGCCCACGCTGTTCCGCCGATCTCAACGACTCCCTCCGCGCCAGCCGACGCGAACGCCAACGCCAGCAATCCCTCGCCCGCACCCGCGGCGACAAACATATTGGGCAACAATTTGAGACGCCGAATGAGGGCCGTTAATCCGGCCGGGGCCTAGGGGCCGTCCCATTGGGCACCGGATCCGGAATGAAGGTTTTGCGAAACTCCTTGCCGGTCCCTCCACAGGTTACATCGGAAACAAGGGTAACCTCATCTCCTGTGATTAGGCGCACCTGAAACACTTCGCCATCAATCAACAGCCGCCGGCCTTCGCGGAATTGCTTGAGGTTCACCGGGGTTTGATGGGGAGTTTGATGACGGAAATCCGCCTCAAAGCTGCGCGCAAACTTGTAAGGTTGGCTGGATTGAATCCGCACGCGATTGGTGGCGTAGTTGGTTTCACTTTGGTTTCGGGTGATCAAATCCAGATCGTAGGTCATGCCATTGATCTGGCCGGACGGATTCAATCGGGCTTGAGTCAACTGCGCCTGGCCCGGCATGGAGACCGCCTGAAAGACGGCTTTCATTTCCCAATCCGGTTGATAGGCCAGCCAACTTGCGCCCACCCCGATAAATTGATGCAACGGCCGAACGGTTTGAGGGGCAGGCATCCAGCCGTTTGCCCGGGTAAGGCCGTACTGCGAAGGCATGGGCGCCTGCGGCAGGAAGGTCGCCAAGGGCGCCTGACTTTGGGTGCCGTACGGTTTCACGAGATGATCCGCATCATCCATCATAAACTCATGCCGGATGGTGGCTCCATTCAAGTAGGTGCGACCACTCAAGGTTGCGTAGTTGGTGCGGATGGCGGTGACTTTCAACGCAGAGATCCCCAGTGGTTCATCGGCCGAATCGGCCTGTAGCCGCGGCAACGGCCGGTTCACGTGATGAATCTCCTTCCACACACGCGGGTTGAATACCAGATGATTGGTCACCGCAATGCTCCATGGCGGCGGCTCATTTTGCAAAACTGCCTGCAACGGTTCAGGAGGTGTCTCAGTCGGCGGCTCGCCTTGTTGGCGCGAGTAATCCAAATCAATCGTCACCTCCAGCGGACCTTCCTGAACCAGCGTGCGGACGTTCAGCGTGGTGAGTGAAAGTTGCGCCAGCGACTGCGCGTATTCCGGCGGCAATCCGTTGGGAAAATAAAGCTCACCGCTCGTGGGTTTTTCGGGCAGCTTGGTACTGGGCGCCAGATGGATTTTCCGAACCACACAGGCCGAATGTGTCGACAACGCGGATACCACTTTCGCCACGCCCGTACTCAAGCTGCGAAATTTGATTCGGTACGGGTACACTACCCCCACGGCGTTGGTGATATTTTCCTGATCATGAAAAATCAACTCCGGCTTCAGCCCCGTGTTTGCGTACACATGATCCTCCGGGCAAACCTTGGCACGTTGCAGGGCCTCAATCGACAACACGCCGCTTTCCCGCAACACACGCGCCATGTGCTCCACATCCTCCAGTTGCGCCTGCAAATGCATCAACCGATTGGTCGGCACAGCGGCTGATTCCAGAATTGGCGCAAACGAAAAACTGAATCCGTTTCCGCCGATCTTGGAATAATCCTCCGGCAAATTCACCTGATTGTTGGTGGCCTCCTGATTCAGCTTCACCACTGCCGGAAACAAACGGTTGAAAAATCCATTCCCACCCTGCTGCCCCGGATACGGCGCGGCGAGTGACTGGCCAAGGTGCGGCTGATACTCGCCCAACTCCAAGGAATGGCCCGCCTGCAACAAGGGCTGAGCCAGCTTGAGCTGAAGCTCGAAATCAAACCAAGGCTCGGTCGGATCCGGCGTGGGCACGGCTCCGGCGAGTTTGGTTTCCTCTTCCGCCTCGGCAAACCGCGGGCTCTTCCGGAATTCTTCCAGCACTAAGGCGGCAAATTCGCGGTTCAACGATGGCCGCAATCTGGGCTGGATATTCCGCGCCCGCACCTTCAGCCGCAATGTGTCCAGGGCGCCCTCATCGGAGGCGACCGTCTGCAGTGAGCGAATCCAAAGGGCGGTTTGCACGTTGGTCACACTTAGCGGCGGCGTGGTGTATTGTTCAAGCAACCGCCCCAACTCGTTGGTGAACGGCACCATTTCATCGGGGTCCACCAGCACATGCACTTCAGGCTCCAACCGCGTGCATACCTGTTGAATCTCCTCCATCACCCCCACCCAAGCGCTACGATTTTCAACCAACCGCGTGGCATTGGTCAGCCACAATTGTTCCAGCTCATTTTGGCTCGGCTCATCCGGCGGTGGAGCCGGTCTCACTGGCCCCGCGGGGACTTCCGGTTCTTCCCCACCAAACCCCGCCACCAACGGGCTCATGCCGGCATAGATGGGTTTGATATCCGTTAATCCCGCCACGAGCCAAACCAACAGGGCAACGCCCGCCGCAATGCCCACTCCCATCCAGCCGTTGCGCGGCTGCTCAACCTCTGCCTGGGCCGCTTCATTGCGCGGTGGCCAAACGACTTTTGATTCTCCATCCGGTTCGGCCTCGTCCCAACCGGTTTGTGCCGGGCTGGGTTCGGTGCCGTGCGGCGCATCCGGATCGGCCTCCACGCCGGCTTCGGCTGATTCAATCCAGTACCGGATAATCTCCATCGACTGCGGCCGCTGTCCGGGATCCTTTTGCAGACAGGCCATCACGATGGCCTCAATGTAATCCGGAATTTCATTTTGCAGTCCCAACTCCTGCAACCGCTGGGAAATGGGCACGGGATCTGCATGGCGGATTTGATAGGACAATTCGCCCTGATAAAATGGCGGTTTGCTGGTCAGTAAATCATAGAATGTCGCCCCCACCGAATAGATGTCATCCGTAACATTCGGCGGGTTACCATCCATTTGTTGCGGACTCATGTATTGCGGCGTCCCCGACCCCATCAGGCTGGGAGCCGTGACGCTCAACGCAGAATTGGCCAGCGACGCCGAGATCCCAAAATCAGTCAGTTTCAGGTTTCCTTCATGATCGATGAGAAAATTCGAGGGCTTGATATCCCGGTGCGCCAGGCGCTGCGAATGGGCGAAGTTCAACGCATCGCACAATTGCATCATGTACGCGCGAACTTTGTCCCAAGACAAAATGGAACCGGCTGCGCTACGCTTCAACTCATGCAGATCCGTCCCCGCCACATATTCCATGCTGATAAACGGCGGCTCTCCTTCCTCGTTCCAAAACTGCCCCATGCGCACGATGTGCGGATGCTGAAGACATTGCGTTTTCTCCACCTCACGCTTCAGGTCATTCAATCCCTCGGCATCCATACCGGCCCGTTCATCGGTAAACACCTTCAGGGCCACATCCGCCTGCTCCACCTCATCAAAGGCGAGCCACACCGCTCCCATGCCGCCCTTGCCAAGCTCCAGCTTCAAGACAAACCGCCCCGCCCCCATGCGCGAGCCTTCCATCAAGCCACTGAATCCCAGCCGCTCCAAAACCACGTGGTAATTACTCACCCACAAGCGCTGATGCAGTTGCAGCCCCATCCGGTTCTGCACAGGCAGCCCCTCCACAGTCGTTCCGGAAGTGCTTTCCAGATCCTCAATCTCAATAGTGTCTCCGGTCAGGATCAACCGCGCGTGTTGGCGAGAAACCCCATCGCCATCAATTTGAATCGCGCATTGCGCGCCGCGACCAATCAGATGTTCTCCATCGCCCAAATGATACTGGCACACCACGACGCCCTGCGCGTCAATAATGGAAACCTTGGTGGTGGCCGGAGACATGAAAGTGCTTTTTGCCGCACCTCCAGCCCAGAAGCAAACTAATTAGTATAGTGGGGCAACTCGCCCCTTTAATGATTAGGAAATCGTCTTCGCCCCGGCGATTTGTAGGCGGTCTTGATCAGCTTTTTCAGCGTGGGCAAATGCACGTCATCGAGGCGCTTGAGGTATAGGCAGGATTTGCCGGCCTTGTGCGAGCTCAGTTTTTCCAGTAGTGCCTCGCAATCGGCGAGCTGTTGATCGTCCTTAATGCCGGCAATGGATTTGCCCACATCGGCGGCGATTTGCTGGGTCTTAAGTTCTGCTACCTTACTTCAGCACATTGATCGTGCAGTTGATTTCCGAGCGCACGGATTCGCCCTTGGCGCCCTTAAGATTGTAGCGGATGCGCAGGGTCATGCACTTCTGCAGGTCAGGCATTTGCAGCGTGATGGTTTTGCCATCGGCACTGAGGGTGGCCTTGGAAACCTCAAGTTGATCGCGGCCCTGCTGATCGGGGTTGCTCACCTTGTAATCGCGTGAACCGTAGCCGCGCGTGCGCCGGTAGTTGCACATCTCGGCGGCGTAACTGCCCGCATCAGTGGCGGTGGCTTTATCAAGCGGCTCACTGAAGGTGAGACTCACGCCCTTTTTGTTGGCGGCGTACTTCACCGGAACATGCAGCGGTTTGCCGGTGTAGCGGAAACGATAGAAACCGCCCGGACGCGATTTGTTGCCGGCCCAGCCGAAGAGGCCGCAGGCATAGAGCTGGCCGTCGACCGGATGGAAGCGGCCGCGCATCACGCCCGTAGGCGTTTCGCCCAGCGGAATGCGGCTCACTCCGCCCTGCGGCACGCCATCGACCTCCTCATACGGCACGGTAAACAGCCGACCGGTGCCATAGCTGAGATTGATCAACGTGCCCTTGAGCGGCCCCCATTTGTCGCTGGTGACCCAAAGCTGCTCGGCCGGCGAGCGATCTACGCTGTTGTGGATCCACACCACCGGCGGATCGTAATCCTCCGGATCGCGACCTGGCACATACGAGCCCATGTAGCCGTAAAACCCATCCTGCTTGATCAGGTTAATGCGGTTCTTCGGAATCCAATGACCTTCCTGGTCGCTGGCGAAAAAGGTACCGTCGCCATTCACGGTCACGCCGTTCGGCGCGCGGAAGCCATTGGCGATGCGCCAGCTCTTGGAGCCGTCTTTGCTCACTTTTATGATTGACCCGTGATGCGGCACGAGCCCGTCCTTCGCGTGGCGCGCGGCCTTGGCGAAATAGAAATTGCCCTCCGCATCCGTCTGCAGATCCATGGCGAATTCATGGAAATGCTCGGTCACCTGATGGTCGTTGTTGAAGTTTTCGTAGAAATCAATCTCCCCGTCGTCATTGGCGTCATGCAGGCGCGTGATCTGGTCGCGGCAGCAGACGTAGATGGTTTCGTTCAAAATCTTCAACCCCAGCGGCTGGAACATGCCCGTGGCAATGCGGCGCCAGGTGAGCTTGCCCTTCGGCAAATCCAGCCCTTCCACGATCCACACATCTCCCTGCCACGTGCACACCGCGGCGCGGCGGTTGTCCTTAAAGAAATCGAATCCGCCCAAGCGCATCCAGGATTTCCACGGATTGTTATCCGGCAGCTGGAAGGTATCGGTGGCGTACGGTCCCAGATCGAGTCCGGCCTGAATTTGGGTCTCCACCGGCTCAGTCCATTGCGCCTTGCCGCCCTGCGTCAGCTTGAGCAGGTTCGGCGCTTCATCCTCAGACTGCACCGTGGCCACGGCCTTGGCAAAGCCCTTTACGTCCGCCGCCGGGCCGGACCAAATCAACACGCGCAGGCGATGCGCCTTGGTAGCCGCCGGAATGCGCAGGCGCAAATTCTTGCCATCCTCCAAATCCCACAAGCCCGTTTCGCCCAACACGGCCGCGGCAATCACCGGTTGATCTGTCTGTGAGCCACCCACCTGGACGATGTTGCGACTGCCATTGAGTGGCTTGGCATCTGTGCCTTGCGCCACCTGCATCACGATCTCGCTTGTGCCCGGCGCAATCTGGAGGTTGCGGATGAATACATTCTCGCCGTGCAACGACGGCATCTCGAACACGCCGCGCGCGCCCACGGTGTAGCTGAGCACGACCTTGTTGCCGTGCACATACAGGCCCTTGTAATGCGCCCAGGTGCGCGGCAGCGGTCCGTACGGTTTCTTATCCAACCCGCGCACGCGTACGGTGTCCTCCCACTTACCTGCCGGACTGCGCCAGCCGGGGCTCACGGGATTGGCAAACGTCTGGTCGCCCCGAATGGAGGCATGCGCGTTGTGTCGGCCATCCATCGCGATGCCGCGCCAGTCGATAAAGCCGCCGCTCCAACCGACCGCGCAGTTGAGCAGGTCGGTGTCGTAGAGCATGAACGCGTTGCCTTTGGAGACGCCGCCTTCGCCGGCGTCCAGCCGGATGGCGATCCCCTTGTTCACGATCCCCGCCCCGCGCACCTCCAGCGAATGCGTCAGGTACGGGCCGTAGTTCATCTCATCCCATTTGCCGGCAAACAATGGCGCGGCCATGAGCACGGAAAGCAAAAGCGCAATGCGTATCATAGTGACGCCGCGATTGTACGGGGCGAACGCATCGGGGCAAGCGCATGCTTTGGGTTTAAAAAGAAAATAGTACGAGGTGGAACTCGTCCCTCTCACGGTTTAGTGGTTAAACAGAAACTCCGCCGTATTTAGCACCGCCCAGAGCAGATCCTGCACCGCGCCGGCGCGGTCGTCCTTTTTCTTCTCGAAATAGGTCGTTATCTCCTTGGTTTCAGTAGCCGTGGGACGCCGGTTCAGAGCCACGAGAAACACTTCCTCCGCAATCTCCGCCGGAGTCTGGTCGCCGGCCGTCAGCTTGGCCGCGCGGCCGTCGGCGTGCGTGATTTTGGTGTGCAGAATTTCCGAATGCATCATGTGCAGAGCCTGCACCACCGTGCCCTTGGTATTGCGTTCGCAGGGCGGATCACTGCTGGAATTCGGCCGACCAAAGGCATCCAGAAATTCCGAGCCGATCTTGAAGTTCCAAGTCTCCAAAGCGCGTGCACCGTTCCACGTGGCGCTGAAGCTGGTGGGCACGCCGGTCACGTCGCCAACGGCATCGAGTAACACCTCCGCGCGCAACCGTCGCCGGTAGCTGCGCGAGAAGTTGCGCGTATCGGCCGCGTTGGTGGCGTTAGCTTCCGAGCTGAGTTGGTACAGGCGGCTCTCCAGAATCGTGCGAATGAGCTCCTTCTGATCGTACTTGAGCTGCACAAAATGTTTCGCCAACGCATCAAGCAATGCGGCATTCACCGGCGGATTGGAGGCGCGCATATCGTCCACCGGCTCCACCAATCCCCTGCCGAAATATGCGCCCCAAACGCGGTTCACTAGTGCGCGGGCAAAGAACGGATTATCCGGCTGCGCCATCCAATCCACCAGCCGATCGCGCGCATCGGTGCCTTCGGGCAACTCGGATGGCGGTCCATCGGGCGGCTGCGGCGGCAAACTTTCGCCGGTAACCGGATGCGTCACGCCGCCGGTGGCTCCATGATAAAACCATTCCGTGCCACCCGAAATGGGCGGTGACACACCTGAGCCTTTGCGTTTCACCTGCGCAAAGTAGGCGGACAGCGAATAGAAATCCCGCTGCGTCCATTTCTCGTTTGGATGATTATGGCACCGCGCGCATTCCAAGCGCGTACCCAGAAAGATCTGACTGAAAATCTTCGCCATCTCGTCCGGCGTGCGTTTGTCGCGATACACCACCGTCGGGCCAAACCGATGCGTACTGCCAGTGGCGGTGATCATCTCACGGGCAAAGGCGTCCATTGGCTGGTTCTTGCGAAACGCCTCCCGCAGCCATTGATCGAGCACATACACGCTCTTGAGCCCGGCGCGATCAGGATTGGGCCGCACGAGGTCCGCCCATTGATTCGCCCAATGATCGGCGTACGCGGGATCGGCCAGCAATCGCCCGATCATTTTCGTGCGCTTATCCTTCGCCGGATCATCCAGAAACGCGCGGGCCTCCTCCAGAGTCGGCAAGCGACCGATGGTGTCCAGCGAGGCGCGGCGCAGAAATTCCTCGTCCGAACACAGCTCGCTGGGCAGAAACCCGAGCCGATGGAATTGCGCGTAAGCCAGTTCATCGATGAAATTATGCGCGGGCAAAGCCGCGTATTTGGCGGCGGCAATCTTCTTCTCCGCCGGCACGGTCACACGCGAGATGGCCACCTGACCCATGTAACGCGCCACGATTGTGCCTTCGCCGTTGATACCGCCCACCGTCACACGGCCAGCGTTCGTCACCGTCGCAATGCCGTTGTCGTTCGAGACAAAATCCGCCAAGGCGGTGACATTACGCTGTTGGCCATCCGAATAATGGGCGGTCACACTCAAAGTTTGCTGCGCAGCCTTGCGATACACTCCGGCCGCCGGTTCCACAGTCACCCGCTCCAGCGTGGCTTCGCCTTCGTGCTGATAGGCCATGCCTTCGCGGATCCATTGCAGCAACACCTTGGCCGAGGGCGATCCCGGCGCGATGCGTTGACCGCCTTCATGCGGCATGGCCAGCGTGGCTTTGCGATAAATCAAACTCTCTTCCGGGAAGGTCGGAAACACGCGGCGGCCAAAGGCGTCCTCGGTGATCTCTTTCCAATCCTTGCGTGTGTCGTACGCAAACACCGACAGACTAAACCCGCGCTGTCCTTCCGCCTTGGCGTGGCAGGCGCCCGCGCTGCAGCCGGCTTTGCTCAGGATCGGCAGCACATCTTTGATAAAACTCACCTTACCCTCGGGCGCCGGCACTTCCGTCTCCGGCTTGAGCGTGGCGGTCAGGCGATTGTCCTCCCAGATAAACACATCGCCCGCATGGTTCCCGGCCACCACCCGTTTCGCATCCGCTGAGGTCGCTACCGCATGCAGGCGTCCCATGCCGCCGGCCAACTTGCGTTCCTTGGCCGTGCTGGAGCGTTGTGCGCCGTCGTGCGTTTGGATCTCCGTGAAAATTCTTGCGAGCCCATCCTCGCAACTGGTGACAATCGCCTTGTCGTCCGGCGTCCAACCGAGCCCCGTCACCCCGCCCTTGTGCACGCGCACCTCGGTCATCTTCAGCTTGGTTTTCAGGTCCCACACCAGCAGTTCATGATCCGCGCTCACCGTCGCCAACTGCTCCCCATCACTCTTGAAGGCCACGCCATACACGGCACCTTGATGTCCCTCCAACGTGGCGCGCGGCTTCCGGTCGGCCAAGGTCCACACCGTGGCCACCTCATCACCGCCGGCCGCAGCCAGCTGTTTGCCGTCCTTGCTCAGTGCGAGGGCGTAAATGGAATCCGCATGGGCCACCCAATCCGCCAGCGGTTTGCGCTCGGCCACCGACCATTGACGAATCGTGCCGCGCACGGCCGGTTGACTGTCGGCGGTGTAAAGCGATTGGTTATCCGGCGCAAACGCCAACGCCGTAACGCGCCCCTCGAAGGCAGTGATCTCGCCGGCCGGTTTCAGCTCGGCGTTCCAGAGCCGCACGGAACGGTAATCCGAAGACGCCAGCCATTTACCATCGGCACTCCACGCCACTGCCTGAACGGTATCGCGATGCCCTTCCAACGTGGCGAGCACGGCGTTTTTGCTCTCAAGATCATGCACCACCACGCGATTGGCCCGGCTCACGGCGAGGCGCTTGCCATCGGCGGACATGGCCAAGGCCAGCGACGGCGCATAACTCGGCGGCAGCGAAGCCAACTGATCCCGCTTCGGGCTGGGCCGATCCTTGAGCGCCTCGGCATCCCACGGCGCGCCGTCGTTCACCCAGGTTTCCAACGCGGCAATGGCGCGGGGCGACAGTTGATCCTTGGGCGGCATGTGCGGATCGGCGCCCGGCTGCAGGGTTTGCACCAACCGACTGGCCGCAGCCTTGCCCGGCTGCAGCACTTTGCCGTTGTCGCCGCCGGCCATAATCGCTTCGCGCGAGGTGAGATCGAGCCCACCCTTTTCCTTTTCCGGATTGTGGCAGGAGAAACAATTCGACTTCAACAACACCATCGCCTCTGGTGTCCCCGCCCAAAGCGGCGTGACCAGCAGGGTGATGATGTAAATTGCAGCTCTCATTTCCTTACCACAGAGACACAGAGGACACCGTGTTTGTTCAATATATTTCCTGTGCGCGTTCTGTATCTTCGGGGTGGATGCTACTTCACCCGCTTCAACATCAGCAAACGGAACTCCAACGCGGTTTCGCCCGGAATCTCCAGCGCCTTGAGCGTGAGGACGCCCTTGCCCTGCTTGAGGTTGAGCGTCCCCATGGGGATCGGCTTAAAATCTTTTACATAGGATTCCATGCGCTTAACGCGATCATTTTCCTGCCCGCGCGCCGGCACATCATGCGCCTTGCTGAGTGTCACCGTCGTGGCACTGGCGTAACCGGCCGCTTCCCCTTCCTTGTTTCGATCGCCCTTGCCATAAGAAAGCTGCACGCGCGTGCCTTCATCGCCCTTGGGTAGGGCGTAATGCATCGTGACCTCGTACTTGCCGCTGGCGCCGACCTCCACGGGCCAGGTGATTTTGTCATCCAACGAAGTCCAGTTATAAAAGTAGGAGCAGTTGGGGAACTTGTTGGAACGCTTGATGCCGCCATGGGCCATGCCATCGCGCGCGGGGATTTGCGTCCACTCGGAATCCGGATGGGCGATCACAAAAGGCCGGTTGTCCTCGCCCAATTCGATGAGCACGGTTTTCTTCCATTGCTCCACCTCACCTCGCAACTGCGCGGCCACCTTGGGTTGTTCCTTGCTGATGTCCTTATGCTGCCCCGGATCCGCCACCATGTCGAAGAGTTGGCCTGTGTGCCCCAAGCGATATCGCTGCGTGCGCGCGCTGACCTTGCCCTTCCAGCAATTCATAATCGTGCGATCGGGCCACTGCACCTTTTCCCCGAGCAGGTGCGGTTTGAGGCTGCGGCCGTCGAGCGGCTTTTGGCTGGCCACCGGAATGCCCGCGCAATCGGCCAGCGTGGGGAGCAAATCCATGACCGAGGCGATGGGCTTTACAAAAGTGCCCTTCGGAATGCGCGCCGGCCAGCGGACGACCAACGGCGACCTCACGCCGCCTTCATCCGTCGATCCCTTGCGCCCTTTCATGCCGCCATTCCAACGCACGCCGTTCGGGCCGTTGTCATGAAAGAACAACACGATGGTGTCCTCGGCCACGCCGAGTTGATCAAGCTTCTTGAGCAGTCGACCGACGTTCCAGTCGATGTTCTCGCACATCGCCAGAGCACAGCGCAGATGCTGCAAATTTTCCCGACGCGGATCGCGGTTGCGCAGCTTGATCTCCTTGTCCTTAAACTTGTTCCACCAGCGATCCGGCACCTGCATCGGCGAGTGCGGCGTGTTGTACGGCAGATACGCGAAGAACGGTTTACCCGCCTTGTGACTGCGCTCCATGAACGCCATCGCTTTGTCGGTGAAATCATCGACGCAAAACCCTTCGCCCTGCACAATGCGGCCATTGTGTTCCAGCGGCGGGCTGAAGTAATCGCCCCAATGCCCCGAGCAAAACCCGTAATACTCCTCAAAGCCGCGTCCATTCGGGTGATACGGATACTGCATCCCATTATGCCATTTCCCGAACGCGCCCGTGGCATACCCGCCGGCCTTGAAGGTGTCGGCAATGGTCCGTTCATCGAGATCCATCCGCTCCCCACCGGCCGAGGTGCTGTACACCCCGCTCCGCACATGATAACGCCCGGTTAAAAACTCCGCCCGCGTCGGCGAACACACCGCGCACACAAAGAAACGGTCAAACCGCGCCCCATCCCGCGCCAACGAATCAATATGCGGCGTCTCCAAATCCGTGTTCCCATTCAGGCTGAGATCTCCCCACCCTTGGTCATCGGTCAGAATCACGATCACATTGGGTTGCTTTGCCTGAACCCAAGCGTGGGTAAGGATCAAAAGAAGAAAAAGTAGTCGTTGCACGCACAGATTCTCGCGCAGCAGAAAGGAACCGAAAAGGAATTTCTATTGATGATCCCAAAGCGCCCGCTGATGCCCAGCCTCATACTGAAAACCAATTGCCCCCACTGGCAATGTCTCAGCATGTCCATCGGCAAAGACTGCACTGGCTCGTCCCAAATGGCGATTAACCATCCGCAAGGGTTGAGATTTCCAATTAGCACTGGAAGGCACCTCAAAGACTCCAACTCTTTTGAGTTGGCGAACCGATTGTTTTTCCACCCAATGGTTGGGATCAGCTTGTTCAGGATTCGCCACCAATCCTGCATCACCAAAAACCACCGTCATGGTCGGCTGCTTCACCCGACTGAGATCTCCCAACGCACCCAAGGCGTGATTGTACCCCACGCCGTGGTGCCCCTGCCGGCAATCCGGGCATTGCCATCCATGCTCCTGCCCGGCATACATGCGTAATTTTCGTTCCCATGCATTGCGCGAACCACCAGCCATCTTTGGCATGACCGACGGGCTCTTATTGTCGGCAATATATTCCGCGTAAGCCTGACCAAGTTGTCGATGTTGATCCACACACTGGCTGGCGTTTGCCTTGAGCCGAGCTTTGTTGAGAGATGGAAGTATGATGCCGGTTAATACACCGATCACAACAATGATCACCAAAAGTTCTACCAACGTAAACGCCCCGAGGGTACACCAATGGCGTCGTGTCAGTCGGTTGGGTGACATGCTGAAAGCCTAACTAACGAACATCATCAGTCAATCGTTAACCAAATATTTCATTGATCATTTTTAACGGAAACGGCATGAAACTGATTAATCGCTGGATTTTCAAGGCGTGTTACCTTTCCGTTTGCTCTCTGAACAAGGATTTCATCCACCGCCGAAGCCTTTCCTAAACCAAAATGCACGGTGAATGCATGCTGGCTATTATAAGAATCACCGGTCACAACAGGCAATACTTGGCGGTGCTTTCCTGATTTCACCACCACCTGCGCTCCCACGGTTGCTGCTTCGAACGGTAAGTGAACCCCCACCCAATTGTGGCCCGTCTTCAAATGATTGCCCAACAAATGTACGCGATTCACATACATTTTACGCTCCTCATCCCGGGCGCGTTCCACCACCAACAGATCCGGCCGGCCATCCAAATTTAAGTCAGCAGAAACCACACTGCGACTATCGAACTCAAACCCAAGCCCCAAAAGGTAGGAGACATTGGGAAATTGCCGGTCCGGCGAATTCATCAACAACACATTATGCTCGTACCCATTCCAAGAGACTTCACTCCCAACACCTGACTGGCATTCAGTGAACACCATCTGCATGAGCGTTTCAGGACGTTTTTTATTGTAATAAATATCATTACTTTGATCTACTCTGTCATTTGCACTAGCTATCTTTTTAAACATTTGTCCAAATCCATCAAGGACTTCTTTACTCACATTCAGAGCTAGCATAGTAATAAACACTAAATACATCAGAGCGATAAGCTTCTGACGTGGGGTTTCTTTTGCTCCTGCCATAATTTCTTAGTTTTTATTCATTGCAGAGAGCATTCCCTTGTAAACCTGGTTAAGAGAGGCTAGATTCTCAGATAAAGATTGCATTTGGCTTCTTAGTAACTCAGCGTTTTCGGCAACTTGTTCGTTGTAATTATTATGTTGTCCAGCATTTTTAACTTGCGAAGCATATAATTGATTTAAAGATTGTAGCTGCCCAGCAGCTTTGTTTAATTCTTCAGCGTAATTTTGAGAAGATGCTGCAGCATCAGAAGCAGGTGACAAAGCACTCGCTGTATTTTCTAAGTTTTGAATACTTTTAGTAAGACCACTAACTAATCCAACATCAAGTTTGGCTTCTCTTAGAATTGTATCTATTTTAGAACTAAGTCCTTCATCTTTTGATCCAGAACCTGAGCTTCCACCAGAGTGTTTACTAACATATTCATCTTGTTCTTCTTTTACATCATCCAACATAATTCCACCTACAAAGAAAATTATTGCCTCAGTACCAAACCTACCCTTTTCAACGCCGTCTCTAACATGTTTACTTCCCGATTCAATACCCAACGCCAGCCATCGGACACCAGCCATTTGCAATTTTTCCAAAAACTCATCCTTGACGGTATCAACTCGAGCATACGCCCAAATATTTAGATTGTATCCCCTTTGGATAATCCTATCGCAGATCCCTATCACATGTGATCTGTTAAGGACAAACATTTCGTCTACAAACTTTATGTTACGCACTCCGTATTTATTAACCAGTAAATCAATTTCGTCAATAACAGTATCGGGAGACCACATTCGGTAAGATGGCTTACCAAACGGAGCATTAATGCAACAAAAAGTGCATTTATAAGGACACCCCAGTGTAGTGTGCATGGAAATATACGGTTGCCTATTATCTATGTCCTCAAAACAGTGCCAATTATGTGCCCTATATTTATCCATCGGAAACAAGTTCCAAGCAGCTCCAGGCATTTTCTCATCAATCCCGTCCATTAATGCGCCAGCCGGTGTCGACTTTATGCAGTCTTCATCTCTGTACCAAAGACTAGGAATATTTGAAAAATCTCGCACCTT
>CAJWVY010000020.1 GCA_913048135.1 uncultured Verrucomicrobiales bacterium
GTCGCTCAGCTCCAAGGTCTCACCTCGCGCCAACAAGACCATGTTCTCTAGGGCGTTCCTGAGCTCACGGACGTTCCCGGGCCACGGATAGCGCACGAGCGAGGCCCGCGCCTCGGGGCTGATGCCCACCACGGCCTTCTCGTGCTCTGAGGCAAACTCACTTATGAAGTGATCGATCAGTAGGGGGGTGTCTCCAGTGCGCTCTCGGAGCGGCGGCAAGTCCACGGAGATCACTTGCAGCCTGAAGAGCAGGTCTTCGCGGAAGGTCCCTGCCCCCACCATCGCGCGCAGGTCACGGTTCGTCGCCGCCACCAAGCGAACGTCTACAGACTGCGACTCATTCCCCCCAACCGGGACGACCTCTCTATTCTCGAGCACGCGCAGGAGCTTCGCCTGGGTCTCGAGCGGCATGTCCCCCACCTCATCGAGGAAGAGCGTCCCGCCGTCGGCGTACTTGAAGCGCCCCTCCTTGTGCGTGACCGCACCTGTGAACGCCCCCTTCACGTGACCGAAGAGCTCAGACTCGATCAAGCCCTCCGAGAGCGCCGCGCAGTTCACCGCTGCGAAGGGCCGATCCTTTCGATCACTGTTCTGA
The DNA here is from genome assembly GCA_913048135.1 of uncultured Verrucomicrobiales bacterium. GTDB lineage: Bacteria > Verrucomicrobiota > Verrucomicrobiia > Limisphaerales > UBA1100 > UBA1100. Next base: position 596 of record CAJWVY010000020.1, read on the forward strand.
TGAAGAGCCTGGGCGACGAGCTCCTTGCCTGTGCCGCTCTCGCCAGTGATCAGGGCCGTCGCGTCACTGGCCGCCAATTGGCCGATGGTCTTGAACACCTCCTGCATCGGCGCACTTTGGCCGATAATGCCGAGATCGAAATCCTCCTTCTCCAGCAGCGGCTCGTACGACACCACCTGTTTCATGGACCGCGCCGCGCCAAGGGCCTTATCCACCATCTCCTCAAGTTTCGGTACATCAAAAGGCTTGAGAATATAATCGTAGGCGCCGTGTTTCATGGCCTGGATGGCCGTCTGGGTAGTCCCGAAGGCGGTCATTAAAATCACCGGCGTTTTGGAGTCAAATTCCCGCAACCGCTGCAGCGTCTCGATACCGGTGATGCCGCCCATGCGCACATCCATGATCACCAAATCCGGCTTGAGCTGCGGAATCAATTCCAGCGCCGCTTCGCCGCTACCGGCCGTGTGCAGTTCCAGCCCGTCCTTGCGGCCGAAGATTCGTTCAAACGAATAGCGGACATCCGCCTCGTCATCGATAAGCAACAGTTTATCCATTCGTGCGCGGGTAGCGTACCCAATGGCCGTTCAAAGGTCAGCCTTTTCCTTAACCCACGCAAGCGCCTCCTCGCGAGTGCTGAACGATTCGGCCAGTTGTTGATCCCGCACGGCATCCAGCAATTGCCCCAGTGCCGGGCCCGGTTCGATGCCCAACTCAATCAGATCGCGGCCGCTGATCAAGGGCTCCAGCAGGAGCGGTTTTTTCTGAAGCACGGTTTGTTGTTCGCGGATGAAATCATAAATATCCATCAACCCATGCGAGCCGAGGCAATCCAGCCGGTGTTGTTCCAGCTCCAGATCAAAGGTGGGCCGCATCAGCATGCGGCGCAGCGTGGACTTACGCATCTTCGACGCATCCTTGAACTGCATGTGGTAGCGAACGGTTTGCACAATGGCCTCGATCTCAACGTTGGGAAACCGTAGCCGTTGCAGGATTTTTTGCGCCATATCCGCGCCGATTTTCTCGTGGCCGTAAAAGTGGATCCGGCCCTCTTCGCCCACTGATTGCGTCACCGGCTTGGCGATATCATGCAGCAACACCGTCCAGGGCAAGGCCGCCGGCGCCTCGGTGGGCAACTGGGAAAGCATCAGGCGGATGTGATTGTACACCGTGCCTTCGGGATGATAATCGGGCGATTGATCGCAGGTCACCGTCGGCAGCATTTCCGGTAGCACCTGCGCCAGCAGCCCGCTCTCATGAAGCAGATCCAAACCGCGCGCGGCATGGGGTGGGCGAAAGAGTTTCAGTAATTCATCCCGAATCCGTTCCGCACTCACGCGCGTAATGCGCCCGGCCATTTCGCGGACCGCCGCAAACGTGGCCGGCTCGATCTCGAAATCCAGTTGCGCCGCAAAACGCACCGCACGTAGAAGGCGCAAATGATCCTCCTCAAATCGCTCGGCCGGATTGCCAATGGTGCGCAATCGACGTTGCGCCAAATCTTCCTGTCCGCCCACCCAATCGTGCACGGTGTCGGTCAGGGGATCGAGAAAGAGTCCGTTCACCGTGAAGTCACGACGGCTGGCGTCGGTTTGCGCGTCACTGAAGGTCACCGCATTCGGCCGTCGGCCATCGGTGTAATCACTGTCCGCCCGGAAGGTGGCCACCTCAAAGGTGTGCCCGTGTTCCACCACCAAAATCACCCCGAAGCTCTTGCCCACGGCGTGGGTTTGGGGAAAGAGCGCCTCCACCTCTTCAGGCCGGGCACTGGTAGCCACATCAAAATCCTGCGGCACGACCCCACGAAGCTCATCGCGCACACAGCCCCCGACGAGGTAGGCCTCGTGGTCGGCCTCCTGCAAGCGGCCCAGTATGCCGAGGGCAATTTCGCGAGGTGTCATGGCAAAAAAAATGCGCGCCCGCAGGCGCGCCGTCAATCCGGTGAGGGTGGATTAATAATCAGCGTAGCGCGCGGCCAACATGGCCTGGAACTTGGACGCCTTCATCTTGCGCCGCTTGCGCGCGCTCGGTTTCTCGAAAGCGCGTCGATTTCGCACATCCTTAATTGTGCCTTCGCGGTCCACCTTCTTTTTCAGGCGGCGCAAGGCACGTTCAACCGGTTCACCTTTTTTCAGTTTAATTTCCGTCATTAAGGAGATTCACCCCCAAATCATACGTTTTACCGCTGTTTTTCGCATCAGCGGGGCGGTGAAACTAACAGGATTCATCGACCTGTCAACCGCCATTTTTCGCCGATTTATGACAGAATCATTGTAACCAGCCAAAATCCAATTGCGTCTCTGGCTGCAACTGAGAGAGTTTCGCTCCTGTTCTCTCCCGAAGATTAAGTGCAGAATCACAAATACCAACATGAAATTGAATAAAACCACTGTTATTCTCCTGGCGGCTGGTCTTTTGACCACCGCCGTGCAGGCAGACGAAAAAGGACGTGGCCCCGGAAAGGGTCGCCCCGAAGCCCGCGGCAAAGGCGGCGAACGCCCCGATCGCGGTGCCGCCATGGCCAAGGCTCTCGGGCTCAACGAAAAACAGGCTCTGCAAATGAAAAAACTGCAGGAAGATCAACGTGCCGCCTTTGGCAAATTGATGGCTGAAGCCCGGGAAAGAGAAAATCGCGAGGGGGTTCGTGAGAGATTCGGCGCTCTCCGCGAAGAATACCAAAAGAAAATGCGAGCCATCCTCACTGAAGAACAAGCCAAGAAACTGGAGGAAATGCGACGAAGCCCTCAAGGACGTCCTGGGCAACGTCCAGGCGGTGAAGGAAAAGGCAGGCCCGGTCAACGCCCTGGCGGCGAAGGCAAGGGCAAAGGCCGCCCCGGCAAAAAAGGCAGCGAAGCCTCGTTCGAGGGCGTTCAGTATGTGCTGAACGATGACCGCGACCGTGGCGACCATCGTCGCGGCAAGTCCAGCCACGGCCGCCCCGACGCCAAGGGCCCGCAAGCTCGCGGTCCGCAACGAGGTGGCCCTCAGCCACCACACGGCCGTCCGCAAGGACCTCGCCCAGGATTCAGCCAGGGTCACGGCCCAAAAGGCCCACAAGCCCGCGGTCCGCAACGGGGTGGTCCTCGGCACGAATTTGGTAAACCCGCTCCTGGCCCGAAAGGTCCGCAGATTCGGGGCAAACAATCTCATGGCAAGCCGAGCGGTTGCTCGAGCTGCAAAGGAAACAGACCCGGCCATAGCCCCAAAGGCCCGCAAGCCCGTGGCCCGCGCCCGCCCCACGGCGGCCCCAAAGGTCGACCTGAGCCACATCGCGGTCACCGGAGTCCCCGCCGCTAAACCGGTCCAAACCGAATGACCGAAGAATGAATTCAGCCACCGATGCCCTCTGGGTGTCGGTGGCTTTTTTTTATGGGTTCACCTGTTGAGCCTGTTAACAATTCCGCTGTGGCTGAGCCAACCGATAAAGAATTGATCGCCGAAGTACTTAGCGGTCAAACGGCTAGTTTTGAGCCGTTGGTGGTGAAGTATCAGCCACGCGTCTTCGCTATCGCCCGCCGCTATGCCCGACGGGAAAACGAGGTGGAGGACATTGTGCAAACGGTATTCCTCAAGGCCTTCAGCAAGCTCTCCAGCTACAAGGGCACGGCTCCGTTTGAACATTGGCTGATGCGCACGGCCACCTACACTTGCTATGATTTTCTGCGCAAACACCAGCGCAACCGTGAGTGGAACGCCACGGATCTCTCGGATGAGGAGAACGATTGGTTTGAAAATCTGGGCGAGGAATCCCATGCCCACACCAATCAGGAAGCGGCGCGAGCGTTGGTGGACAAACTGCTCGATGAACTGAAACCCGAAGACCGCCACATTATCACCCTGCTGGAACTGGAACGGAAATCGATCCGGGAAATTGCCGATCTCACCGGCCTCAGCGAATCGAACGTCAAAGTAAAAGCCCACCGCGCACGCGAGAAAATGCGGAAATCTGTGGATCGCTTAAACCCCGAAAAATATCTGTAAACCTGTAACGAACCTGAAAATGAAACCGTCTGGAAATAAGAACATGAAGGAATCTGAGGACATTTTGCGGAAAATGCTGACCGAAACGCGGGAAATTCCGGTCGACCACGTTCCGTACGCCTTCGAAAAGCGCATCATGGCCCACATTGAAGCCGCACCCCAAGCAGCCATAAATCTCTGGCAGCAATGGAGCCAAGCCCTCTGGCGAGCCGTGGTGCCTTGTCTGGCTGTAATGATTCTTGTAGCCGTTTTGGACAGCCCTGAAGCGGCTGCACCACAGCCTCAACCGGCTCCTTCCGCCCCGCTAACCGCCCAGACCCAAACGACCGATGAGGACCTTGAGGCCATCGTCATGTTGGCCATCGAAACCCCGACACTCGATCGCTAAGGAAAACTGATGGATCAGTGGAAAGCCATTATAGCGACTTTGATGATTTTCGGCAGTGGAGTCGGCACCGGCCATTTGCTCACGCGCCAAACCGCACCCGAAACACCCGCCCCGCCACAAAACGGCACCTCTGGATTTCAACCACAATCCAATGGCAAGGAAACGCGGCCGGCGCGGCCCGTCTTTTTCCGTTCATCCGGTTATCTGGATCGCCACCTTGAGTTGAGTGAAGAACAGAAAAATCAAATTCGGGAGCTGACCAAGCAAAGTCATCAGCGCATTTTTGAATTTGGCGAACCTTTCCGCGAGCAACTGCGCGAGGAACATCGCGATTTACAGACACAAATCCGCGGCACCCTCACCCCGGAACAAACGCGCGTCTTTGATAATCTCCCCCATTTCCGGTTCAATAAAGAACCCGGTCGCCCCAAAGGCCGTCCCCCGCATCGTTCCGGTCCGCCGCCGCATCATCATAAAAAGCCCGCGCCCCCCAACTCGGACACCCCACCGAGCGAGGTGGAACAATCCGGTCGATCGCTCCCCGACTTGAAGAACGCCTAATCCTCTGGCACTCTCCGGCCAATGCGCGAGTCCCTCCGTGCCTGGCAGGAACAATTTGAAACCTTCGCCCTTGAGGTCATCTTCGGTGAGCGCCGGGGCAAAAAAGCCGCGCTGCTCCGGGGAGTGCTCTTTGGCCTATCCAAGGTGTTCCTCATTATTGTCAAAGGCCGCCGCTGGCTGTACGAAGCCCGCATCATCCGCGATCACCCCCTTGGCGTACAGGTTATCACCGTGGGTAACCTCACCGTAGGCGGCACGGGCAAGACCCCGGTTGTTGAAAAATTTGCACGCGTCCTCACTGACCAAGGCCGCAAGGTTGCCATTCTTTCCCGCGGCTATCGCTCCAAACCACCGCCACTCACCCAGCGTTGGAAAAATAAACTCCTACTTCAGGACGAGGTCGTTCCGCCCCGCGTGGTGTCTGATGGAAAGAGCCTGTTGCTCAACTCCGAAGATGCCGGCGATGAACCGTACATGCTCGCCTCCAATCTCAAGGACGTAGTCGTCTTGACCGACAAGGACCGTGTGAAATCCGGCCGGTACGCCATTGAGCAATTCGGCTGCGACACCCTGCTGTTGGACGATGGGTTTCAGTACTGGAAACTCGCCGGCCGTCGACGCGACATCGTGCTCGTGGATGCCCAGCAACCGTTCGGTAATGAACACCTCCTGCCACGCGGAACCCTACGCGAACCGCCCGAGCACATTCGGAGAGCGGATACCATCTTTATCACGAAAAGCGATGGCGAAACCGCCGGCCTGCGAGCCCGCATCCGCAAACACAACCCCAGCGCCGGCATTATCGAGTGCGTCCATTGGCCGCTCTTTTTCGAAGACGTCTTCAATCCCGACCAACGCGAACAGATCGGCTGGCTCAAGGGTAAGAAGGTGGCCACTCTTAGTGGCATCGCCCAACCCGAGAGCTTCGAGCAAAGCCTGTTGCAACAAGGCGCCGATCTTGTCTACACCAAGCGATTCGCAGATCATCACCGGTTTAACCAGCAGGAAATTCTGAACACCATCAACCGTGCCAAGAAACGCCGCGCAGAGGTCATCCTCACCACGCAAAAAGATGCCGTGCGGTTTCCGAAAATCGACCGGCGCGATCTGCCTATCTTCTACATGCGCGTGGAAATCAAGATCCTCAGTGGCGCCAAGGACTTCGACGATTGTGTCCGCAAAATCTGTTTTCGCTGATGGAAACCCTCCTCTACTACCTCGCTCGCACCATTGTGGCCGGGGCCCGCTGCCTGCCCCTGCGAGCGCTGGCTTGGGTCGGTCGGCGTCTAGGCGGGCTGGCTTGGATTCTGGATAAACGCCACCGGACTGTCGCTCGGGAAAACATCGCCGCCGCGTTTCCTGAAAAATCAAAACACGATGTCACCCAACTCGCTCGCGACCATTTTCAACGCCTCGGCGAAACCTACGCCTGCATCCTCCAAACCGGCGGCATGAACGCCGAACAAATTCGGGCCATTGTTACATTCGAGGGATACGAACGACTAGAATCCGTTTTGCAGGAAGACCCCGAAGCGCGGATCATTCTCGCCATCGGCCATTACGGGAACTTCGAGTTATTTTCCTGGATTCACCTAGGAGCTCCCACTGCCCAACCCGCTACCACCTACCGCGCGCTCCGCCAGCCACGGTTAACCGAACTCATGCTACAACTCCGAAAAGCTTCCGGCTGCCTCTATTTCGAGCGCCGCACCGAAGGCGAGCAGCTCAAAGCTGCCATGAAAACCCCGCGCATCGTGTTGGGACTGTTGGCCGATCAAAATGCCGGCGATCACGGCCTTTGGCTGCCGGTCTTCGGACGTGAAACATCCGTCAGCCCTGCGCCCGCAGTGTTTGCCCAGCGTTACAAATGCCGCCTTTTCCCTTCCGCTTGTTTTCGCACCGAGCCCGGCCGCTGGCGCATTGAGTTGGGCGAAGAGATTCCCACGCGCACTGAAGGCAAACGCCGCTCCACCCAAGCCATCACGCAGGATATCATCGCAGCCCAGGAGGAAACCATTCGGCGCGATCCCGCCAACTGGTTCTGGGTGCACAACCGATGGAAACCACGCCCGCAAACGCATGAGTGATACGCCTCAAAATCTCCTCATCCGCGGTGTCAACTGGCTGGGCGATGCCATCATGACCTTGCCGGCCATCACGCGCCTGCGCGAGGCCCTACCCATGACACGCTTCACCCTGCTCACTCACGAGAAGCTCGCCGGCCTTTGGGAGCACACCGCGCATTTCGATCATGTCCTCACCTTCGCCAAGAGCGAATCGCCCTTCGTCATCGGCAAACGCCTCAAGCCTGAGGGTTTCGATGCCGCGCTCATTCTTCCCAACTCACTTCGCACCGCCCTCGAAGCTTGGCATGCGGACATTTCGCGCCGCATCGGTTATGCCGGAAACTGGCGAAGCCCATTGCTGACCCACGCCATTGCACCCCGGCCCGAAGCAATTCCCATGCAGAAAAGGGTGGCTATCGATATCGAGTTCCGGCTCATCAATCATCTCCAGCCCCAAACCTTTCCCGCCACCGCCCATCACATTCATCAATACCTGCATCTAGCTCAACACCTGGGCGCCAGCACCCAACCGCTCGCGCCACAACTTAAACGCACAGGAGATGTTCCTGCATTTTCGGCGACCAAACAGCCGCGACCTTACATTGGCCTGATTGCCGGAGCCGAATACGGCCCAGCCAAGCGTTGGCCCACCGAGTATTTTATCGAGACCGCTACCCAACTGATCGAGCAACGCCGAGCCCACATGCTCCTGCTTGGGGGCCCCGGAGACCAGGACATCGCCTCGGAAATTGCCGATGCCCTGCCAGGGGATCATCACACCAATCTCACCGGCCAAACCACCCTTCCCGAGTTGGTTACCGCCCTCGCCTCCTGCGATGCCGTGCTTACCAATGACACCGGTCCCATGCACGTCGCCGCCGCCGCCGGCACGCCGGTGATCGTGCCCTTCGGCAGTACTAGCCCGGACCTCACCGGGCCTGGCCTTCCCGATGATCCAAATTCTCCCCATCAACTGCTGCGGACCACCGCCGATTGTTCGCCGTGTTTCCTTCGCAAATGCCCCATTGATTTTCGGTGCCTCAAGGAAATCACACCGACCGATACCGTTGCTGCCGTTAAACGGGTGCTCGACCAACAGGCCTGAACTATCGGCGGCACGCTTGCCTTCGCACCGTGCCTGCGGTTTACTCGCCACGTGAAGATCACTGAGCTCACGGATCAATTGATCGCCTCCTACGCCAGCGTGGGCGGCATCAATCACTTGGACGGCACAAACCTGCCTTCCAAGAGCGGTATTGTGGGCCTCACCACCGACCTACTGGCGCTGTTGTTTCCCGGGTTTTTCGATAACAAAGTCACCCACTCGTCGGAAATCAAAATGGAAACCGCTCTACTGATGGATTCGGTGGCCGGCCGGCTGGAGGATGAGTTGGTAAAATGCCTCACGCATTCGCCGCCCAACGACACTATTCAGGCCAACCCGCGCGCTGCCGCTCAGGAGATATCCATGCAGTTCCTCGGTCAACTACCCAAAGTACGGGAAATTCTCGCCACGGATGTAGATGCCGCGTTTGACGGTGATCCGGCGGCCAAGAGCGAGGAGGAGATAATCGTGAGCTATCCCTTCGTGGAGGCCATTTCCGTGCAGCGCATGGCCCATGTGCTGTATGCTGATGGCGTAGCGTTGCTGCCACGTATAATGACCGAGTGGGCCCACGAACGGACCGGCATGGATCTGCATCCCGGCGCGCAGATCGGTCATCACTTTTTTATCGATCACGGCACGGGCACGGTGATCGGAGAAACGTGCGAGATTGGCAATCACGTGAAGCTTTACCACGGCGTAACGCTCGGTGCCCGTTCCACTTCCGGCGGCCAACAACTCGCCGGCACCAAACGGCATCCGACCATTGAAGATCACGTGACCATTTATCCCGGTGCCACCATCCTCGGCGGCCAGACTGTCATTGGCACGCACAGCACCATCGGCGGCAACGTGTTTATCATGGACAGCGTGAAACCGCACTCCCTCGTCATCTACGATGGCCTCGATATGCGCGTACTGGACAAGCAGGAAAAGAAAAAGGCCAGCGACTATCACATCTAGTCGCCGGCCAAAAAGAGGCCTTAACTTACACCAATTCCCGAATCGGACGGCCGGTATCGCAGAGGTATTGCGGACGGCCGGTGGTGTCTTCCACGGTCACGGCGTTGGGGTTTAATCCCAAGTGCTGATACATTGTCGCGATGACGTCTTGATAATGGATCGGGCGTTCGGTGCATTCGCCGGCAATCTTATCCGTGGCTCCGATCACTTGACCTGTGCGAATACCGCCGCCGAACATAATAGCCGGGGACACGCGCGGCCAGTGGTCTCGGCCGCCCTTGCTGTTCACCTTGGGCGTGCGGCCAAATTCGCCCCACGCCACGACCAGCACTTCGTCGAGCAAGCCACGCGAACGCAGGTCCGCTTCCAGCGTAGCCAGCGCATGGTCCACGATCGGCACGAGATTGCGCATGCGCGGGAAATTCTTGGAGTGCGTGTCAAAGTCGCTGATGCTCACGCTCACCACGCGCACGCCGGCCTCGACCAGCCGCCGCGCCATCAGCAGCTTGCGCGAGGATGTGGGCCCTTCAGCCGTGTAAAATTGTTCGCCGCCCAGCTTCAGCCGCGGCGTGTATTGCTCGAGCAGCTTGGGATCTTCCTTTGTAAGATCGAGCGCATCGGCAAACTTGCCGGACGTAAGAATGCCCACCGCCTGCTGGTTGAAGCGATCCATCGCGTGCATCATTCCGCTCTTATCGGACGTGCGCCGGATACCGTCGAACTGCTGCAACAAACCCACGCGGTCATCCAGCCGCTCGGCGTTCAGGCCGGCAATCAGCTTGAGGTTCACCTGATGATCCTGACCCAAGCGCGCGAGCTCGCCCTGCATACCCGTTTCCAGCTCGCGCTTGAATAGATGTGAAATATCCGGCCTGAAAGGCTTGTATGCCGGGCCGAGAAAACCGGGGCGCGCACTGTTGCGGGCCAATGGCCGGCCCTGCATGAGATCCACAAACGCAGGAGCGTTGCCGCTGGAACCTAGCAATCGGTCCACCACGCAACCAAGCGCGGGACGTCCGCCGATTCCAGAAAGTTCCTTAATGTTATACCCGCTCTGGCATTGAAACCCGTCATGACGACCAGCCGAGCCAACGAGCGAGCGAAGAAATACAAAGCGATCCGCCGCCGCCGCCATGCGGGGCATCAACTCGGTGAGATGCACGCCGGGCAGCTTGGATCGGATACCGGAGAATTCACCCCGCAACTCCGCAGGCGCTTCCGGCTTGGGATCGATCATATCCATCTGCGGCGGGCCGCCATCAAGATGGATATTAATGACCGCCTTGGTCGAGCCGCTCTGGTCGCCTTCCGCGCGAAGCAAATCCGCCAGCGTGAAGCCGCCTACGCCCAACGCGCCCGCGCGCAGAAAACTGCGGCGCGATAGCCCGTCACAATGGCGGGTGGGTTGTCCGAGAAACTCCAACATTCCGGCAATTAGACTGCCCCAACGGGTCGATTTGTTCAAGCGAAAGCGATTAAATCAAGATTGGGCTACCCTTGATCGGTTTGCGCAATTCCGGGGGCAGGCCGAATTGTTCATCCACAAATCCATCGAGCCGATCGCGGGTTTGCTTTGAGAGTAGCTCGTTCAGCTCCTCATCCACCCCGCCGGCCAGCGCCATGGGCAGGCCATTAAAGACCAAATCCGGCCCGTCGCAGAAGGCGTAATAATGATACTCGTCCTCACCCTCAATCGGTTTGCCGCTGATCAGGCAATGCGAAATCCACGGGGCCACCTCCGTGCCATGCTCCGCCAGCAGCGATTCGCTGCGGTCCTCGATGTGATACTGGTCCATGTAGGCATTGATGCGCTCAAGCGATTCAGCCGAAAGCTCCTCCTGCATTTTAGCCCGGCACGGCAGACACATGGCATACTCGAAAATCACCTCACCGCGATGAAAGGCCTTATGTATCAAATACGGCGTGCCGTCCTTCAGCAAGGCCTCGTCGCACATTGTGCATTTGGAAAACGGCCCCTCCTCCGTGAAAGAATGAAACACTTCCGGCACGGCGGTGTAATTCGGCGAGTATTCGAACTCCTCGAAGTTCTTCGTATCATCAAACTCCCCGCTATCCGGCTTGTCGCTCACGCCGCAAGCATAACCGGCCGCAACACAATGTCGAGGCAGGCTGTTAATGGAATCCCCTTGTCGCCCTTTCCTCTCCGCCTCACTCTCCCGACGATGTCCTCGCGGATCACGGATGAATTGGGCACGCCCGACGCAGCGTTTGAAACATCGCTGCGGCCGGAGGGATTTGATCAGTTTGCCGGGCAGGACAAAGTGCGCGAACGGCTCGAGATCGCTGTCACAGCCGCCCAACAGCGCAAGGAGCCGATCGATCACCTGCTACTTTCCGGCCCGCCCGGGCTGGGCAAGACCACTCTGGCCAATATCATTGCCAAGGCTATGGGTGGCAACCTGCGCGCCACCAGCGGGCCAACCATCGAAAAGGCCGCCGACCTCGCCGGTCTACTCACTAATCTCGAGGAAGGCGATGTGCTGTTCATTGATGAAATCCATCGCATGCAAAAGACCGTGGAGGAATATCTCTACCCCGCGATGGAGGATTACCAGCTGGATATCATCATCGACCAAGGCCCCAACGCCCGCAGCGTGCGGCTCAACCTGCCGCGATTTACTTTGATTGGCGCCACCACCCGCAGCGGCCTGCTCACCGCGCCGTTGCTCACGCGGTTCCCCATTCGCGAAAGGCTCGATTATTATTCGGCCGACCACATGACGCGCATCGTCACGCGCTCAGCGGGTTTGCTGGAGGTCGAGATCGATGAACTTGGCGCCTCCGAAATCGCCCGCCGGAGCCGGGGCACCCCGCGCATTTCGAATAATCTCCTGCGCCGCGTGCGCGATTACGCGCAGGTCAAAGGCGACGGCACCATTACCAACGCCATCGCCGACGCCGCGCTAGCCATGCTGGAGATCGATGGTCATGGCCTCGACGAGATGGACAAGCGCATCCTCGAGACCATCATCGTGAAATTCGGCGGCGGCCCTGTGGGGGTCAACTCCATCGCCGCCGCTGTTGGCGAGGAAGCCGATACCCTGGAGGAGGTGTACGAGCCCTTTCTAATCATGGAAGGCTACCTCCAACGCACCCCCCAAGGCCGCACCGCCACCGAGCTTGGCCATCAACGGCTGGGATTGAAGATGGGCGGCGGGGCGCAGCAATCGCTCTTGTAAATGATTGCGAACAACATTCGGCGCGTTTTTCCAAAAAACCCATGACAAGCCGGCCGGTTTTCCGTTAAGTCTCCCGCGGTTCATGCCACGACGGGACGACATTCATTCGGTTCTCATCATTGGCGCCGGCCCGATTATCATTGGGCAGGCGTGCGAGTTCGATTATTCGGGCACTCAAGCTTGCAAGGCGCTTAAGGAAGAGGGCTACCGCGTGGTGCTGGTGAATTCCAACCCCGCCACGATCATGACCGACCCGGAGTTTGCCGATCGCACCTACATTGAGCCGGTCACACCCGAGGCAGTGGAGAAAATTATCATCCGCGAATTGGCGGAGCTGAAAAAAATCGGCACTGACGGCAAGCTCGTGCTGCTTCCCACACTCGGTGGTCAGACCGGGCTGAACACGGCCATGGAATTGTTCCGCACGGGCGTGCTCGAGAAACACGGCGTGGAGATGATCGGCGCCAAGGCCGACGCGATTGAGCGCGGCGAAGATCGCGAGCGGTTTAAGGAATTAATGCTCGAGATCGGCCTGGACGTGCCCGTGAGTGGTATCGCCCACAACATGGACGATGCCTGGGCCATCGCCGATCGCATCGGAAAATTCCCCCTCATCATCCGGCCCGCCTACACCCTCGGCGGCACCGGCGGTGGCATTGCTTACAACCGCGATGAGTACGAGGAGCTGACCAAAAAAGGTATCAATCTTTCGCCTGTGAATGAAATCCTCGTCGAGGAATCGCTCATTGGCTGGAAGGAATACGAGATGGAGGTGATGCGCGACAAGGCCGACAACTGCGTGATCATTTGCTCCATCGAAAACTTTGATCCCATGGGCGTGCACACCGGCGACAGCATCACCGTCGCGCCCATCCAGACGCTCACGGACAAGGAATACCAGATCATGCGCGACGCGAGCTTCGCCATCATCCGCGCCGTGGGCGTGGAAACCGGCGGCTCGAACATCCAATTTTCCGTGAACCCCGACAACGGCCGCATGATCGTCATTGAGATGAACCCACGCGTAAGCCGAAGCTCAGCCCTTGCCTCCAAAGCGACCGGGTTTCCGATCGCGAAAATTGCCGCCAAGCTCGCTGTCGGCTACACCCTCGATGAGATTCCAAACGACATCACCCGCGAAACGCCTGCCAGCTTCGAGCCCACCATTGACTACGTCGTCACCAAGATTCCGCGCTTCGCTTTCGAGAAATTTCAACAGGCTGACCCCACGCTCAACACTCAGATGAAAAGCGTCGGCGAAGCTATGGCCATCGGCCGTACATTTAAGGAGAGCCTGCAAAAATGCCTCCGCTCCATGGAGATCGGCCGCGCCGGACTTGGTGGCGACGGCAAAGGCTGGCGCGTGGGCGACACCGTCTACGGCGACCGCGACATCCTGCCGCGCGATCTCATCACCCAGAAACTCACCACCCCCAACGCCGAACGCGTCTTCTACCTCCGCCACGCCCTCCGCGCCGGCTTGACCGTGGACGAAATCTTCGAGCTCTCCAAAATCGATCGCTGGTTCCTCACCCAAATCCAGCAAATCGTCGACTGCGAAGAGGAACTCGCCTCCGTCGGCGCATCCGCTTAACCTCTGCGTCCCTTGGACCGGACGACCCTGACTTACCGTTACGAACGCCTGCGCGCAGTTGCCGCCGGCGTTCTGGAAACGGCCGGCACCAGTTTCCTTCTGTTGATCGCGGTCAAGTGGTTTGAATTCGACGCCACCGCCAAAGCGCTCATTGCCATGGGCGGGAGCCTCGGCCTATTGGCCGGCCCCTTGATCGTCTCCCTCGTCGAAAACCGCCGCTGGCACACCTCGCATGCCGCCGCCGTTCTGGCCGGTCTGGGCAGCGCCTGTTACCTCGTCATGGCACTGGCGCAAAATGCCACGGTGTTTGTCATCGGCGCCATGCTCGTGGCCGCCTTGTCCGCCGGTGCCATTCCCTTGGCCACGCAGATTTATCAGGAAAACTATCCGAAAGCCCAACGCGGCCAACTCTTCTCACGCACGGCCATGATCCGCATCGCCAGCGTGGCAGTGTTCAGCTACCTCGCCGGCCTCGCGCTTAACGCAAATGCCAAGGGAATGCTCGAGATGTTTCCCCAATGGCTGATCTTCACCTTTGCCGGGGCATTTGCCTTTGCTTCTTTTTGTTTCTCCCAATGCCCTTCCCGTCCGCTCAAGGCGTCTGGCGGGACGCACCCGTTTCGGTCCCTACGCTTTGTGCGCGAGGATAAACTCTTCCGATTCACACTTGCCTGTTGGATGGGCTTTGGCATTGCCAACCTTATGATGTTTCCGTTGCGGGTGGATTACCTCGCACGAGATGGCGGCTTTCCCGGTTACGGCCTGAACTACACTCCCGAACGCGTGGCACTTCTGACCGTCACAATCCCAAGCCTCGTACGACTGGTGTTGAGCCCCTTCTGGGGTCGCCTGTTTGACGGCATGAATTTCTTTGATCTACGCGTGATCCTGAATCTCTGTTTTGGCGTGGCCACAGTCGCCTTCTTCGCTTCGGATAGTCTTACCGGCATTATCGTCGGAGCAATCTTCTTTGGCATTGCCACCTCCGGCGGCGAGGTGGCGTGGAGTTTGTGGGTCACAAAATTTGCGCCAGCCGATCGCGTGGCCGATTACATGAGCGTGCACACATTCTTCACCGGCGTCCGCGGTTGTGTGGCGCCGTTCCTCGGCTTTTACCTGATCGAGATCTTTCGCATCCACCACCTAGCCTGGGCCTCGTTTGCCCTAATGGCCGTGGCCAGCTTGATCCTCTTGACGCAGCGCAATTCCCGCCCGGAAGAACGCCATGGTGAGCCGCTGACCGAAGACGTCACGGAGTAAGCAACTCCACCAATGAATCCCGCGCGTCCGTCAGGTTTTTGTATTCGGCAATCTCCTCCGACATCGTCGCCAACGCCTGCCGCAATCCGGCCCTACCCTCCGGATCGGCCGCGATCTCGGCCACGGAGATGTTGATCACATTGATACCAAAGATGAGCGCGCCGGTCTCGGGCAGCCGAAACAACACTTGATCCTCGCGCCGCACCCACACCGAACCCAATGCCAAAGGCGGCGCCATAGCTGGGATTCCAAGCGCCGGATGTTGATTCAATTCCGACGAGCCACTCAATCCCCAGTTCACACGCTCCCACGCCTTGCCCTGGCGAATGCCCGCGAGGAATTTTCCAATGCGCGCTCCCAGTTGCTCGTTCAAGGTGGGCACCGGGTCGTGGATCGTATGCACCGGCAACCCCAGTTTCTCTTCCGGGGCCCAAGAGGAAGGGAAACAAATCGCCCCGGCCACAAACACATCCTGACCATCCTCCTCCGGAAGCAACACCATAAAATCCTGCTCCCAATGCTGCGCCAATTCCCTGCATCCACCGGATTCCAGTCCGGCCCAGCGGATTAACTCCGTTACGGCATGATGAGAGTTGGGCATCTGAAACACATGCCGTTCCGGATGTTCAGCAACGATTTCGCGTCTTAGCTGGACACGACTGTCATGTTCGGGCGATGACTCGAAAAACCCTTCCGGATCACCGGGCCGGGCGCCGAAGCGGAATTCAAACTGCGCACCGGAGAATAAGTCGCTCCATGCCGGTTCAGTCATCAGTTCCTCCTAGCCAAGTGGGCCACCAGTGCGGCTTGTTCATAATTCGGAAAATACTCGCATAATCATCGGTCCACAACGGCAATTCCCGAGCTTCCGATAGGTCTGTGCGTAACCACGCATTAGCCTCAACATCATCCAGAAAATCCTGATTGCGCGAGAGTAGCACCCACGTGGCGGCGTAAACCCAATCCTGCCCGTAATCCTCCCCGCCCAGACTGTCGACCTCGATCATTCCAAAATCCAATTCCGCCGCCAGCCGTCGCACCACCGGCTCCAGATTCAGATAGCGATTGGAAATATGAACAGCCAAAACACCGTCGGGCTTGAGGTGTTGATCATAGAGTTTCAACGATTCCAGCGTGAGCAGGTGCACCGGAATGGAGTCGCTGCTGAACGCATCCAGCACGAGGACATCCAGCTGACGGTTTTTCTCTGCGCGCAATTCCCGCTCCATCGCCAGGCGCGCATCGCCCGGCACTATCTCCACACTCGCCCCGCGATCGCGCGCGTTGATGCAGTAGGTGAACTGAGCCACCTCATCGGCCGATAAATTCACCACCGCCGGGTTGATATCATACAACCAATACTGATCACCCGCCTCGGCAAACCCGGCCATCGTGCCCACGCCCAATCCCACTACGCCCACGCGTTTGTTGTTCTCCTGCGTGTATCGCATGGCCAACTCAACGCCACTGCCGTAGGTGTAGTAGGTCGTAATTCGGTTACACCATTCCACGCTTTCGTACTGAAACCCATGCGTGATATGGCCGTTCAAGAGCAGGCGATAGACTTCACCCCCAAAGTCGCTGTAGCGCGATATCTTCAACGTGCCGTAAAAATTGCGCTGCACATAAAACGCATCCGCTTCCGATTTCTTGATGTCTTTCAACAACCCCACGAACACCACTACCAACGCCGGCCCCAAGCCCAACCATTGCCAACCCCAAGCGATTTGCACCCCTTTCCATTGGCGCACGCTGAGCCAGACGAACAAATTGAGTGTCATCAATCCGACCGCCACCCAGATCCCCGGTTGCAGAGCCTCCCAACCACTGGAACTGCTGGCATCACTCCAATTCACCGACATTTCCAGTGCCCAATACAGGCCCAGACAGGCCAGCACCACCCCGGCCAAGCCGGCCCTGAAATCACGCCCCTCGGATGCCGGCCGGCCAAACCACCATTCCCGCGCAATGTACCGGGCCATACACCAACCAAAGAGCAATGGAAGCCAAGTGAGCGCGAGTTTGGCCGGCAAAGAATATTCAACCGCGCGCAACAACGCCATGCAGACCACCGTCCAGCAAAGTCCCAACAGGCCACGCACGTGCCATTTGCCCAGCGCCCAAGGCTCCCGGTTCACACATTGCACTAACAGATACAGTAGCCCCGTACCCCACAATGCAATGTGGTATTCCCAATAGCCATCAAACCAACGCGGCGCCAGTACGGCCACAGCCAAACCTCCCAAGGCGCCCCCGGCGGCGATCCCAAGAAAATACTGGGTTAACCGCGTCGGCTCCGGCCGCAATCGATACAGTTCCCCGTGACACACCATGCAACTGATGAACAATGCCACACAGTAAAGCCCAACCTGCAAAACGATTTCCAAATCCACACCCTCCCCCATCCCCCACAACACGCCGATCCAGCTTACCACCAGTAGCGGCACATAAATCTCACGTACATACCACCGTGGGCTATCGAAACTGATGATGAACGAAATCAAATACAATGCCAGTGGTAGCACCCACAGAAATGGCACCACGGCCACGTCCTGACAAAGTTTGTTAGTCGTAGCCATTAAAAAGGCCGTGCCGCACGCCGGTAATGCCAACCAACACAACCACAGCCCTGCCCGACGCAAACGTGTTTCGGTCGCTCCGGATTCGGCTTTGCTTTTACTGGAGGTCACCACCGGCACATCCCGCATGCGCCACACGAGGAGGCCGCAAAACACCGCATACAAGGCCATCCCCCAAGACCAGCCGTTCACCTGCTCGATACGAGTACTCCAGGGCTCCACCACAAACGGATACGCCACCAACGCCAATAGTGAGCCGACATTGGATAAAGCATACAGCCTATATGGTGAGGCACCCGCATGGGCACGGGCAAACCAGGCCTGCACCAATGGGCCGGTGGAGGAGAGGATCATGTACGGAACGCCCAAGCTGAGCCCAAGCAATTTAAGAATCGCCCATACCGGCGTGCCCTCGCCATCGGGCTGGAGCGCTTCGCTCGGAGTAATGGGTAGCGTACAGATCGCCATCATCAACAAGACGCCATGTACCCAGGCCTGTTTGCGCGGCGGCAGAAAATGGTTCAGGCAATGGGCGTAGGCATACCCCGTCAACAAAAGGCATTGAAAAAACAAAAGGCAAGTGGTCCAGACCCCTGGCGTGCCGCCAAACCAAGGCAGTATGTATTTGCCGATCATCGGCTGCACCAGAAACAACAGAAACGCACCCCAGAAAACCGTCAGAGCATACAAGGCCATCGGCGGCTTGGCAGACGAGGCTGAATCCGAATCAGCCATTACCGGGATTGATTTGATGGATCAACCCGCGGCGATTCTCTTCGCGATTACGGGCATCATAAAACTCCACCGGATTAAAGTCATCCAGCAACAACTGCCCGTGCGCTGCGTCAAACTCCCGCCGCCCCTTCCACATTAACGCCATCTCCATCTGCACTTGACGATGCTCGGAGAAAAACGGCCCCTCGCCCTTGGCGGCGCCATACCATTCGTTCCAAACCGCATAGGCATCGCGTTCCGATTTTGCCTCCCGCAGGCGCTTGCCTGCATCGGGGTCCGGCTCCGGCGAATGGTGCACCTTTATTTGCGGCGCTTTGGTGGCCACGAAAAACACGTTCCCATAACCCGACGCATGGACAATCACGCGTTCCGGGCCAAACACCGAACGCAGCGTTTTATCCAGTGACGAAGAAAAAAACTGCCGTTCCGGATTCGATTCCCCAAAGCTGTTGATCACCAACGTGCCGTGATCGCTGAGATGCGCGCGCATTTCCACAAATGCCTCATGAGTCATGAGGTGGCTCGGTGAGGAATCCCCCAAAAACGCATCTAGCAAAATGGCATCGTAGGTGCGGTCCGTTTGATTCAGAAACTGTCGGCCATCGCCCACGGTGAGGTTGACCTTTGATGCATCAAAATCAAAAAACTCCTCCGCCATAGGAATCGAGGCACCGTTGATCTCCACCACATCCGTTTCAATTCCATCCGCAGCAAACTGCATGGGCACCACGCCTGCCCCCATGCCAATACAAAGTACGCGCTCTGTTTTCGCCGTGTAAGCGTGCGCCAGCCACCGCAACGCACCGGTAAACAGCGAACGACTCTGGCGCGTCGTAGGATCGTAGGTGTTCTGCACCAGTTGATCATTCAAGTACCGCCGCTCCACCACCGCGCCACTACGATACTCGATCACCTGCAGCTCACCATAGTTGGAATTCGCGCGGTAAAGCACATCCCAGTTCACTCCGCCGTACTTCATCGTGTCTCCAAACTGCCCGCGTAAACCACTATAGCCAAAAACGAGGGAAAGCCCCAGTGCCAGCAAAAGGGCATTTCCACCAGCCCCGCGCCCCCATACGATAAGGTAAACCGCCGCCAAGGCAATCAAGATGCCCGTCGTAATAAGCATGGTCACGGAATTCGGAAAACGCGGAATCAACACGTACCCGATCAAGACCGTACCTGCTACACTTCCCAGAGTGCTAATGGCCGACAATCGGCCGACATTGAGCCCCACATTCTGGATCGATTGGGTGAGAAGTCGAACCAGAAAGGGCCCCGTCATCGCGAGCAAAGCCAGCGGCACCAAAAACAAAAACATGGCCGCCAACAGCGTGGCCCAAGCCAATGGCAGGCTCATGAGCTTGAGACACAGCGGCTTCACCATTGGCACCGTGGCGGCGAGATAAACGGCCGCTGCCAAAATTCCGTAATACAAGCGGTTCAGTTTCGGCGACTGATCCACCAGCCAACCGCCGGCATAATAGCCGCCTGATAGCGCCACGAGCGTCACCGCAATTTGCGCCGTCCAAACAAAATGGGACGTACCAAGAAAAGGCGACAGCATTTTGGCCCCCAAGATCTCGACCACCAAAATGCACGCACCCGTGCAGGCCGCCGTAAAATAAAGATACCGACGTAGCCCAATGGACATCTCCTCGGCCGGCTCCTCCTCTCGGTTGGATTTATTTTTCTTCACAGCTAAATCGCAGCCAGTTTCGGCCAGAGACGGGCGCTCATTTCAGCACCGTTATGGAAGCAATCGAGGTCGAATTTCTCATTCGGCGAATGCAAATTGTCATCCGGCAACGCCAAGCCCAAGAGCAGTGAGTCCGCCCCGAGCACTTTTTTGAATTCATTGATAATTGGAATAGAACCGCCTTCCCGCAGGATCACCGGTTCATGGCCAAACGCCTCGCGCAAGGCCTCCAACGCCGCCTGCGCCTGCGGCCCCGTGGGCGGCACATGATACGCCTCGGCGCCATGCCCATCCTCAATTTCCAGTTTCACCGAAGGCGGGCACAACTTCTTGAGCTGCCGCTTGAGCAACCGGTTGATCTCGCGCGGATCCTGATTCGGCACTAACCGGCAGGTAAGCTTGGCACTCGCCCAGGCGGGCACGATCGTCTTACTGCCTTCGCCCTGATAACCACTGGTAAGACCGTTGATCTCCAATGTCGGCCGGGCACTGCGTTGTTCATGATGCGTGTATCCCATTTCCCCGAATAATGCCTTCACCCCCAACAGACGGCGATATTGCGCGGCGGAAATCGGCAGGCGTTTCATTTGCTCACGCTCATACCGCGTGAGCTTTTGTACTCGATCATAAAAACCGGGCACCGCAATGCGGCCGCGCTTGTCGCGCAATGCCGCCAGCATCTGGCACAGCACCAACGCGGGGTTATCCACCGAGCCGCCATAAATGCCGGAATGCAGATCAGCCTTCGGGCCGCGTACTGTCACCTCCAGCGCCGTCACGCCACGCAGGGAATAGGTGAGTGCGGGGTGTTTCTTGGAAGGCATGCCGGTATCCGACACCACCACCGCATCGCACTGCAGGTCTTTTTTCTTCTGACGCAAAAACTTAACGAGACTTTCGCTACCCACCTCCTCTTCGCCCTCGATCACAAACGTGAGATCACAAGGCAATTCCGAGCCCGTTTGCAGAAACGCTTCCACGGCCTTGAGGTGCGCAAAATGTTGCCCCTTGTTATCTGTGGCGCCCCGCGCATACACCGCTCCCTTGCGAATGGTGGGCTCAAACGGCGGTGTATCCCATTCCTCCAACGGATCCGGCGGTTGTACATCGTAATGGCCGTACACCAAAAAATGTGGACGCCGCCCAGCGCGCTTCGGCGTGCTGGCGGTAACGATGGGATGAAAATCCGTGGTATACTTGCGGGCCTTGAGGCCAATCGCCCGGCAGTGTTTCATCAGCCAATCGGCCGTGGCACGGGTATCGCAATCATGATCGCTCTGGGCCGACACACTTGGCAGCCGCAGGTATTCGCAAAGCTCCTCTTCAAAACGCGCCCGATGGGCGGTTAAATAATCCAGCACAGCTTGCATGCGGGCGCAGTGTACGAAAGCAGAGAGCGAATGCAAACGGCGAATGCCTTTGATGACACCCCCTCTTAATCGCCGCCAGGGACGATCAATCGCAATAAGTTCAATGGATTCAAATCCAGCTCTTTGCCTTCTCCATCGGGATTGTCCTTGATGGGATTCAAACGCCGCAACAAGCTTCCGGGGCGGCCAGTAATACCCAACACCAGAATTTGCCCCAACGCCAGATTATCGACCTTCACTTGCGGCCTTCGAATAGCACCTTCCATGGAAAGAAAGGTCGGCATCTCCATGAAGCCGTTCTGGGGAAACAAAATCCCTAGTGCCCGAAATTCTTCCGCCAACTTAGGCGGCAGCTCGATGGAGATATCCTGCTTTATGGTGGTATCGAGAAAACGGCTTCCCAACTGGCCTTCTCCTCGGGTTCCCGCACGCAAGAGCGGACCGCCCACAGCCAGCTCAAAATGCGCTTTGCCATCCTGGGCGATCAGGGCGAGCTCCGCTGAGTTGAAATGGGAATCCAGCAGTTGTGGTAAATTCAAACTCCCGGCAATGATCCCAACCAGCCAATCATCCTCCTTGAATCCCCAATGAGAATCCTCAATGACGAGTTGCGCAGGGGCTGCGGGATCGATCCCACGCACCGTAAAGCTGTTGCGAAAGGATTCTCCCGACCATCCGAGCGCTTGCAGAAACCCATTGGCCGTCAGCTTGCCCCATTGGATTTTATGATCGGGAGCAAAGTGCCGAATCACCGGATCCAACGGCACAGCTTGGACATTTATATTTACCGCCATTTGGGTTTGCCTATCCACGGTTTGCACCTGGCCTTCGATCATTCCAGGCGCCCCGAGCAGATGCATTTGAATTGGGTCAAAGGTAAACTTCCGCCCGTCAATCCGCACATTGCCGGTGAGATTGGTTGCCCATAAATCACGCCACACCAAGCGCTTGAGATTCAGGTTCAAGTTGAAATTCTGAAAACCAAATTCCGATCCAGCCGGAGCGGTGCCGGGAATCTCATCGGGCGTCGCTGAGGGTTTGGGATTATTCAGAAACGCCATCAACGGCGTAATATCCGCCGCTTCACTGGCAATTTTCAACTGCGCGCCTGGGGCATTCCAGTGCCGCAAATCCAACGCGCCGCCCAAGCTGACCTGATTAGCCGCCTTCTTCGTGGGCGGCAATGCCACGGTACATTGTTTGAGTTGCAGCACACGATTGGTGCCGGCCGCTTGAATGTTCAATGTGGTATCCAACGACTGAGCGGGATCTCCCGGCACACGCGCAGGCACGGAGAATCCTTTGATGGACAACTGCCCATTCACCGCGCCGACTCCCTGCTGAGGCAGGCTGACCTTTAATTCCTTCATCTGCAGTCGCCCGACAGCAACCGGCTGATCGGGCAACCATCGATCCAGAGCGCGCCGCGTGAAAGCCGGCCCCAAATCCAGTGATTTCACATCCAACTCCAAACCTGCATCCACCATCCGGCCGTTCAAATCGTACAAGCCCAAAACAGTATCGCCCTGCTTCACCATACCCTGATTGCGCTCCACCGTCAGGTTGAGCTTGGGTCCGGGCTTCCAGCTGCCCTGCAGAGACTGCACCAAATCCAAAGGGCCTTCCGGCCAAAGCCTAGATGGTTCCGACAACCAAACCCGTTTCAGGTCCGCGCTAGTTTCAAACTGCACCACTCCATCGCGAATCCGGCATTGGCCTTTCAGTTTGTTGATCTGACCGCTCTTGAGATCCACTCCGCCGCGCCAAGGCTCGGGCACGAGTTGAAACACGCGATGATCCACCTCGGCCACATCAAACGCCACTTGCCCCACTCCATTGGTGGCCGTGTATTCGCCACTCCATTCCGCCGTGCCAGCGGGTTGATTGGCCAATGTGAAGACGGCCTTGTTGGCGTCCGGACGAGCCTTCCACGATCGGCCAGCAGGATGCCGGGTGGAGGCGAGATCCAACTCCAAATGTGCGCCCAAAATCTCCTTGGGCAATTGGCCCTGCGAATCTTCAAGGCGGGCATTGGCAATATGCACCGGGCCACTCACCGCGACATCGCCTTTGGCGTTCCATTGCAGCTGCAGCGGCTTGGGATTGGATAATATGCCCGACTGGAGAGTCGCGGATCCTAGCCAATTGGTGCGATTCACCAAGGGAGCCAGAATTGCGTGTTCAAGTCTGGAAGGTTTAAGGGTCCATTCCCATTCACCCTTGAACGGATCAAACTTCCCGGCGCCGCTCACTTGGCCGATGCCCTGCTCTGGGCGGGTCGGATCAAAGGCCTGCAGTTGCACATGGCGCACTTCACCGTGAAAGCGCCCAGCTTCCTGCCAGTGCAAGGTCGCATCCAGTTCACCGAGACGTCCGTAAATCCATTGAGGCCATTGGGCAATGTGCCCCTTGGCGAGAGCCAAGCCGCCCCGCAACAGTGTGCTATCGCCCGGTTTATGGTTCACGGTAAGGTTGGCATTCAGCACGCCCGAGATTACTTCGGGAAACGGATAAAGCGTCCGCGCCAACGCCAAGTCCGCCTGAATCAGTTCAGCTTTTTTAAAGGCAAATTGACCGGTGCGCAGGTTCCAATCTCCCCTCAAATCCAGCTTGGCCATCAAGGGTTTTTCCGCCAGCTGCGCATCCCCCTCGAGACGTTGAATCTTGAGCCGTTGCTCTTTATCCAACACGCAATCCAACTGAACCGAACCATTCAGGCTTTTCACGGGTTGCTCCTGAAACTGTCCATCAATGTTGGCCCAATCCAGCGTCCCCACCCAGGAGAAGGGCGCGCCTTGGGTCAAACCGCCGGAAAAAGTTCCGTTATACGTCAGCTCACCGGCATCACTGCGCACCCCAGTTTGAGGAAACCATTCCAGCAATGTGGGAAGATGTGCCGTCAATTTACCGCTGGATTCGCTGAACTGCTGCGTGTGCAGATTCAGCCGCGGCTTACCATCAAAGGTAAAGTAGGATTGCAACGGCGTCCCAATCTCCAGTTTGCATTGGGTAAACTGCAGATCCTTCAAGTCGTTCACTGTGCCGGCCCAGTCGAATTGTCCATTGCCCAGTGGCCGGGTGGTTTGCGCGTCTGGCACGGCCATGCCTTCAACCTTAGTGGAGCCACTAAACTCAATGTGCCGCCCGGCTTGTTGCACGGCCATGGTGAACGCCCCGCTTAATTCACCTTCGCGCACATAACGCCCCAGCCACGGTTGCCAATCGGCAAGTTGAGTCGGATGAATGGTCAACTCGAACTCCGAATCCGGCGCATTCAATTTACTGCCTTGCTGCCAACTGACGGCTAGCGGCTGTTTCAGTGCGCCTTTCAGGAAGGGCTTGTTCTGATGACTGGATTCAAGGCCGAAGGCATGAACATGCACGGCCCGGGCTTCAGGCTGATAGGTCACATCATAGTGCGCCTCCAGCGAATCCAATTGCGGCAGCTTCGCCAACCGATGGGTCAGTTGCAGCGGCGCGGAAATCATCTTGCCCTGCAGCCGCAGCGTACGGCCGAAATCCTTCACCGTCAGATGATTGGTCGCGCTCAACCGCGTTTGATGAAAGGTCAGCTTCTGCGATTGCCCGAGCAGATTCAAAACGCTTTGGTCCACATCCTGAATCGCAACCGCCAACTCTGCCTCGCCAACCGCAAGGTTCAGAGGGCCCGATACATTCAATTTACCTAGTTCAACTGAGCCGGTAATTTCATCAGGCTTTCGACTGAAGATCAGCCTTAACCGCTCCAATTGATTCCCAGTAAAAGCGGCGGCGAAATCGGCCACCAGCCCTTTGGATTCCTCCAACCGTTCACTGGTATCCAGAACCAGAAGTTTCCCTTTCGGATCCAACCGACTGGGCTGCCAGTGTTCGTCCAAATTCAACTTGGTATTCAGATCAAGCGTACCCTTGAGATGATCGGTCATTTTGCTGCCGTTCATCCATTCGGTGGCCCATCCGAATCCCAAACGAACACTGCCTTGATCACGGCCATTGCCAAGGTGTTCGAGATTTATTTTCAGATTGTTTGCCCGGACAATCTGCTTCCAGCCATCGGGCAGTTCCTTGGAAAAATGAATACCGCCGCCGGTAATCGTCACCAGATCCAACTCCACGGTGCTTGTCTCGCCGCTCTCAGGGGATTTCTGGAAAAACGGATCCAGATTGGTTCGTCCCTCCAGATCCTGCGTAGCGGTTAAGGTCGGTTCATCTAGAAAAATTTCGTGGAAATGCAAGCGACCATCGAGCAATTCGCCCAAGTCATACCGCACCCGCACATGCTTCACCTTAAGACACGTCGCCTGACCTTCGGCGTGCAGGGTCACTCCCTGCAGTTCCAGCGAACTGCCCAGTGACCAATCGGCGGATTTAAAGTGGATGACGCCATGAATCGACTCGTTCACTCTCGGTAAAATCACGCGACGCAAGAACCATTCGCTCTCAACAACCTGCCACGCGAGCAGCGGCAGAATCACCAAGGCCGCCAAGCCCCCAATCAACCAGCGTTTCCACCGGCGTTTGGAGCTCGTCTCCTCCTCCATAAGAGGCTCGATGGAGTAAGGCTGCACCATCCCTCAACTGGCGGAAGGATAGCATGTTGCCCGCTTGCCTGTCACCGCGAATCGGGTGACATTCGCCCGTGCATTTGACCATCGCCATTCCTGCCTTCAACGAGGAAAAGCTCCTTCCCGAGACACTGGCAGCGATTCAGGATTCAGCCAAAGTCTTTGAGGCCATGAATTGGGACTGGGAACTGGTAGTGTGCGACAATAATTCTAGCGACCGCACCGCCGAACTGGCGCGAGACGCCGGGGCGCGGGTGGTTTTTGAATCCCAAAACCAAATCGCCCGAGCCCGGAATGCAGCCGGTCAGGCAGCCCGAGGAGATTGGATCCTTTTTGTGGATGCGGATTCTAAACCGAGCCCGGAGTTATTCGCGGCCACCGGCAAAGCAATGCAGCAATCGGATATTCTCGGTGGCGGTTCCACGCTTACCATGGGAGTCGTCCCCTTGTGGGCGGCTTTTTGGGTTCATTTGTGGAATTGGATCAGTCGGGTAATGCGCTGGCCGGCCGGTTCCTATTTTTTCTGCCGCACGAAAGCTTTCCGCGAACTGGAAGGGTTTTCCAAGACCCTTTATGCTTCTGAAGAACTCGAGTTTGCCGAACGCCTCAAGCGCCATGGCCGAAGGCGACAGCAACGATTGCACATCATCACCGGCCAGCCACTGATCACATCAGCCCGCAAACTCTCGCTTTATTCACCGTGGGAGTTGGTACGCCTTCTGATCGCCACGGCTTTCACCGGCGGCCGGGCCTTGGGCGATCCCAAGGCCTGCAGCTGGTGGTACGATGGCCGACGGTGATCAGGGCAACTGTGGCACCAGAGGGCCGTCTTTTGGCAGTAAAGGCAAATCCGGATTCTCTGGAGTTGTCGGAGTGCCTCGTTTGCGGCGGAGTTCCTCCACCAGATCGCGGTATTTTTCAGTGAGCCGCTCCTCTTCATCCTTGGCCAGATCAATACCCGGCAGGTTGGATTGCTCGGACATGGCCTTCACGGCGGCGGCTTCAGGCGTCTTCAAAACCGTGGGCCGCATTAGCACAATCAATTCATTGCGCTCATCCACATCACGCGTGCTCTCAAAGAGTTTCCCAAGCAACGGCACATCGCGCAGTACGGGAACGCCATCCTCGTAGGTGGTGGTCTTAGTTTTGATAAACCCTCCCAGCACAATCATCTCCCCATCGCGCACGGCTACCTTGGCGTTAGCCGACCGATCGGTGGTAATGGGAACACTATTGCCGTTGATGGTTTGTGAGCCAACGATATCTTGAATCTGCTGAACCAAATCCATTACCACGAGACCTTCTTCGTTAATGAACGGCCGCACTTCCAAAGTAATGCCAAATTTCTGCATCTGATATTGCGAACTAGTTCCGCCACTAATGTCTGTAATAGTGCCGGTTACCACCGGCCGCGTGTCGCCAATGAACAGCTCAGCCAGCTCAGCATGCGAGGTTTGGATGCGCGGCCGCGAATGCATGGTCACGCGGGAATCGTTTTCAATCGCATTCACGGCAACCTCCCAGTTAGACCCAAGGAATCCCCAATAATTAAACCCGGATGTGGCACCGGAGATGGAGGTATCGGTAAACCCTGCCGGCCCAAGGGCCGATGCCAATGCCCCACGTAATCCACCTGCCCGGGCATTAGCTTGCGTCCGGTCTTGACGCAGTGACACGCCAAATGATTTGTCATCGCCCAAGGCG
>CAJWVY010000021.1 GCA_913048135.1 uncultured Verrucomicrobiales bacterium
CCTCGTCCACCAATTTGACTGGTTCGTCTACCAATCTGGCTGGTTCGTCCACCAATTTGACTAGTTCGTCCACCAATTTGACTAGTTCGTCCACCAATCTGGCTGGAATTACCAACCACCTGGCCGGACTTTCTTCGGCAATTGGTAATGCTCTGTTCGGTGAAACGCGAAGAAAACAAAAGATCGCACAGAGCATTGAAAATCAACATGCCATCGGAAAAGCCTATGCTGCATATCTTGCCGACAACGATGGGGTGTATCCTGTAGTTCGGGGAGCTGCGGGAGTCGGCGGTAAAACGGGGAACTCGAAAGGCCCACGTGGTCCGTTGCCGGTAGTTGTTGGCAATCTTTACGGAGCTTCTGTCCCGGAAAAGGAGCGTCCACTAAATGCTTATATTGGCTCGATCAAATCCTTTCATGACCCGGCAGACACCGGAGGTGGTGCTTATAACGTACATTCCTGCTGGGATTCATTTGGAAATAGTTACCAACCGCAAGTGGCTGATGACATGTTTAGAGTAAAACGCGTATTGGGGGAAAAATCTGCGAAAGAAGGATCCTACGAAGGCACTTCTATGCGTGAATCAGAGATTTCAAAACCAAAGAATAAAATCATACAAGGCGACTGGAACTGGCCTTACGATCGCGAAGATGCTTGGCACGCAAAGGATGGTGAGGCACGGCATATTATGCTCTACGCAGATGGACATGCGAGGGAGTTTGTATTTCCGCCGACACAACAAATGCTAAAATGGATTACTCCTCCTCCCCACGGGGAAATGCCGAAACCAGATCCGAATTATATTTGGTGGTAGATTTATCATAGGTCATGCTCTCCAAGGTTCATGCGGCAGCGTTGCGTGGTGTGGAGGCGTCACCAGTGGAGGTTGAAGTGCATGTGGGACCCGGCGAAGAGCGCATTATCGTGGTCGGCCTGCCGGATGCCGCAGTGCGCGAATCGGTAGACCGCGTTTCCACGGCGCTCACCAGCTCGGGCTATCATTTGCCGCCAGGCAAAACTACCATCAATCTTGCTCCGGCCGATCTACGCAAGGAAGGGCCAAGCTTCGATCTGGCCATCGCGCTGGCGTGGTTGATGGCCAGTGAACAGGCTTCGACCGAACGCGCGGAGCTGTACGCACTGGTGGGGGAACTGGCATTGACCGGTCAATTACGCCGGGTGAAAGGTGTATTGCCCATTGCGTTGACGGCACGCGCCGAGGGTCGTCGGGGATTGCTCGTGCCCGCAGATAATGCACCCGAAGCCGCCGTGGTGGAGGGGCTGGAAGTGATCCCGGTGAAGACCCTGCGTGAGGCGGTCGAGTTTCTGGCCGGCACCTCGCCTCTCCTGCCTGTACGCGTGGATACCCAATCATTGTTCTCAAAGGCTCAAGCCAACGGCGGCGATTTGCAGGAGGTGAAGGGGCAGGAAACGGTGAAGCGGGCCTTGGAGATTGCCGCGGCCGGCGGCCACAACCTGATCTTGATTGGCCCACCCGGCACGGGCAAGAGTATGCTGGCCAAGCGGTTGGGCGGCATCCTTCCACCGCTTACCTTGAATGAAGCGCTGGAAACCACACGTATCCACAGTGTGGCCGGTTTACTGGAGCCGCATCAGGCATTGGTGACGCAACGGCCGTTTCGGGCTCCCCACCACACGGCCAGTGATGCTGGGTTGCTGGGCGGCAACATTAACCCTTCGCCAGGTGAGATTTCGTTGTCGCATCATGGCGTTTTGTTTCTGGATGAATTGCCCGAGTTTCGACGCAGCGTTTTGGAAACCATGCGCCAACCGCTCGAGGAAGGGCACGTGACCATCAGCCGCGCCGCGGGCACGATGACTTTTCCTTCCGAATTCATGCTGGTCGCCGCTATGAATCCTACGCCGGATGGCAAGATGCCCAGTGAAAGCCGCAGTAGCCCGCGTGAAATCCAGAATTATCTCGGGCGCATTTCCGGCCCGTTGCTAGACCGTATTGACCTGCATGTGGAAGTGCCGCCGGTGAAGTTTCGCGAGATGAACGCGCAAGCCGGCGGCGAATCCAGTGCTGTCGTCCGCGAACGAGTCATTGCTGCCCGCGATATCCAGCAGCGCCGCTGGCATGGCGCACCCGCGTGCAACGCACGCATGCAACCGCGCGATTTGCAACGCCACTGCACGTTGGATGAGCCGGCGCGCCAGTTGTTGCGCAGCGCCATGGAGGAATTGGATCTGAGTGCGCGGGCGTATGACCGCATTCTGAAGGTGGCCCGTACCATTGCGGATTTGGCGCACTCAGAAAAACTGACGGCCGCCCACGTATCGGAAGCCATTCAGTATCGGTCTCTGGACCGTCAGATTTGGACGTGAGCCTTCCGGCTATGCGCGGCGCATTCCGCCTCCACTTCCGCGCACAAACGCGACCGAGCAAACCAACGCGTCAACCACACACACCCAAAAGCCAGCACCACGCCGGCCAACAGGTCCACGCCGTAATGATAACGCAGATACACGGTGGAGATCCATAATCCCACCGTCGGCGCCAGCACCCACCAGAAATGCGCACGGCGATGCTGAAAATCGAACATCAACAAAAACAACGACGCCGCCATGTGAATGCTGGGGAAGACATCCACGCCGTTGGTGCGTTGGGAAATAAATGCGCCGCCTGTTTCTGTGAGCCAACCGCCTGAGCGCGCGCCCATCTCCTCCAACGGCCCAATCGCCGGCATCAGCATGTAGCCCACATAACCCAGCGCATATACTGCGCCGAACCCCACCAGAGCAGCCCGAAAGACGTTCAGATCTTTCACGAAATAATACAGTAGCCCGCCAATGATGTAGTAAAAGAAAAACAAGTAACAGGCCATGAACACATCCGACACCCACGCGGCCGGTGCCAGCTCCATCAAACGCCGTGGCCAATCCCCCAGCCATGCGGCATCCCATTGGGCCAACGCCGTGTCCTGATGCCAAATCATCGTCTCGAAGCCCCCGGGGTTATGCATCAACGGTACGGCTGTGGAGAGGGAAAAATACGTCAACGCACTCAGTAACAGAGTGGCACCCAAACGGACACGCCATCGGTAGGGAGAGGGATGCAACTGGCACCAGGTAATCACACTCGCCAGCGACAAGGTGTAGAAAAAGAATAGAATGGCGCTCGATTGACTAAAGCCGGCTGACCAACCCACCCGCAGCCAGATCACGCCCGTGACCAGCATGAAGAGCACTTCATGCGGCAGGATATGCCAACGCTCGGGGAGCTTAAGCGGGCCTTGCAGGGACTCCACCCACTCCCGCCGATTTTGCGGTGTAGACGACATCACACAGCCTTGGTAGGCAACGCGCTAGGTGTGATGATAGGAACACAATTCGGGCTTATTCTCAAGCCCAAGTTAGCGGTCTACTTCACGCCCGCAAGGCGATCCCGCCAAATCTCATAAAGCCGCGTAGTGGCCACCACATCCCGGACACAGTATTCGGCAATCTCCTTGTAACGGCCTGCTGCCATGAGATCGTTCACATCCATACCAGTCACCCCTTCGGCCTTGGGCGAATCAATGCCAAACACCTTGCAGTAAAAATCGAGATTGAACCGCCGCGCCGCGCCACCAAAACCGCCAACGTTGTAAAAAGTAAATTGATCAGCCAAGTCACAGTGCGGCTCAGTTTGAAAACGATAGCCCAGCCAATCTTTCCGGCTGATCGGCACATTGAGTGCGGCACTGCGCAGGTACAGAAACGGCACATCAAACCCACGCCCATTGAAGGTGCAAACCTTGTTGTACTTAGCCACCAACTCCCAAAACTGCGAAAGCAGTTCTGCTTCGTCCATGCAGGCCACGTATTCGATGGGTCCTTCGGGCCCTTCCTCAAAGTCTTCGGACAAATAGAGCACCTTGCCTCGGCCACTATCCGAATTAATCATGCAAATGCACACGCACTGCGCCGTGAATGGCCAGAGATTAAACTGGCGACCGATCTCCTCCCGCTTGCGTTCGCGGTCCGCCTCATCCGGCATATTTTCCGCGGGTCGAAACAAATACTCCAACTGCGCCTCATCAAAATGTTCCCTCGGCAGGGCCGAAGTCTCAATATCGAAAACCAAACAGGACATGAGGCTACGTTGCGGCCAAACAGAGGAAAATCAAGGCGGAAACAAAAAAGCGGCGGGGAAACCCCCGCCGCCGTGTGGAAATAGTCTTTGCGAAAAAGAGACTACTTCTTCTTTCTGGCTTTTTTCTTTGCAGCCTTCTTCTTCGCTGGCGCCTTCTTTTTCGCTACCTTCTTCTTAGCAGCTTTCTTCTTTTTGGCAGGTGCCTTTTTCTTAGCTACCTTTTTCTTAGCTACCTTTTTCTTAGCAGCTTTCTTCTTAGCAGGTGCCTTTTTCTTAGCTACCTTCTTCTTGGCTTTCTTTTTAGCGGCCATGAAGCTTCACCTCCTTCTTTGGGTTGATGTTGGATCGCACGCATGCGATTCGGTTTTGCATATACACTACTTTACCTATGTTTGCATAGTTCTTTTTTACGTTTACGTTAGCAGATGTTCACACGTTTTGCACAGTGGAAGGTTTCTGTTCGCCAAAATTTTTTTTCCAGTTAGCGTTTTGCACATGGCCAAGGCTGCGAAACAAACGCCTATGATGGCGCAGTACCATCGCCTCAAAGGCGAACTGCCCGGAGGTGCGTTGTTGTTGTTTCGGTTAGGGGATTTTTACGAACTGTTTTTTGATGACGCCAAGGTCGGTGCTGATATTTTAAATATCACCTTAACTAAACGCGGCAGCACCCCAATGTGCGGCATTCCGTTTCATGCCGCGGACAACTACATCGGCAAGCTGCTGCAGGCCGGCTGCAAGGTGGCCATGTGCGAGCAGACCGAGGAGGCGGTGCCGGGCAAATTAGTCAACCGTGAGGTGACGCAAATTCTCAGCCCGGGCACGCACTTCGATGAGCAGATTCTCACCGCCGAACGCAACAATTATCTCGCCGCCCTGAGCCAACAGGGGAAGGTGTTTGGGCTGGCGGTGATTGACCTCACTACGGGCGATTTTCGGACCACGGAAGTGGACTCCCACACCGCCCTTCAGGCCGAACTGGAGCGATTGAAACCGGCCGAAATAGTGCATCCTACAGAGGAAAATCGCATTTTTGAGGCTTTGAGCGGAATTCGGGCGGTGGTTAATGAACACGAGGATTGGGTGTTTGCAGCCGATTCAGCAGAGTACACATTGCGCGATCATTTCGGCGTGCAATCACTCGACGGATTTGGCCTGAAAGGGCGCCATGCGGCCACCGGCGCGGCTGGCGGTGCGCTGCATTATTTGGTGAACACGCTGCGGCGCGATGTGGCGCATTTGCGGCCGTTGACGTTTTATCAAAACGACGAGTTCCTAACGCTCGACGGCACCACGTTGCGCAACCTTGAGATCCTCGAGCCGCTAACACGCGATGCGCCGAATGCCGCGTGCCTTTATAGTGCCGTTAACCAAACAGTAACTCCAATGGGTGCACGGCGCCTCCGCGATTGGTTGACCCAACCGTTGTCCGACGCCGCCACCATTCATGCGCGACAGCACGCCGTGCAAACGTGGGTGGAAGACTGCGCACGTCTCGAACGCTTTCGTGAACGCCTGCGTGAAGTGCGCGATCTGGAACGCACCATCACGCGTCTCTCTGTAGGCACGGGGAACGGACGCGACTTATTAAACCTGCGTTTGGCGATCGAACAATTTCCACAACTGCGTTCGCTCATTCATGACACATTGGGTGAAACAAGCGAACTCGAGTTGCGCGATGCCAATGATGTGCCGTTGCTTTCGCAACTGGCCGAGCAACTCGTGGAGCTGCCGGATGTAGTGGCGTTGATCGCGCGCGCGATTATCGATGAGCCGCCGTTGGCCCTGCGTGATGGCGGCATCATTCGCGAAGGGTTTAGCCAGGAACTCGATGAACTGCGCGGCGGCGCGAGCGAAGGCAAGGACTGGATCGCGCAACTGCAGCAACGCGAACAGGAGACCACCAGCATTCCGTCATTGAAAGTACGCTTCAATAATGTGTTCGGCTATTTCATCGAAGTGACTAAGACACATCTCGATAAAGTGCCCGCTCATTATGTGCGCAAACAAACGGTCGCCAACGCGGAAAGGTTCATCACTGATGAACTGAAGCAGATGGAAGACAAAGTGCTCGGCGCGCAGGAACGCAGTCAGAAGCTCGAGTACGAACTTTACCTACAGGTGCGCGAGGCCGTGCTCACACATTTGCGCACCATCCAGCAGGCCGCCGAGGCGCTTGCGCAGCTGGATGTGCTGGCCGGTTTTGCCGAAACCGCCCGATTACACGGCTATTGCCGGCCAACAGTCGGCAGCGATGGCGTGTTGGAGATCCGCGAAGGCCGCCATCCCGTGCTGGAACAAACCCTGATCGACGAACGGTTTGTACCCAACCAAACCGAGCTCGATGGAGAACGTCAGATCGCCCTGATCACCGGCCCAAACATGGCCGGCAAAAGCACCTACATCCGGCAGGTGGCCCTAATCGCGCTCCTCGCGCACACCGGCAGCTTTGTGCCGGCCACCGAAGCGCGGGTGGATTTGCTCGACCGCATCTTCACGCGCATCGGCGCCAGCGACAATCTCTCGCGCGGTCAATCCACTTTCATGGTCGAGATGAGCGAGACGGCCAACATTCTCCATCACGCCTCCGGCAAGAGCCTGGTGATCCTCGATGAAATCGGCCGCGGCACCAGCACCTTCGATGGCCTCAGTCTCGCGTGGTCGATCGTGGAACATCTCCATCAACAACTCGGTGCCAAAACCCTGTTCGCCACGCACTACCATGAACTTACCGAACTCGCCAACCGCCTGCCGCGCGTGTTCAACCTGAATGTTGCCGTGCGCGAGTACAACGATGCCGTGGTGTTCCTCCGGCAAATTGTGGAAGGTGCCGCAGATCAAAGTTACGGCATTCAAGTCGCGCGCCTGGCCGGCGTTCCGCAACCGGTGCTCGATCGCGCCAAAGAAATTCTCGCTAACCTTGAGGAAACCGATCTCACTGCCGCCGGCGGTCGCCAAGGCGATATCAATCCGAAAGCGGAACGAAAGAAGCTGCGCGACCTCACCCCGTCACCGCAGCTTGATTTGTTTGGCTAATCCTCCTCGGGCACGATCTTATAAAGGATCATTAACCCGAAGTCGTTGCCCTTCTTATCATCTTCGGTGTACTGCACCGGATGCACCTCCACGAGGTTTTCCTCATCAATGCTGCTGAGGAATTTGGAAACCTCCTCATCAAAATCCTTTTTCGCCTTGGCGCATTCCGAACGCAGGATCGTCTTGACCGAAAGTTTATGCAACGAGGCCGCCTCGCGTTCCAAGGTAGCCGTCGTGCCGCCACCAAAACCAATGACGATTTCATCGGCTGGTGCGGGCTGAGCCTCACTGGAAGACGCGGCGGTAGAAGGAGCCGCTTCGGGTTTAGGTTCAGCGGCAGGCACTTCCTGCGGTTTGGCCGGCGGTTCAGCCGGCGGCTGAGTGGGCTTAGCGGCGGGATTGGATTGTGGTGGCGGTGCCGGAGCCGCCGCAGTGGGTGCCGGACCTGGCGCCGGTTGAGTTGGTTCCCCTGCTGCCGGAGCGGCTCCGCCGGTTTTCAACGCCTCGGCTTCCTCCGCGTTGGGAAAGTGAATTTCTTGCCCGCAGTTACCGATCGGACAGGGGTAGCGCCCACCCATTTGGGCGTTGATCTGCCCGAGCTGCGTTTCGTCCACCGCCACTTCATTGGAACAATGCGGGCAGGTGATGTTGAACATGCCATCGGCAAACTTGGCGGTCTGATACTTCATGGCTTCAAACAAATGGTGCCGGCAACGGGCTCCGATTCCTTTGGCAATCTAGCCAAAGAACACGCCCTCAACCAGCCCAAAGCGGCTACTGCGCCACCCGACGCACTTTGGCGCCAAGTTTCTTGAACTTAGCATCCAGGTTTTCGTAACCACGATCAAGGTGGTAGATTCGGCTCACACGTGTCGTGCCCTTGGCCACCATGCCGGCAATCACCAGCGCTGCGCTGGCGCGCAGATCACTGGCCATTACCTCGGCCCCGGAGAGTTTCTGCACCCCATGCACAATGGCACTGGGACCTTCAATAGAAATCTCCGCACCCAATCGCTCCATTTCCTGAACGTGCGTGAAGCGGCTTTCAAAGATGCGCTCGGTAATAATGCTGATGCCAGGGGTTTGTGTCATGAAAGCCATCATCTGCGCCTGTACATCGGTGGGAAATCCGGGATGCGGCAGCGTGGTCACATGCACACTGTGCAGGCCACGACCGCGTTTGAAGGTCAGGTTGCCCTTAGATTGCTCCACCTTCACGCCGCTCTCGCGAAGCTTTTCGAGCACGGCCTTCATGTGATCCGCGCGCGCACCTTTCAAGGTTACCTCACCCTTGGTTGCCACTCCGGCAATCGCGTAGGTGGCCGCCTCAATACGATCGGGAATCACCTCATGCTCGGCACCGCCCAGCTCCTTGACTCCGGTGATAGTCAGAGTTGGCGATCCAATACCGTGAATCTGCGCGCCCATGCTGCTCAGAAAATTAGCCAAGTCCACCACTTCGGGTTCGCAGGCCGCCTGCTCGATCACTGTGATGCCTTCGGCCAGAGAAGCCGCCATCATCGCGTTGGCA
The DNA here is from genome assembly GCA_913048135.1 of uncultured Verrucomicrobiales bacterium. Taxonomy (GTDB): domain Bacteria; phylum Verrucomicrobiota; class Verrucomicrobiia; order Limisphaerales; family UBA1100; genus UBA1100. The sequence continues at coordinate 8,668 of CAJWVY010000021.1, forward strand.
GTCCCCAGCACGGTGGGACCGGCGCGGCCACCCAGAAACATTTCGCCACCGACAAGTTTACGGGTTTTAGCAACGATGTAACCCTTGTCGATCTCCACCTTGGCCCCCAACGCTTCCATGGCTTTGCGGTGTAAATCAACCGGGCGTGTGCCAATGACACAGCCGCCCGGCATGGATACGGTCGCCTTTTTCAAGCGTGCCAACAACGGGCCCAACACGCAGAGCGATCCGCGCATTTTGCGAACCAAATCATAATCCGCAAAATCGCGTACCTTGGCGGCCTGCACAGTAACTGTACCGCCCTCAATGCTCGTGGTGGCGCCGAGGCTTTCGAGGATCATACACATGGTCTTCACGTCAGCCAGATTGGGCGCATTGCGGATGACACAAGGTTCGCGGGTCAACAGTGTAGCCGCCAAAATGGGCAGCACGGCATTCTTGGCACCACTGATTTGCACTTCGCCGTGCAAGGGCACGCCGCCTTTGATTTCCAAACTATCCATGGGGGGAAACTCCTAAGAGGGAATTGTTCATGAATTGTCAGACGAGGCAACCACGATCCGTTCGATGTTATTCAGATCGGGTAGAATCTCCAACACGCGTCCGCCTTGGGCTGTGATCAAATCCGCAACCACCTCGCCTTGGCCATCTCCCACTTCCAGCAACAGACGCCCATCCGACCGCAGCCGCGACAGGCAACTAACCGCCAAGCTTCGGTAAAACTCCAATCCATCCAAGCCACCGTCCAGCGCCAGACGCGGATCATGATCCCGCACCTCAATCTGAAGGGATTCAATTTCCGCCGAGGGAATGTAGGGCGGGTTAGAAACAATGACATCAAACAAGCAAGTGCCCGGCAACGCCACGCGAGCGTCGCCTTCGTGAAAGATAATTCGCTCCGCCACTCCGTGCCGTTCGGCGTTCGCACGGGCCACGTTGATAGCGGCAGTGGAAATATCCAGTGCATGGATCGTGGTTTCCTCGGCATGAACGGCCACTGAAACCGCCAGACAACCGCTGCCTGTTCCGATATCCAACACCACCGACTCCTCCTTGATCGCTGCCACCGCCCACGCGGCCTCTGCGAGCAGCTCGGTCTCCGGGCGCGGCACCAATACCGAGCTGTTTATCTCAAATGCTAATCCGCAAAACTCCGCCGTGCCCAGTAAATGCTGTAACGGGATGCGGTCGACTCGGCCGTCCACTAGGGATTGCCACCGCTGGATTTGGGTCGCCCCCAACGTTTCTGACCAATGTAACGGAAGCTCCGGCCGAGGGCAGCCGAGCACCTCGGCCATCAGCCATTCGGCGTTGGCCGCGGCGTTTTCCACCCCAGCCGTATTTAAGGCGGTCGTGGCTTCCTGAAGAGCCGTGCGGATTATCACAGGCGCAGATTGCAAATTGCTGGGAGATTCGGGAAGGGAAAAGCGTTCAATAGGTTGGGTTGATTCTTGAAAAACCTGAACCACGAACCTACGCTTGCCCCATGAGGAGTCAGTTAAAAATTACCACTTGGATAACTGTCGTCGGCTTTGGTGCTTTCCTCATTGCCGCTCAGGAAACGCCACCCACCCCCGAACCACCTGCTTCAGCGAAATCCAAACCTAAGAACGCATCCAAACCCGGTAAAGCTCCCAAAACCAAAAAGACCCCACCCGCCACGCCTGGCACCACGGGATCGGACCGATATTTCCTCGAACAGATCCGCCAATTACGCGGCGAAATGGAGGAACTGAAGGGCGCGTACAATTTACAGATCCGTAAAGTGATGGCGTTGGAAACTGAGGTGCGCACACTGCGTACGGCCAACGAAACGTTGAAACGTGAAAACGCCCTAAAGTTTGCCAGCAATAAATCCATCGATGAATTGGCTGCCAAGATAATGGAGCTGGATAAAAACCGGCTCAACGACCTGGATGTCACCAACAAACAAATCGACGCCATCCTGCAGACCGTCAAGAAACTCGCTGCCGCGCCGCCCGCCACCCCACGACACAACGGCAGTACCAACCCTGCGCCGGCCGACTTCAAAGCGCGCGAGCATGTCGTCCAGTCCGGCGAATTCCTCAGCACGATCCTCGAAGCCTACAACGCCGCATTCAAGGCCGAGGGGTTATCCGGCCGCGTCACCCAATCACAGGTCCTCAAGGCCAACCCCGGACTGGACCCTAACCGCCTTTTGGTTCGACAAAAGCTGCTCATTCCGTTGCCCGGCGAGATCAAATAAGTGAAATATCTGCGCCGCATTCACCTGTACCTTGGCTGTTTTATTACGCCGCTATTGGCGGTGTATTTGGTTTCGGGCTTTTATTTCATCCTGAATCCCGAACGCCAAAAGGATGAAGGCGAAGCTCAATCGTTGTTTCAAAAACTCTGGTGGATGCACACCGACCAGCAATGGCCTCGCGGCGTGAGTGAGGAAATCGATCCGCTAGCCGAAGACCAACCCAAAACAATCACCACATGGGAAGCCGATACCAAGCTCTTCAAAGGCTTGGTTTACCTGATGGTCATTGTCGCGGTGATCTCCATAGTTATCGGGCTGATTTTGGCTTTCCGTTCGACTAAAGATAAAAAGCCCGCCATCGGTGTTGTCATCGCAGGAATTATCATCCCCATCTTGTTTCTGGTAACCGGCCAGAAACCAGTGGAGCAACCAAATCCATTTCATCCGGATAATGTCGATCTTGGGCCCGACCTAGGTCTGCCGCCTCCCGGAAGTGAAATTGGCCCCGAAGGTCCTGGCCTTTCGCCACTCCCTCCGGGCACTGACGACTCTCCTTCACTTTTGCCGCCCGGAAACCCGGAAAATTAACCGGACTCAAACGGCCAATTCCCGCCCCACCGTGTGCACGCCTTTGGCGAGGGCTTGCCAGTCTTCGGCGGTGGTTTCCCAGCCGCTGCTGAAGCGGACGACACGGTCGGTTTCGTCTGCAGCCACGCCCATGGCGGTGAGTACGTGGCTCGGAGCCTCCTTGCCGCTGGCACAGGCGCTGCCGGTGGAGACGGCAAACCCCGCCTTGTCCAGCTTGACCACCCAGCGCGCGCGGCAATCGCCGGGCAGGAGCGCGCTCACGGTGTTCCATAAACGGCCTTCGCCTTGACCCAAGATTTTCGCGCCGACCAGGCTCATCACAAAGGCATTGCGCCAAGCTTCCTTCTCCTGTGTGTCGGTCTCAGCCAAAAGCGTCTCGCGTTCTTTCAGCGCAGCCATCATGGAAAGAACGCTGGCAACATTTTCCGTGCCTGCGCGTCGACCTTCCTCTTGTGGACCGCCAACGAGCTGAGAACGCACGGGGCCTTGGCTCGGGCATTTCAAAAAGCCAACACCTTTGGGGCCGCCAAATTTATGCGCGCAACCACTAACAAAATCGCATTCACCCAAACCTTTCGCCGGCAATTTGCCGATCCATTGCGCGGCATCGCAGAAGAAGGGGACCTTGTGGGTGAGACACAAATCGTGGACCTCGGCCCAAGGCTGGAGCACGCCGGTCTCATTGTTGGCGGCCATCACGGCGATGAGGCCTGGCTGTTGCTCGGTCAGCCGCACGCGCAGGGTATCCACATCCAGCACGCCGCCGGCAGTCACGGGCAGAGTGCGCACGCGATCGCCGAAATGGCATTGGGCCGCCTCGATCACGCACGGATGTTCGATGGCCGAGAGCCACACTTCCTCCGACGGCTCCAACGCCTGCTCGTAATGATGCATGACGAGGTTGTTGGATTCAGTGGCGCCGGAGGTCCACACGATGTCCAGCGGGCCGCAGCCCAAGTAAGCCGCCAATTGCTCGCGTGCGGCAGCTAGGGCGCGATCTGCCCGGGCCCCAAGCCGGTGTGGGCTTGAGGGGTTACCCACAAACTGCTCGCTCGCCTCCAGCCAAGCCTCCCGCGCAGCAGGGCATAGTGGCGTTGTGGCATTATGGTCGAAGTACAGCATGGGCTCCGCAGGATACGCGGCGATGGGCGGCATTCGAGCCTTTTGTGGCTTGCCTCTGAGCGATGAATCCGAAACCTTCGCGGCTGATGGCTGGCTCCAGCAACACGCTTTTGTTTAAACGCACGCATTTTGCGACACGGCTGCCGCTGGATTGTCGGTATAGCCCGTCGCATTTCTGGACGCGTGAGGTGGAAGGTGTGTTGCGGATTGGCTTCACAAAATTTGCCACGCGCATGCTGGGCGATATGGTGGATCATGGCTTTGAGGTGAAGCCCAACAGCCCAGTAGCACCCGGCCAGATTCTTGGCTGGGTGGAGGGCTTCAAGGCGATCAGCGATGTGTACGCCTTTGCCGATGGAGAATTTCGCGGTACCAATCCCGCACTACAAAAGAACATTGCGCTGATCAACCGCAAGCCCTATGAGGACGGCTGGCTTTATGAAGTAGCCGGCACGCTCGATGATAAATGCGTCGACGCCGAGGGCTACGCCGCTATCCTGAACAGCACCATCGACAAGATGCTCGAGCAACAACAAGCGGAGAAAGGCACAGACATTGAGTAAAGCGCGCTACATCATGATCGGCGGATTTCTGGGCGCCGGCAAAACCACCAGCGTCGCCGCACTGGCCCAACACCTGAGCTCGACCGGCCGCACGGTGGGCTTGATCACCAACGATCAAGGCCGAGAGCTGGTGGACACCGCGATGCTGCGCTCCAAGGGCTTTGCCACGGAGGAAATCCCCGGCGGCTGTTTTTGTTGCCGGTTCAATTCACTGGTCGATGCCGCCGGCAAGCTTACCGAGAGCACACGGCCGGATGTGTTCATCGCCGAACCGGTGGGCAGCTGCACCGATCTCGTGGCCACAGTCACCTATCCACTCCGGCGCATGTACGGCGACGACTTCAGCATCGCGCCGCTCAGTGTGTTGGTTGATCCTGTGCGCGCGGCGCGTGTGTTTGGCTTGAGCGAAGGCGGGCAGTTTTCTGAGAAGGTCATTTATATCTACCGCAAACAACTTGAGGAAGCCGACCTGATCGTCATCAACAAAACCGATCTCCTCGAGCCCGACACCCTTGCCGACCTACAGGCCAAGCTCACCGAGGAATTTTCCAACGCAGAGGTGTTGCAAATCTCCGCGCGCACCGGCGAGGGTTTGGAGACTTGGTTTGCCAGCATCACGGACGCCGAACAAATCGCGCGCAACGTGATGGAGGTGGATTACGAAGTGTACGCCGAAGGCGAAGCGTTGCTCGGCTGGCTCAATGCAACCGTACAGTTGGCCGACCCCGAAGGATTCGAGGCGCGCCCCGTACTGCAAGAATTTGCCGCCACCATGCAGGCGTACCTCAGCGAACAGGACGCGGAGATCGCCCACCTCAAAATGACCCTTAGCCCAGATGCCGGGCTCGGCGGAGACGTCGCCATCATCAATCTAGTGCGCAATGATTTTGTGCCCGAACTCTCCGCTGATCTGGATGCCCCCATTGAAAGTGGTCAGCTCATCATCAACCTCCGCGCAGAAGGCGATCCGGAAACCCTCCGTACAGCCGTGGAAACCGCCCTCGCGACTGCTCCAGCCGAGCTTGCCGCGACTCTGGATCACCTCGAACACTTCCGCCCCGGCAAACCCGAACCCACCCACCGCGTCACCGATCTTGCCTGACTTCCGCGATTGGCAAATCCCGCCAACGCCCGTAGTCTTTCCTGTTCATGGCCGATCAGCCCCGCATTTTGTTTTGTCACTGCAACTACGCACGCGTGGTGCCCGATGAGGTGAAGCAGGGTGTGCTGGATGGCCTGTGCCAGTCCGGCCGGGCTTTTGAAGCAGTGGCGGATTTGTGTGAAATGTCCGCGCGCCGCGATCCGGCGCTGAAGCGATTGGCCGCCGGTGAGGAGCCGGTGAAGATTGCCGCCTGTTATCCGCGCGCGGTGAAATGGCTTTTCGGCAGTTGTCAGGCTGGCCTGCCCTCGGACCGCACTGAAGTGGTCAACATGCGCGAGCTATCGGCAGACGACGCCACCGCCGCGGTATTGAACGATACGGTGGATCCGAATCTACCCGCCGATGGCTCGGTAGCGGCAACTGAAGGAGAAAAGAAAATTTAAGCGATGGCAATCGCAGACGAAACCACTTTGCGCATTGTCCTTTATGAGGGCGAAGGCGCCGCCTCGCTGAATGCCGCGGATCGCGGGGCCACGGTCACCGCGCTCCTGGAGCAAGGCTATGCAGTCACCTGCGCCGGCGCGGGCGCAGTGGCCCCGGCGGATGACAGCGCGCTGCTCGTGCTCGGCCGGTTTGAAAACGGTCAGGCACCTGAGGCAGAGGACGCGAATGGCGCAGTGACAGTGGCGTTTCGCGATATCACCGGACTCGATTCCGAGGGCATCACGGCGCTGGTCGAGACCGAGCGTGCGTCCACGCAATCGGCCAAGCACGGCGAATGGAAGCCGTGGTTTCCGGTCATTGATTTCGATCGCTGCACCAACTGCATGCAATGCCTGTCGTTTTGTTTGTTTGATGTGTACGGCACGGATGAGGATCAGCAGATCCAGGTGCAGAACAACGACAACTGCAAAACCAATTGCCCCGCCTGCAGCCGCGTATGCCCCGAAGCGGCGATCATGTTTCCCAAATACAAAAGTGGCCCGATCAACGGCGATGTGGTGAGCGATGGCGAACTGAATCGTGAGAAGATGAAGATTGATATCTCTGCCCTGCTCGGTGGGGATGTGTACCAGATGCTGCGCGACCGCAGCCAGCGCTCACGCAGCCGATTCTCTAAAGAGCGTAGCTCAGATAAAGCTCTTGGTGAGCGCACCAAATGCCTAACCAAACTTGCTGCAGAGGCTGATATCGATATCCCTCTCGAGGTCTTGCAAAGCCTCCCTAGTGCCGACGAGATTGCCAAAAAAGCGGAAGTCGCCAAAGCCAAGGCCAAAGCCGCTTTGGATAGTCAATCTTCCTGACCTTAACCTAGCGCTGAATGCGCGGTTGAATTTGGATTCCGGGACCGACTCCCACTCCTGGCTTAGCTCCACTTTGGATTGAGACAACCCCATCAAGCTCAGCGTATTTAACGCCCTGCACCTTTTTCAAGGCAGCGATGGCCTGTTCCTCATTGATCGTATTTGGCAAAGAAATTACCAGAATAGTGTTGTTAAACATTCCCTTGGTCACCTTGAGGTCGGGGATAGCCCCGGCGAGTACTTTTTGGCACTGCTCTTGAGTATGACCCTTTTCCATGCCTACCAACAAGCGCCCAGGCACGAAGCTCCCCACAGGATGGCGGGCATCAAATTCCTTGCTCGGTTTCGGACGTTTTTTCTTAGCGTCCTTTTCCATGTTCATCCGAATCCAGCCGGCGAGCGTGCTGCTGCCCGTCCCGTAGCCGCCAGGTAGAGGACGCAGATCTTTGGTTTGAATGCGAGGTGGTGCACCCCAGTGAGCAGGGAACGGCTTACGCCCTCCTGGTTTAATGGGCATCGGTCTGATGGGTTTACCACCTTGACCTCGACCGTAGAGCATCTTGTAAACTTCCTCATCTGAGCGACGCTTTCCCGTGCTCTCATTAAACCAAGGTGAGCCACCTGTAAAAACGCGGCCTGCCGGAATTTTCTTACCGCCCTTCACCCATTCCTCAAATGACGGAGTTCCTGACTGATGCCCGGGCGCGGGCTTCAAACCCGCTTTTGCGTCCTTAGCCATACTATTTTTGATCCAATTACCCAAAGTGCTACTCCCCATTCCATAACCGCCGGGTAAGGGTCCAAAATCTTGAGTTTGCAAGCGAGGCGGCGCACCCCAACGAGCAGGAAAAGGCTTACCATTAGGGGCTTTATATATTTTTGAGGTCGGCTTATTGCCTCCCTTGGCAGCATCTTTATCAAGGTTTTCCTGAATCCAACGGGCCAAAGTACCGCTTCCGCGACCATACCCACCAGGAAACGGTTTCAAATCCCTAGTCTGCCGCAAAGGTGGAGCACCCCAGTGAGTAGGAAACGGTTTGCCGTTGGGTGCCCGATACACCTTTTTGTTTTTTGAATCACTTACCCCAGCCTGTAAATTGGTGAGTTCCTTCTCCAACTCAGCTACCTTTGCATTATGCTTAGCAAGACCTTCGGGGGTAAACCGTGCCCGCCGAGCAAAGTCTTTCAAACGGGTGATTTCCGTCTTCAGGGCATGAATTCGAGCAGACCGCAACTTACCCACGGCCTCCTTATTCGCCGCGTCATCCTTTGCAAGCGTAATGCTCGAAACAACCAAGCCATTGCGAGGGGCATCATCAGCAATCCGACGATCCATAATATAACAAGAAACCAATAAGCCCTGTTTATCATTACGAATGAAACGGCGTTCGAATTGCTTTAGCGGTTTCTTGGCGGTGGCCAGAGCTATCTGGTAAAGCTCATCCAATGTCTTCACCGGTGCCCCTTTTTTATTTTTTCCAAGCTGAGGTCCTTTTTCCAAGTAGTGCTCGCCTTCAGGTGGAGGAATAGCCCCTGCACCGGGAGCAACCGGTTTGGGACGCCGATTAAATGAACGGTAGTGACGCTCAGTAACTTTATTGTTTTCAACCACGATAGTTGTCTCATGGCCAAACCCAACCCAACTGGAAAAGCTCACCTTGTAACTATAATTACCCTGACACTTTGTTTTGATACTTTCCCATAGCTTGATTGCAGCCTGCACCTTGGCCGTATCTGCTTTTGCCTGCTCCATCGCCTTGGCGTTCGGGTCAAAAACTGCAGGCGGCCGGATTGGTGGAGCAGGCATTGGCTTTGCACCGACTTTTTTCGCGTCGTTATCCAACTTCTCTTGGATCCAGCGAGCCAATGTTCCACTACCACGCCCGTAGCCGGCAGGCAGGGCACGCAAATCTCGTGTTTGCCTTAGAGGCGGTTGCCCCCAATGTATTGGGAACGGTTTCCCGTTAGGGGCCTTAAAAACTCGTTTTGGTTCATCAGCCTCCTGAGCAGGAAGGTTGATGCAAAAGCCCAATAGGCATGCGGTAAGGATTAGTCTAGTTATCTGCATTTTTGGTTTCCTCGTATATTTCGTATATGGTGTTGTTCAAGACAAACTGTACATTCCGGCCTAGAGCCAACCATTGTGCTACTTTGGGCTCCATAGCGAGTAGATTAAAATAGGCGTCGCTGTTGAAGGCTATGCGGCTGCGCTTGGCCTTGGCGACCTCGGCGGCCTGCACATCGCTGTCGACCCAAAACTGGGCGTTTTGCGTGAAGTTTTTGCCGCCCGCGAATTCCATCGGCTGGGACACTGCACGGGCGCGGCCATTGGCGTTGCCGGCTTTGGCGGGTGCAAAGAAGCGCGGTCCGGCTCCGCCGCCTTGGCCGGGGCCGGTGGGTGCCGGCGGTGCGCCGGAGGCAAAGCCGAAGTTTGCCTGCTGGGCTTCGCGGTTACTGTTGTTGGCGGCGGTCAGCGCGTTCTTGGCTTCCTTTAATGCCTGCGCAGCGCGGGCGCTGCCGATGGCCTGGTCACCGGCCTTTTCGCTCTTGAAGGCTTCGAACTGTTTGCGGGTTTGAGCCAGCACCTCCCGGTCGTCCTCAAAATTCCGCAGGGTACGCTGGGCGACGGGCACGCCGCGGCGTTGCTCATCCTCGATGATCAGATACGCGGTGTAAGGCGTGACGATTCCGTATTTGCGGGCGAGGGTTGTAACCTCGTCTTTGAGTTCCTTATTCTCACCGCGTAAACGTATTTCATCGAGTAGATAGCCCACACGCCGTGTCGCCCAGAGGCGCGGGATGAAATCGTGATCGGCCTGAGCGGGGAAGGTGACCGGAAATTCCAGCTGCGTTTTCTTGCCGGCCAAGGTGCCTTCGAGCATCACGTCGCCGTCGCCCTTGCCTTTGTACCGGCCCACAAGCACGAGCTCCTCGCCGCGAAAGAGATCGGGTAAAGGATTGGGATAAAGCTTGGTCACGCGAATGCCGTCGGAAAATTCGAGCTTGGGATTAGCGAGCACGGGTTCCTTGATCTTGGTGTAGAAACTGGAGACCTTTACCTCAATATCTTCCTGCGGTGTAACATAGGTGCTGCTGGCGCGGGTTTCCTCAGTAATCTTGTCGAGTAAATGAGCGTTAACATCGGTACCGATACCGAAACAAAACACGCGCGTGTTGCCGGCGGCTTTGCCGACATTTTGCACGATCTGCCCTTCGCCTGTGATACCGACGGTGGGTCGGCCGTCGGTGAGAAAAATCACCACGAACGGCCGATCGCCCTTGGCCGGTCGTAGTTTGAGGGCGTTGGCAAGTGCGTCATTGATGGCAGTGCCGCCGATGGGTTTGAGTCCGCTGATGAAGTCCACGGCCTGTTCGCGGTTCTTGGAGCTGGCCTTTTGCAGGCCGCCAAAAAGAGGTTCGGTCTCGGTGGAGAAGCGCAGCACCTCGAAGCGGTCGCCATCGTTCAGGTTGGCGACGCAAAACTGAAAGGCTTTCTTTGCCTGCTCGAGTTTGTTGCCGGCCATCGAGCCCGAGGTGTCGATGACAAAGGCGATGTCCTTCTCAGTGGGCTTGCCTTCGGCGGCGTCCACGCCCGGCGCGGCGAGCATTAGGAAATAACCTTCATCGCCTTCTCGATGGGCGATGATGTTGACGTTGATGTCCTTTTGTTTGGGCGAATAAAAGAGCGAGAAGTTGGTGGTGGGCCGCTGGCCTTTGCCTTCAAAGGAAATCACTGCATTCTTGGAGCCCTTGCGCTTCACCTCCACATCGTGCGTGGGCGAGTAGATGGCTTTCACCGGCACCTTGGAATCGAGCTCCACCTTGATGGACAGATCCTCAATCGGTTTGGAGGAATACTTGGCGGTGTTTAGCGGGAAAGCATACTCCACCAGACCGGCGTCATTCTCGAGCACCTGATTGTAGGTGAGCCGAATGGTTTTCTTGCCGTGCGGTTCGAAAGGGAAGATGCGTACCTTGAACAGATCGCGCTCGGCGTACTCGAGCAGCGCGGGATCTTTCATGCTACGGACGATATCCGTGTAAATCTTGCGCGCCTTGTCGGCCGGCAGGAGTTCGGCCTTGGTGAGCTTGCCGTTCACGTCCATGCGGAAGTCCTTGATCGAGGCGCCCTTGGGCACGGGGAAAAGAAAGGTGCCTTCGCGACGGCGCGGGTTGGGATTGTAGAACACCTGTTCCACGGTTGTGCGAGCGACCTGGTTCTCAATTTTCACATCCACCTTTTGTGTCCGCAATTCCAGCGGGGCAAAGACCGGGTGGGGGCGGGGCGGTATCGGGCGCGGCGGTACGGGATGCGGCAGGATACGGATATCATGGCAAATGATTAGCCCACCGGCTTGGACCTGAAGAACCGGCACCAACCCCACCAGCACCAACAGGGAAGCGAAAAGTGTTTTTCTCATGCTTAATAGACGTTTGCGGTCGCCAAAATACTCCCGTTGGCCTGCGGGTCACGTCTTTTGCCCGCTTGACCACGCCGCCTCTGCTAACCACATTTCGCCCATGCTACTACTCCTAATCACCGCGTCTCAATTCCGTTCAATTTTTGGAAACCACAGAATTTAGCGGGATTTAAGTCGACACACTCCGGCCGCATCAGCACAATCACGCCCACACAATTCTCGCCGGTTTGTCCGGCTTGATTGGCATGTCAACATCCAGCGCGCCATTAAAGATTCCCCGAGTGGTGCCGCAGCGCAAGCCGCGGCAACCGCGTGAGAATATTCCGCAGACTCGCGAGGAGCGGGAAATGATCCTGCGCGAGGTGCGGCATTATGTGGCGGAACAAACACTCGTGCCGCCGGTGCCGATGGAGGATCTCAAACAGCACGCGGACAAACTGGTCGCGGCGCTGAACTCCAAGGAGATTTACCGCGATTACATCGGCATTCTCATCAACAACGAACTCTGGCGCGAGACGCTGGCGGCCGTGCCGTTCGAGCGGCGCCTGTTGATGGTGCCCAAGTGCCTGCGCGTGGAGGCCAAGTGCCCGGCTCCGTTTGATGAATTTGGCCTACTCTGCAAGAGCTGCGGGCTGTGCAGTATTCAGGATCTCGAGTACGAGGCGGAGAAGCTCGGCTACGCCGCGCTCGTGGCGGAGGGTAGCGCGATTGTGATGAGCCTCATTCAAACGGGCAAGATCGACGCGATTGTCGGCGTGGCCTGCATCCCGGTTTTGGAACGCGCCTTTCCCTACATGGAAGCGGCGGCAGTGCCGGGCGTGGCGATTCCTTTGCTGCAGGATGACTGTATCGATACGACCGTCGATGAAGATTGGATTTGGGATTACATTCACCTCACCAGCGATGACAAAACGCGCCGACTGGATCTCTCCACATTGCATGACGAGGTCGACACGTGGTTCGCGCCTGACTCGCTTGAGGCGATCATGGGTGAAGGTGAAGGTGACACGGAAGCGATCGGCCGCGATTGGCTCGCGCGAGCGGGCAAACGCTGGCGGCCTTTCCTGAGTGTGGCGGCCTTTCAGGCGCTGCGATCGGATGCCGACGAACCGATTCCCGAGGATCTCAAGAAAATCGCCGTAGCCGTGGAATGTTTCCACAAGGCGTCCTTGATTCACGACGACATTGAGGATGAAGACGCCGAACGGTACGGCGAAAAAACGCTGCACGAGGAACACGGGCTCGCCGTCGCGCTGAATGTCGGTGATCTGCTCATCGGCGAAGGCTACCGGCTCATCGGCGAGACGACTGTTTCCGCCGAGCAAAAGGCCGCCATGCTCAGCGTGGCTGCCGAAGGCCAACGTCATCTCTGTCGTGGCCAAGGCGCGGAGCTGGTTTGGCAGCGAAATCCCGAACCGCTGAAGTCCACGCAAGTACTTGATATTTTCCGGCAAAAAACCGCTCCCGCCTTCGAGGTGGCCCTACGACTAGGCTCCATTTACGCCGATCTCGAGAAGTACGCCGAGGCCTCCGAGGTGATCGGTCAGTACAGCGAAAACCTCGGCATCGCCTATCAGATTCGCGATGACCTTACCGACCTCGGCGAAGACGGTGAGACCAACGACCTCGCCGGTTTGCGCCCCACGCTGTTACTGGCCGTTGCGCACGAGAAGGCCAAGGCCGAGCAAAAGGAGCAGCTCGCTCAAGTATGGTGTCGGCAACTGCCCGAGGGCGTGACCTTCGAGCAGATCGAGCAATGGTACCACGATCTCAAGGCCGTGAAACGCGCCGAGGATTTGCAGCTCACCTACAAGGAACTCGCCATCCGCTCGCTCTCCGATCTCGAGAACGCCAACCTCAAGGGACTACTCCGCCGCGTGATCGGCAAGATTTTCAACGACACCGAGATCAAAGGCTGGTGCAGCGAAGTCCAGCAGGTCAGCGAGCTGGAAAAAGTGCGTCAACGTCAGTCCAGCCCTGCCGAAGTAGCGCAGGCCTGATGAGCCTGCGGCTCGAAATGCTGCAGGTGGCGCGCGTGGCGCCCAAGGTGCTCGGCGACGCCGCCGAACTCGTCCGTAACTTTCTCGCGTCCCAACAAAATCCGGATGGCGGTTTTCGTGATCGCGATGGCGAAAGCGATCTCTACTACACCGTGTTCGGCCTAGACGCCTTGGCGGTGTTTCAGGCCGAGCCGAACATGGACGCTGTCGAACAATTCCTCCTCACCCACGGCGATGGCGATGGCCTTGATCTGGTGCACCTCAGTTGCCTAGCCCGCTGCTGGGGCACTGTCGGCCGCGACCGCATGCCCAAGGGCCTGCGCAAAGCGTTGCTGCAGCGGCTGGAAAACTTCCGCAAACCCTGCGGCGGCTGGGACAACAATCCCAACCGCGAACACGGCACCGCCTACGGCTCCTTTCTGGCTCTGGGCGCCTATCAGGATTTAGGCAAGCTGCCGCCCAAGCCATTGCGCATTCTGCAAAGCCTCAAACACCTCGAAACGCCCGATCACGCCTGGAACAATCACCCCAACCTCCCCGTCGGCTCCACCAACCCCACCGCCGGTGCCGTGGTGCTGCTCAATAATCTGCACCTGCCCATCAATACCGAAGTCGGCCATTGGCTCCGTGCCCAGTTACATCCGCAGGGCGGCTTCGTTGCCGTCCCCGGAGCACCCATGCCCGACCTGTTGACCACAGCCACCGCCCTGCACGCCCTTGCCGCCTTGGAAGTGCGCCTGACCGAGGAACAAACCGAGCGCTGCCTTGACTTCATCGACACCCTCTGGAACGCCACCGGCGGTTTCCACGGCAACTGGACCGACGATTATCTCGACTGCGAATATACCTTCTACGGTCTACTTGCCCTAGGGCACTTGAGCCTAAACGGCTAACGAGAGAGGCGCGGCTCAGCCAGAGCCACCTTCGCCAACATCGCGGACATCAGCGTGATGCCGCAACCGATCACGGTGTACCACGGCCAGTGGATGGCTTCTTTGAGGCCGTATTTGATGGCCAGCATCGCGGCGAGCGAAGTGAGCATTCCGATGATGATCGGGCGGCCGTCGGATTTATTGAGGACCAGTACCAGTAACACGCCACCGAGTAAGCCGCCGCTGGTGAGGCCGGCGAGGGCGAAGGCTGTGTTCATTACGGACTCCACTTCGCGGCTGGCGTAGGCGACGGCTACCAAAACAATGCCCCAGAATATCGTCGCTTTACGACTGAGCTTCAGCTTGGCGTCATCGTCCTTGGCAGATTTGCCGAAGCCGAGGTCCATCACGCTCACGGACGCCAGTGCGCTGAGCGCGGAACTTACCGAGGACATGGCCGCAGCGAAGATGCCGACGAGCAACAGGCCTTTCACGCCCACGGGCACCTCGGTAAGCATGAAGATGGGGAAAGCGTAGTCGGTTTGTTTTTTGCCAAAGGCGTTTTCGGGAATCTCGATGGCCATCGGCGTGTGTTGGTACAGCGACCAGAGCATTACGCCGACGAACAGGAAGAGCAGCATCATCGGCAAGATCGTCACCGCGCTAAAGATCAGCGCCTTACGGCCATCGGCAATGGAGCGGCAGGCGAGCACACGCTGGGCCACAAGTTGATCGATGCCATGGGTGAACAACACAAAGATGGTCGCGCCGAATATGCCCATCCAAATATTGAACGAACCGCCCAGCGCAAACTCTGTATTCAACCACGCCAGTTTGCCCCCTTCGCGCGCAGTATCGATCGCCGCCATCCAGCCGCCATCGATGAGGGTGGGGATGTAAAATAATGCGAACAACCCGCCAACCACGAATAGCACAAACTGGACGGCATCGGTCCACACCACGGCCTTGAGCCCTCCGATGGCGGTGTAGACCAATGACAAGCCGACAAAGAGGAGGATCGCCGAGGTCACATCCCAGCCGAGCATCAGTTGCAACGGGATACACGTGACGAAGACTCGCACGCCGGCGGCCAAGGTGCCGGCGATTAGGAAAAGGCCGGCGGCGGTCTTGTGTGCGCCTTGGCCGAAGGCATTGCCGATGAGCGCAAACGGCGAATAGATTTCATTTTTGAAGTAGTACGGCACCATCACCACGGCGAGAATCAGCCGGCCAATCGCGTAGCCGAAGACGATTTGGATGAAGCCAAGATTGCCGCCCTCGGCAAAGAGCATCGCCGGTACGCCGATAAAGGTAAGCGCGCTAGTCTCGGTAGCCACGATGGAGAGGGCCACACCCCACCACGGTAGATCGCGGCCGCCGAGAAAGTAGTCACGCGTGGATTTCTGCCCGCGCCCGAGCCAGACCCCCAAGGCAATGATGCCGGCCAGATAACCCGCGATCACCGCCCAATCCAGTGGGGCAAGGGCATGGGCGGCGGCGAACATCGGCGCATTTTCCGCTGAAAAACCGGCCTCGCAACCAAATCCCATTCACAGGATTGGGGTTGACCATTGCCCCCGGGGGGCTATGCTGTCTTGCCCCGTTTGAGCAACTCAAACCAAAGGTTTTTTATGAGCAAGAAAAAGCAATCCCTGTCCGGCGACAACCGCCGGCAATTCCTGAAAAAATCCGGCACGGCGGCAGCAGCCGTCGCGGCCCTCAAGGTGCCCGTGTACGGCGCCGGCCAGGCTCCCTCGGCCAATGTGAAGGGCGCCAATGAAAAAATCGTGGTCGGCTACGTCGGCGTGGGCGGTCGAGGTTTCGGCGCGCACGTGCGGCAAATGCGCCAGAACGCCGAGGCCAACAACATCGCGCAGGCGGCCGTGTGTGACGTGTCCACCCACCGCGCGAACAATGCCAAGAATTTCGTTTCCAAAAATTCTGACGACAAGGTCGAGGCCTACACCGATTACCGTAAGGTGATTGAGCGCAAGGACATTGACGCGGTAGTCTGCTCCACAGTTGACCACTGGCACACTCGCATTTGTGTGGAGGCCATGGAGAGCGGTAAGGACGTATACGTCGAGAAGCCGATGACCCGCTACCTAGGCGAAGCGTTTGAGTTTTACGACGCCGTGAAACGTACCAAGCGCAAGGTACAGGTCGGCTCCCAGATCACCAGCTGTGGCAACTTTGCCAAAGCCGCCGAGCTGATCGCCCAAGGGAAAATGGGACCGCTCGTGCTCGCGCAGGGTTCCTACATGCGCAACAACCCAAAGGGCGAATGGAACTACCGTTTGCAGGATTGGGCCACTAAGGGCGACATCCAGTGGACCACCGAGGGCGGCAAAATCGGCTGGCTGCGTGAAGACATGAAGCAGATGGGGTTCAACCCCGATCACTACTTCCGCTGGCGCAAGTATCTCCCCTACTGCGCGGGCCTGTTGGGCGACCTCGTGCCGCACCGCCTGTTCCCGCTGATGCGCGCCACCGGCAATGCCGAGTTCCCGAGCCGCGTCGTGTGCCTCGGCACCCGCAAGATCACCCCGGACCGCGATGTGAGCGACAACACCCAGGTGCTCGCCGAGTTCCCGAGTGGCATGACGTTGATCGTTACCAGCTCGTCCGTAAATGAGCAGGGCCTCAACGAGACCATTCGTGGCCAGTACGGCACCATGTATCTCAGCACCAACGGCAGCAGCCTCGAGTACAAGCCAGAGCGTCCGTTCGCCGAGGAGTTTGATCCGGAGAGCTACACCAACCTCGAGCCCAGCGGCAATACCACCCCGCAGCACCACAAAAACTGGCTGGACTGCATCCGCAGCGGCGAAGAGCCCGTGGCGGGCATCGACCTCGCCATGAAGGTACAGGCGGTGATCTCCCTCGCCGAGGTGGCCGACCGCCGCGGCACGATGGCCCACTTCGATCCGAAGACCCGCAAAATCACCGATGGTTCCGGCCGCGAGATCAAGGCCTACGATTACGAAGAGGAAGCCAAGATCGACCATGGCCCATACGGACCGATCAAGGAAATCGGCGGCTAAGCCAACCCTTTCACAGGCTCCACGGGCAACCGTGGAGCCTTTTTTTATCCCATGCCTGAAACCGTCACAGTCGCCGCCGAAGCCATGGCCACTCGGTTTGAGGTGGCTCTGCACGGCGCGGCCGAGGCCACTCTGCGCGCGGCGGCCGAAGAGGCTCTGGCGGAAATCACCCGGCTGGAAAGCATGCTCAGCCTCTATCAACCCACCAGCGAAATCGCCCATATCAACACCCGCGGTGCTCAGGAACCCGTACCCGTTTCACCGGAAGTCTTTTCGCTCCTGGAGCAGTGCGTTGCGCTTGGCGAACAAACCCGTGGAGCTTTCGACATCACTCTCGCGCCGCTGATGCGCTGCTGGCGTTTCATGAATGACACCGGCGCCGCTCCTTCCGAAACAGATCTCGCCGAGGCCCGGGCCCATTGTGGCTGGCCGCAGCTCTGGCTTAATCCGGAACAGACCTCCGTGCAACTCGCCACCGAAGGCGCCATGCTTGATCTCGGCTCGGTGGGCAAAGGTTACGCTCTGGAGCAGGCAGCAGCCTTGTTGCAGGAAAACGAATTCGAAAATTTTCTGATCCATGGCGGCACCAGCACGGTGTGCGCCCGCGGCGTGCAGGCCGATGGCGCGCCTTGGCGGATTGCCGTGGAGCATCCCGATGCCGATCAACCGCCCTTGAGCATCGTGGATCTGCAGAACGAATCCCTCTCCGTCTCCGGCATTGGCGGCAAATCCTTCATCGACGACGCCGGCGTGATCTCCTTGGCGCACCCGTCCGTTTGCACTCCGGGAGCTGCACGCGTCGCCGCC
>CAJWVY010000022.1 GCA_913048135.1 uncultured Verrucomicrobiales bacterium
ACAGTTTGTAACATGGATCACCGTCATCCTGCTGCTTCTCAGTTCTCTTGACAATTCCGGTTTGAATTATCCATAAACGGAAACGGATTTATTTTTTTACTGCCCATTAGTAACCAACGCGATCGACTGGCCTTCGAGGCGATTTTCCTGTAATAATGCGGTTGATTCTTTATGAACTCGAATCGATGAGTGGTTTGATGGAAGGTAGGACTGTCTCTCCGAGGCAGCCTTGACGCGCTCGGAGAACTCTCCCTATCTTTGATCTTCGGGCCGCTATTCCTCTGGACAGGACTCGCCGTCGTCTACGTCCGCCTTGCCGTAAAAATTCACACCGCGCTCAATTTTCTCGCGGCCGTTTTGTTGGCGCCAATCGTTTGTATCGCGGAGGCTGTAGACGCAACCGCAGTATTCCTGCTGATAAAACTCCTCGCGCTTGGAGAGTTCAATCATGCGGGCTGCCCCGCCTTGCTTGCGCCAGTTGAAGGTCCAATAGGTCATGTCTTCCCAGCGCGCGGCGGCGCGGGTCCCGCTGGCGTTGATTTGATCCATGTTTTTCCAACGGGAAATGCCGAGGGTGCTGCTGATTAGATTGAAGCCGTTTTCAGCGGCGTACAGGGCGGTACGCTCGAAGCGCATGTCGAAACACACGGTGCAACGGGCGCCCCGCTCGGGTTCCTGCTCCAGGCCGCGCACGCGCTCGAACCAGTTGTCCGTATCGTAATCCGCATCCACAAACTCCATGCCGAGCTTCTCGGCGTACCGAATATTCTCTTCTTTACGCAGTTCGTACTCGGTGCGTGGGTGGATGTTTGGGTTGTAGAAAAAAATCGTCGTCTCAATCCCACTTGCCGCCATGGCATCCATCACCTCGCCCGAACATGGCGCGCAGCAGGAGTGCATGAGAATACGCTGCTCACCGTTGGGCGTCTCCAACTGAGGGCGTTCGAAATTCTCGAGTGAGTAGTCGGACATGTCAGTGCTGGCGCGTTTTGAACCATAACACCGGTGAAAAAGCAATGGGAATGGCCGGCCGCCAATCCCGCGAAGCCTACAAAATTTCTGGCGTTCCCTCATTCCTTTCGGCAGAATGAGCTCATGAAAATGAAGACCTTATTCCAGCTCATCCCTGTGACCTTCATTGCCGGCGGCCTGTTCCTCGGCTGTGGCGGCGAATCCCACGACCATCACGACCACGACCACGACGGCGACGGCAAACCGGACCACGGCCCGGGCGAGCACAAGGAGACTTCCAGTGCCGGTGGCGACGATTATCCGCTCAAAACCTGTCTGGTTTCCGATGAGGATCTCGAGAGCATGGGCGGCGCCTTCGTCCACAAGCACGAAGGTGTGACCGTGAAGTTCTGCTGCGAAGGCTGCGTGGAGGATTTCCAAAAGGATCCCAAGAAATTTCTGGCCAAACTCGAGGCCGCCAAGAAGGGCGAACAGCCCAAGCCCGCCCCGGAAGCCTCCGAGGAAGGCGAACCCGGCGAAACCGGTGAGGAAACAGAGAGCGGCGAAAAGTCCGCCCCGGCTCCTCAAGAATCCACTGAGTAAACTCCACGCCCGTTGAACACGGGCCCCTGGGGTAACGTCTCACAAGAAGCTGATGCGTGCCCTGGTCATTATTTGTCTCTTGCAGCCCGCCTTCACCGGACGGGCTACGGAGCATTTATATCAAGCCATTGACCGGCTGGTTGCCGCCAAGGCCGGGGACCAATCGTTGGCCGAGCCGGCTTCGGATGCAGAATTTCTTCGACGCGCCACACTGGATTTTACCGGGCGCATTCCCACAGCAAAGAGCGTGCAGCAGTTTCTCGCCGATCCGGCAAAGGACAAACGGGCGCGGTTGATCGACCGGTTGTTTGCCGATCCGCTCTGGGCCGAGACCATGGCCGAGCGGTTCCATGTAATGCTTATGGAACGCCGCGGCAAGGACGAGCATTGGAACAGCTGGCTCCAGACGGCTTTCCGGAAAAACAAACCGTGGGACACCATGGTGCGCGAGATGATCGCGCCGGATTTCAAGGATGAAGCCAAACGCGGCGCGGGCTATTTCCTCACCAAGCGCCTTGAAAAATACGGCCAAAACCCCACCGACCATCCCGGCCTCACGCGCGACGTGGGCCGGATGTTTATGGGGGTAGATTTGCAATGCGCCCAATGTCACCGGCATCTCTCGGTGAAAAGCTACAAGCAGGTCGATTTCCAGGGCCTGTTTGCCGCGTATCAAAACCTAAAACTGCAGCGCGCCAACGATTCCATCAAAGTCGCCTGGGTCAGCGAAGGGCTGTTGAAAAATGAACTCGAATATAGCTCGGTGTTCAGCGAGACGCAGAAATCCACCGGCCCGCGCGTCCCCTTTGGCGAGGAAGTGGTGATCCCGGAATTTCCCAAGGGCGAGGAATGGCTGGAGGCACCCGATCGTGCGAAGCGTTTTCTCGGCACGCCGAAGTTCAGTCCGCTGCAAGAAATCGCCACGCGCATGGCCACCAAAGACAACGCCTATTTCACGCGCAACATTGCCAACCGTGCCTGGTTCCTGATGATGGGCCGCGGCTTGGTGGAGCCGCTGGACTTGGCTCACGTCAAGAATCCCCCGAGCCATCCGGAGCTGCTCGAGCTGCTGGCCAAGGAATTGGCCGCGCATCAGTTTGATTTAAAATGGCTCCTGCGCGAGCTGGCCCTCACCCAGACCTACCAACGCAGCAGCGTGTTGCCAACCGGCAAGCCGGATGAATCACTGTTCGCCGCCGCCAAGGAACGCCCCATCGCCGCCGAAGCGCTACTGCGCAATGTGCTGCTGGCCACCGGCGAAACCGAACGCGTGAACCAGTTGCCCGATGAAGATGAACACACGCGGGCAAAGTACGAGGAGCTGTTTCAAGCCACCTTCGCCAACGCCCCGCGCGAACCGGAGCTGGCCGTCAACGCCACCCTCAAGGCCGCCCTGTTCCTGCGCAACAACGAAGCTCTGTTGTGGCTGTTGCAACGGCGCGAAGGCAATCTAGTGGATCGTTTGGCCAAGCTGAAGACGCCGGCAGCCATTGCCGAAGCGGCGTTTCTGCAAATCCTTTCCCGGCCGGCCACACCGGACGAACAGGTGATGGTACAGTCGTTTCTGGAAAAACAAGCCGACCGCGATCAAGCCCTCGGCGACCTTGCCTGGGCGCTGATGACCTCCGCAGAATTTTTTGTGAACCACTGATGAACCCTCTCTGCACCCCTTCCGAGCACGCACTATCCCGCCGGCAATGGCTGGGGCAGATGGGCGGCGCCGCGGCCGCGGGAGCAATGAGCGGCTTGGTTTCGCCCGCCGCCGGCGAGGTGCTCAAGCAAAAGGAAAAACAGGTGCTGTTCATCTGGCTAGATGGCGGCATGAGCCAGCTGGAAAGTTGGGATCCCAAGCCCAACACGCAGTTTGGAGGTCCGTTCCGCAGCATCCCCTCTGTGATCCCCGGCGTGCACGTCAGCGAGCTGATGCCGCGCATGGCCAAGAAGCTCGATAAAATTTGCCTCGTGCGCGGCATGCACACGCAGGATAACTCGCACTCGGCCGGCGTGCCGCGCATTCAACGCGGCGATCCGGTTAATCGCGGCGTCATTTACCCCTACTTCGGCAGCGCGATTGCCAAGCTGCTGGGGCCCACCACCAGTGGTCTGCCGCCGTATGTATGGGTGAAGCCCGGCAGTGGCGGGTTCAAGCCAACCGATGCCGGGTTCCTTGGGCCCAAGTATGGCTCGCTCGCCTTCGGTGATGGCCAGCCGCCGCCGAATTTTCTGCGACCGAATTCAGTCACTGCCGAGCAGGACACCGCCCGCAATGAACTGCGCAATGCGCTGAACCTGAACTTCGCCAAACCCCGCCGCTCAACCAACACTGAGGCCAACTCGTACGTGTTCGACACAGCCGAAGTGTTGCTGCGGCAGCGCGGTATTTTTGACACCACGAAATATCCCCAAAAGGAAAAGGACCGCTACGGCGACCATCAACTCGGCCAGCACATGCTCATCGGCCGCAAACTCCTCGAGGCCGGCTGCCGTTTTGTAAAGGTCAACAGCTACGGCTGGGACACGCACGGCGATCACTTCAACGGCACGGTGAGTTTGGTGAACCGCTTCGACCAAGCCTTCGCCGCCGTGCTGGAGGATCTGGAAACGACCGGTCAATTGGAACACACGCTGGTGATCGCCATGAGCGAATTCGGCCGCACCCCGCGCATCAACGGCCACGCCGGACGCGATCATTGGCCCGAGGCCTGGAGCATTGCACTGGCCGGGGGCGGCATCAACCGCGGCGCGGTCATTGGCGAAACCAACGACAAAGGGACCTTTGTAAAAGGCGACGCGTGGGACATCGGCCACATGTTCCACACCTGGTACCACGCGCTCGGCATCAATTCGGCCGATGTGGAATTTGAAAACGGCGACCAACCTCTGCCCATCGCGCACGACGACATGGGCGTCATCCCCGGAGTATTGAGCTGACATGGCCGACGCCGAGCCCCAACCCGATCCTCAAAAAGTGCAGGAACTAACCCCCGAGTGCCAATTGCTCTGCGCCCGGTTCAGTCCCGATGGCATGCATCTGCTGGCCGGCGGCATGGATGCGCAACTGCATCGCTGGCAACTCGCCGAGGTGGAGGTGGAGATTCGGGAAAAAACCAAGGAAGGCGAATCGGTGCGCAAGGAAACCAAAAACGAATGGCAAGCCGTCGCCCCGGTGGCCGGCCATCACGGCTGGCTGAGTGCCTTGGCCCTGCCTTCGGATCCCAAAACGCAGCGCGTCTACACCGGCGACAGCTGGGGGCAATTGCGCTGCAGCGATTTTGCCGGAAGATCCCCGAAGATCCATTGGAGCATCCCCAATGCCCATGATGGTTGGGTGCGGCAAATTGCAGTGCATACCAATCGCCTCGCAACGGTCGGCCGCGATGGCGCCGTACGCCTGTGGAATGCCCGAGGCAAACGCCTCGCCGAATGGCGCGGCGCCGAGGAGATTTATGCACTCACCTTTCAGGCGGATGGCCGACGCGTGGTGTTTGGTGACATGAAGGGCATCGTGCGCGTTTGGGATTTTGATGCGAACAAAATTGAGCGCGAATTTGAACTCAACGAATTCTTCAAACTCACGCGGTTGCAGGATGTCTGCGGGCTGACGCGGCTGATGTTTCTCGACGGCGGCAAAACGCTTATGGCCGTGGGCTGCGCGCCCACCGATGGCGGCACCATGCAGGGGATCCCGACGCTGGACTGGATTGACTACGCCTCCGGCAAATCCAAATCGCGCTATCAATTTGGCGTGGAAAATGACGCCTTTATCACGGACGTAGCCGAGCATCCGGAGGGATATCTCATTTGCGCCAGCAGCGGTGTGACCGGACGTGGCACGCATTTCTTCATCAAACCGGGTGCCGAAGAGCCGTTCTACAACAACACCAAAATCGCCAACATCCACGCCGTAGCATTGCATCCGGACGGCAAACATTTTGCCCTCACCAGCACCAATCGCGGCAGCAACGGCAACGGCCGGCGTCTCGACAAAGAAGGCAATTACGTGGGCAACTATTCGCCCGTGCATGTGATGCGATTGCCTGCCTGATTCCTAGCCCCTAGTAAAACGGGCACAAAAAAGCGGGCGATACGGCCCGCTGCCTGAAGTAATTTTCCAAAAGCCTTACTTCTTTTGCTTCGCTTTTTCGCGTTCGGCGGCGCGGCGCTTGGCTTCCTCCGCCAAGGTGGCGCGGGTTTCATCCTTGGTGACTTGACCGTCGCGATTGCGATCGAAGCGCTTGAGGAAATCTGCGCGGGACTTGGCGGCGGCCGCAGCCGCTTGCTTCTTCTTGGATTCCTGCTCGGCCTTGTACTTGGCGGCGCGTGCGTCGGCTTCCTTTTTCTTAGCAGCCTGGTCGGCACGCCATTTGGCGGCGGCGGCTTCGCGTTCCTTTTTCTTGGCGGCTTCCTCGGCCTCCCATTTCTTGGCGCGGGCGGCCTGCTCGCGTTTTCTCACTTCAATCAGTTGCTTGTAAATGGCAGACCGTTTTTCGCTCAGCTCATTCTGCTGTTCGCGCAGTTGAGCCATCGCTTTTTCGGTGGCGGCCAATTGCGAGGCCAGAGTAGCTTCGGCCTTGCTGGGCGCGGGGCGCTGCGGCTTCTTGACCGGAGCTTGGCGGCGCTTGGCAGCATCGGATTCCTGCGCCTTTTTCTTAATAGCTTCATCCCGGGCGCGTTTCTTGGCGGCCTCTTCCTGAGCGCGCTTTTTGGCGGCGTCCTCACGAGCGCGTTTTTCGGCGGCTTCATCGCGGGCACGTTTTTCGGCGGCGGCTTTTTTGTTGGCGAGATCGGTCTGATACTGCTTCAGGCTTTTGGCGTTGTTTTCCTGTTGGCGCGTGAGCAGCTCCAGCGCTCGTTTGGCGGCGTTGATTTTATGGGCCGTTTCGTCCAGACGCTTTTGGGCGTCCTGAATGCGGCGTTCCTCAGAGGAGGGAGCCGATTTCTTGTGATCGCCGGCCTGCAGCGCGGGAGCCAGCAGGAGGGCCAGAGTAAGGGAAGTCAGGATTGTTTTCATGGCTGGAGAATAGACGCGGCCGTCTTGGGGGCCATTCAAGCGGGCGCTTACTTTCGCCCGCGGGGCACGTTCATGCTCATGATGCTGGGTCCGTGAAAGACCACACCGCACCCACCGGTGATCACCCGCTCCACCGGTTCGCCGGTTTCGGGATGTTTTTTCAGCGGCTTATCCTTCATCGACTGGACCACCTCAAAGCGCTTGGGTTTCTGGCCCTTCTTCTTGGGAATGGTTTGGTAAATGTAGGTCGGCATGAGCGGGAGTGTGAGGGAAAACGCCGGCGCAAGGCAAGAGCGGTCCGCATTTTGCGCTCAGGAATCGGGCGGAAAAGGGCTTGATGGGGCGGGTATTTTGGGCATAGTAGCCCGCCCGTCGCATCCGTGGCGGATGTGGCTGGATAGCTCAGTTGGTAGAGCAACGGACTGAAAATCCGTGTGTCCCCGGTTCGAACCCGGGTCCAGCCACCATTTCTTTTCCTCCTCCGCCCCACCTCCCAACGTGACACCATCGCTGCGTTCGCTTAAGTTGCCCGCCGGGGCCGGGGGCCTCATGGCATGAAAACGCTTCATCGGTACTTGCTCTCTCAGGTGCTGGCCACGCTGGTGCTCACTGTGGGCATCTTCACGGCCGTGCTGATGATGGGCAACGCCATGAAGGAGGTGCTCGCGCTGGTCGTAAAAGGCCAAGCTTCGCTCTGGGGGGTGACCAAGGCGTTCGGCCTCTTGGTGCCGTTTGTGATCTCCTTCTCGCTGCCGATGGGGTTACTCACGGCCATGCTACTGGTCTTCGGTCGGTTCAGTGCCGACCAGGAACTCACCGCCGCCCGCGCCGGCGGAGTGAGCCTGCTCAGCCTGGTGACCCCAGTCATTGTATTCAGTCTTCTGATGAGCGGTTTATGCGCATTGATCAATCTGGAGATCGCACCCCGCTGCCGCACGGCTTACAAGCAATTGGTTTATGACCTGGCCAAAACCAATCCGTCCGCGTTGTTGTCGGAAAACACCTTTGTCACCGAGGTCCCTGATCACGTGATCTACATTGGGCAACTCGAACGCGATACAGCCAATCCACATCATTGGACGATGCAGAACATCCTGCTCAATCGCATGGACCAAGGCGAACTCATCCAGCGCACGCGCGCCGCGCGCGGTGAAGTAGAATACAATGAAGCCACCAAGCAATTTATTTTCCGCCTGATCGAAGCCCAAGTGAATGTGCGAGCGGACAAGCTCTCAGTCATCTTCGGAGGATCAGATGAACCGGAGGAAGAGGAAACCCCGCCCGAAGCGCCCGCCACCAACTCAGTGACAACCAACGACGTGCCGGAACCCGAAACCGAAGCTCAGCCATTTCCTTCCGCACCGGAATGGATGCCCATGGCTGGCGGCGAAATTATCCTGCCCATAACCATGGCAGATATGGAAAAACGCGTCTTCAAACCCAAGCTGAGTTACCTGACCTTCGGCCAGTTGCGGCGCGAATTGCAGCGCCACGGCGAAGTCCTCAATGTGGACAGTAACGGATCCACCGCGCTCGTGCATTACTCCACGCGGAGCCTACCGGAAAAGGGATTGGAGCTGGAGATCCTGCGGGACGATAACTCTGTAGGGCGTGCGCGCTTCAACGGCGACGCGACGCCGGCCCATTTGGTTTTGGAAATTCTCGAAGGCGACATCCGCGCCGGCGACCGGTTTGCCCTCAACCAAATGCCCTTGAAAGTGCAGCTGCATCGGCAGGGCTCTTTTTCATTTGCCGCGATTGGTTTCACGCTCATCAGCATTCCACTCGGCATTCGCACGCACCGTCGCGAGACCACCGCGGGCGTGGCCATGGCGCTGGTGCTCATTCTCATCTACTACAGTTTTGTCATTCTCGGCCAGGCGCTCGAGAGCAAACCGCATTGGCATCCGCATTATCTCGTGTGGATTCCCGTGTTCCTCTTTCAATTCATTGGCGGCTGGCTGTTGTGGCGAGCAAATCGAGGTACATGAATTCCTCGAAACCCAGCCTCGTTCAACTGCAAGTACGCCATGGCGCGGCCGCCGGACACGTGCTGTCAGCCGATCAACTCCCGCTTCGATTGGGCCGCGGCAGGGGATGCCATTTGCAGCTTACCGAGGAAGGCGTGTGGGAGCAACACGGCGAAATTGATGTCAATGCCGACCAACAATTCATCCTGCGCCGCCACCCCGAAGCCGGTGTCATGATCAATGGTGAACCGGCCGGTGAGATCACGCCACTGGGTAACGGGGACGAAATCGAGCTCGGCTCGGCCAAACTGCAATTCTGGCTGGGCGGCGTGCGTCAGAAAAATCTCGCCGCCCGCGAAGCCGCTGCGTGGGCCCTTCTCGGCGCCATCACGCTGGCCGAGATCATTTTGCTGCTCTGGCTCACCTGAGAAGAGTTCCCGATTGCAAACCCAGCCTGAGCCGTTACCCTTACTCACGAATGAAGCACCTGCTGGATTTCGAAAAACCGTACATCGACCTGCAACGCCGCCTCGAGGAATTGCGCGAACAACCGGAGGAAACTGATGTCCCTCTGGATATCGGCGATGAAATCCGGCAGCTCGAGGAGAAGATTGAGGCCAAGAAGCGCGAGCTCTATTCCAACCTCAGCGCCTGGCAGCGCGTGCAGCTGGCGCGGCATCCGCAGCGACCCTACTCGCTCGATTACATCAACAAAACCTTCAGCGGCTTTTCCGAACTGCACGGCGACCGGCTCTTTCATGATGACCACGCGATCGTCGCCGGCTTTGCCATGCTAGGCGAACGCCGCGTGATGGTGGTCGGCACCCAGAAAGGGCGCGATACCAAGGAGAATATCAAACGCAACTTCGGCTGCGCCCATCCCGAAGGCTACCGTAAGGCCCTGCGCATCATGGGCATGGCCAACCGGTTTGGGCTGCCGATTGTTTGCCTGATCGACACCGCCGGCGCCTATCCCGGCGTGGCCGCCGAAGAACGCCACATTGCTAAGGCCATTGCCATTAACCTGCGCGAGATGACGCTCTTCAGCGTGCCCATGATCTCCGTGGTAATCGGCGAAGGCGGCAGCGGCGGCGCGCTCGGCATTGGCGTGAGCGATCGCACCTTGATTCTGGAAAACGCCTACTACTCCGTCATCAGCCCCGAAGGTTGTGCTGCCATTCTCTGGAAAGACCGCGCCGCTGCTCCGCAGGCGGCCGAGGCGCTGAAGATCACCGCCAACGATTTGCACGAGTTGAATCTGGTGGACGAGGTGGTGCCCGAGCCATTGGGCGGCGCGCACAACGATCACAATGCCATGGCCGACACCCTGCGCGATGCGTTGTTGCGCAACCTGAATGAGCTGGAGCAGATCGATCCGGAGATCCGCTTGCAGGAACGCTACGCCAAGTATCGTCGCCACGGCAAATACATCGAGGGTTGAGCCCATGCTCTACCCGTTGACCTTCCAGCCCATTTTCCAGGAACGCGTCTGGGGCGGGCGCAATCTCGAATCGTTGTTTGGCAAACCGTTGCCCGCCGATAAGCGCATCGGAGAATCCTGGGAAATCAGCGACCGCCCCGGGGCCGAAAGCATCATCGCCAACGGCCCTCTCGCGGGTCTCTCCCTGCGTTGGCTGATGGAGGAACACGCCGAGGAGTTGCTGGGCAATGTGCCGGATCGAAACGGCCGCTTCCCTTGGCTCGCCAAGCTACTGGATGCCGAGGCGGATCTTTCCGTACAAGTCCATCCGCCGGCCGAGATTGCCCCCACGCTTGGCGGGGAATCCAAGACCGAGGCGTGGTACATCGCCCACGCGACACCCGGAGCCCGGATCATTGCCGGCCTGCCCGAAGGCATGACCCGCGATGCGTTCGCCGAACGGCTTTGCCAACCCGACTTCGCCGACTGCCTGCACGCCATTCCTGCTGAAGCGGACAAGGCGCTCTTCATTCCCAGCGGCCGCCTGCACGCGCTGGGAGCCGGCACGGTGGTTTTTGAAATTCAGGAGGATTCGGACACCACCTACCGCGTGTACGATTGGGATCGTACCGGCCTCAACGGCCAACCCCGGGAATTGCACGTTGAACAAGCGCTGGCTTCGATTGATTTCACCGATACCACGCCCGCCTTGGCCACGCCGGAATGGGAAGCTGCCGAAGGACATTCCGTTTCCCCGATCGCCCATCAACCTGGAGTGTTCGATCTGAGCCTCGTGCGGCTGGAAGATTCCGCAACCCAGCTTTGTCCGGGAGAAGGCATGCGCGTGTTGGCGGTGACCCACGGCACGTTGACCATTCACGCCGGCGAGGAACCGTTGACGCTGGAAGCCGGCGGGTTCGCCCTGCTGCCCGCGAGCGTCGAGGCCGCCGGTCTTGAAGGCGAGAACGCTCAGTTCCTCCTCACCCAAGGCGCATGAACGTGGAAGAGAAAACGTCCGGCGATAAGGTGAAGGAATTCCTCCACCAATTCGTGGTGGGCACGTTGGCCGTTCTGGTGGCCGTGAATGTGGTTGGCGGCATCACCTACGACACCCCCGCCAACCTGCTGCTCGCTTCGCTGGTGCTCGGAGCGCTGAATGCATTCCTCCGGCCGCTGTTATTGCTCGGCTGCCTGCCGCTGCTCATCCTCACGCTCGGCCTTTTCCTGATCGTGATCAACGCCATTCTACTCAAGCTCACAGGCGAGTTGGTGAATGGCTTTGAGGTAGAGGATTTCTGGTCCGCAATCTGGGGCGCGCTGGTGATTTCGATTGTCACGCTGATAGCCAATTCCCTGAGCGGTAAAGGTAATTCCAAAGTACACTTCAAACGCGCCCAACCACGCGAACGCCCGCCGGACAAGCGTGGCTATGACCGTGATGATGACGATGGCCCGGTGATTGATGTGTGAACGCCTCAGCTGTTGAGGCGATAGGCCGCGTAGTGCGTGCGCTTGCCTTCGGCGAGCCATTGGCGCTCGAATTCAGTGGTGATTTCCGACAAGAAAGCGGGCGTGGATTCCTCCGCGAACCCTTCGGCGTCACGGAAAGTATTCTGCATTTGTTCGAAGTACGGTGGAGCATCGGTGCGCAGGTAGAGCACGCCGTCGGGCGCGAGGATGCGTCGGATGCGCGGCAGAAAGTCGGGCTGGATCAGGCGATGGCGCGCGTGTTTGTCCTTGGGCCACGGATCGGGAAAGTAAATGTGCACGGCGCTGAAGGCGAGCTCGGGCAAGAGATAATCCAACACATATCGCGCTTCGATGCGCAGCAGGCGCAGGTTGTTCAGACCGGCGTGCTGGCCACGTTTACTGAGCTTGCGCACGCGACCGAGCAAACGTTCCACGCCCAGAAAATTGCGCTCGGGATGGCGTTGGGCGTACTCGAGGAGAAAGCCGCCGTCACCACAGCCGATCTCCAGCTCGGTGGGTTGCGGCTGAGTAAAGAGTTCCTCCAAGCGTAGGGGCTCGGTGATGGATTGGAAATCGTGCAGCAGCGCGTCCGGTTCGCTCATGCGTTTGCCTTCTCCACGAAAAGCGCCAGCGAAGCGGTGTAGCCGTGGAGATAATTGCTCTTGCCCACGGGCCCGATTTCGCCGTTGCAAAAGAAGCCGCTGAGGCCAATCTCGCCCAGGTGATGCTGTACCAGACCGGCATCGTGATCGGAGGCGCCAAACAGGTTTTTGCCACGCCCATTGCAGCAGCACAGGCATCCGCCATACACGGTGGCGTCCTCCAGTGTTTCACTGGCGCGATGTAGCAGTTCATCAAAATCCTCACCGGCAGCACGGGCGTCGCGGCGCTGAAACTGCAGGGTCTGTCCAGCGCGCGGTAGAGCGCCAACGGCGATGGCGCCATTGTTCGGATCGGCGCCGATGAGATTGCGGATGAGAAAATCGCCGCGATGAAACTCGTCGAGATACTCGTTCACCACCATGCCCACGAACAGGTTGCCGCGCGTCTTTTCCTTGTCCGTGTCGCTGAGCGCTTCGAACGTCTCGACCAACACCTCGTAGGCTGGCCGGTTGCCGATCTCGTGAATCACATTGTGCTCGGCGCGCGTGATGGTCCACGTTTCGCCAATCGGCGTGCAACCCTGCGAAATCACACTGCGCAACGCCACGCCGCCACCCACGCTGAGCGCCACACCGCCGTCCTCGTACACGTCGCCATTCAAATAAATCTGCGTCCGCTGCGCGCGATGTTCGCCACTGGCCAGGCCGCCGAGGATGGGAGCATTGGGCCAGGCGGCGTTCCATTGGTTGAGCCATTGTTCGCCGTGCAAATGAAACGGATCAGCAAAGACCAGCCATCCGTTGCTGTCCTGCACGCCGGTTTCCTCCGGCCAAAACCCCTCCGCCTCACCCTGCTCTACTTGCGCCTGCGTAAAGCGGATGGCGTTCAGTTCGGCTTCCGGCAGATGATACAACGACAGCACAAGGCCCGGTTCCTTTTCCAGTTCCTGCGCATTGGCGATAAGACTGCCGCTGGAGCAGCCGAGCAACAGCGGGATACGCGCGTGCACGCGAAGGATTTCCAGCAACTCCGTGGCATGCCCAAAAAATTGCGGTGTGGTGAAGACCAGCCCAAGCGAGACTTCCTCAGCCGGAAACTGCTTGCGCACCTCGGTCGCCCACGCCTCAAGCGCATCGACCTCAAACGGGCCGTCGAAGTGGGCAGCAACGGAATGGCTGGTGCTCATGATGCGGCTAGGGTTTGCCGGTGTTCTCGATGCGGACGATTGGGGTATCGACATTTTTGCCCCAGCCAGTACCACACCCAATGGCGTACAGGTAGGCCAGCAGGGAAACAGTTTGGGTTCGCATGACAAAATTATTCGGCGGGTTCCGAAGCCTCGGCCGGTGCGGCCTCGTCTCCGCTAGACTCTTCCTCTTCCGGCTCCACGCCGTTCTTTTTGTCCATGATCTGTTTAACGATCAACTCGCAAAGCTCCGGCTTGTCCGACAGCGTGCGTTGCGCCGCAGCCACACCCTGCCCGATCAGCTCGCCATCGTGCTGAATCCATGCGCCCTTTTTGCCGAGCACGCCAAACCGCAGGCCGGCGTCGATGATGCTGCCTTCTCGGTTGATGCCCTGGTTGTACATGATGTCAAACTCCGCCTCGGCAAACGGCGGCGCCACTTTATTTTTGACGATCTTTGTCTTCACGTGGTTGCCGATCACTTGTCCGGTCGAATCCTTGATCGCTTCGCGTCGGCGAATATCGATTCGCACACTCGCGTAAAACTTCAGTGCCTTACCGCCCGGCGTCGTTTCCGGGCTACCGAACATCACACCCACCTTCTCACGCAGTTGGTTAGTGAAAATACAGGTCGTCTTAGCCTTATTCAAAATCGCCGCCAACTTCCGCAGCGCCTGACTCATCAACCGCGCCTGCATCCCCATCGTGGCCATGCCCATGTCGCCCTCCAGCTCGGCCTTGGGCACGAGCGCCGCCACGGAGTCCACCACGATCACGTCCAAGGAATTGGAGCGCGCCAAGGTTTCGCAAATGGTCAGGGCCTCCTCGCCGCTATCCGGCTGAGACACCAGCAGGTCATCGAGGTTCACGCCCAGCTTGCGAGCGTACTGCGGGTCGAGCGCGTGCTCCGCATCAATGAAGGAGCACACGCCCCCAGCCTTTTGGGCATTGGCGATCACGTGCAGCATTACCGTGGTTTTGCCGGAGGATTCCGGTCCGTAGATTTCAATGATGCGTCCTTTGGGCACCCCGCCGATGCCGAGGGCCAGATCGAGCGAAAGAGATCCGGTGGAAATGCCCTCGATGCTGGACCGCGCATTCGCATCGCCCAGCCGCATGATGCTGCCTTCACCGAAGGTCTTGGTGATCTGCGCGAGCGCGCTGTCGAGATTAGCCTGGCGGGCATCTTCGCCCCCGGCGGATTTCTTAGCTTTCTTTTCTGCCATGATATTTTGTCTCCTGCTTGAGAAGCTCGCGGAATTGGTATGATGCGCCTCGGTGGCGCGCCCCGCAAGTCCATGTTGTTATTTTTGGTTTCGGTAAAATCAGTTGTAGCCGGCCGCCGGCCTTCGTATCTTCACGGCCATGTTTTCACACGTCGTCATTTTCTGGACCAAACCCGATGTGCCCGATGCCACCGATAAACTGCTGGCCGGCGCAGAGCAATACCTCAAGCCCTGCCCGGGCGTACTGCATTATCACTGCGGGAAAATGGTCTCCAGCCACCGTGATGTGGTTGATCAATCCTACCAAGTGGCGCTGAACCTCGTGTTTGAGGACAAAGCCGCGCAGGACGCCTATCAGGAGCACCCCTTGCACGTGGACTTTGTGGAAAAAGTCTTCAAACCCTGCTGCGAACGAGTGGTGGTCTACGATTTCGAGGACTAAAATCCGCTTGCCAAAGCGGCCGAAGTCCTTAGAATGCGCCTCCTCACGGACGCGAGTGTAGCTCAATTGGTAGAGCATCTGCTTGCCATGCAGAAGGTCGTGGGTTCGAAGCCCATCACTCGCTCCATTTTCTTTTTGATTCCCTCCAGTTGAAATCATCTGAAGGGAATCTTATGGATGCATGTTAGACATTTGTTGTCCTACATCATTTAAAACCTGCTTTTTATCCTTATTCGTGTTTGATTTCACCTCGTGAGTTTGACGAATGAACAAATCGAGGAACAGATGCTGCAGTTTGCTCAGGCTCTGGAGAAAATGAGTGAGCTCACCGCCGCCGCTATTGAGAAACGGGATCAAAAGATTGCCGATTTGACTGACCGCATCGAGTTGCTCGAGAACGCGGCGAAGTAGCCTCACTTCAAGCTGGCGCTTTCCGGGTCTGGCGTTACCCTGACCCCATGAGTACCCCTCGCCGATGGGAGGCCAAGATGCTCCCCGGTGTCTGGAAAGACTCCGTGAACGTGGAACTCGAGAAACACGGCCGCCAAGGTTGGGAGCTGGTTGCCGTGCTGCCCGGCAAGGAAGATCGGCGCGAGCTGTATTTCAAACGCCCCTACCGCCCCGCCCCGCCACCAGAGGAGCGCCGCGAGGCTCCGACCTTCAAGTTTACTCAGGATTTAAAGGACGCCTTCAAGGAGGGTTTGGAGGAGGATTAATTCCCCTGTAACCTCCTAGGCTTACGATGCGTATTCTCGTTTGAAATTGCCTTTCGGGGCGTTTCGACGCATTTTGAACGATCACACTTTAACTATGAAAAACATCATTGTTACCACCCTCGCCTTCGCCGGACTGGCGTTTCACGCCACAGCGGAGGGTCTGAATACCAAGCAAGTGCCCGCCAGTGCCCAGTGGGTTATTCATATGGATTTCGATGGTTTCAAAACCAGCGAACTGGGCAAGTTTGCCATGAAGCAAATGGATGAACATGCCGGTGCCATTGATGCCCTTTCGGCAATGCTAAAGTTTGATCCACGAATGGATTTGGCTGATGTAACGGCTTTTGGGCATGTGGATGCAGAGCAACCCGATGAAAACGGCGTGGCACTCATTCGTGGTAAGTTCGATCAAGAACACCTGCTGACTTTGCTCAAAGCGAACAAGACCTTCAAAACCGAGAAATCAGGCAAACACAAATTACATTCTTGGCGGGATGAAGATTCCGGTGAGCGCGAATACGGCTCCATCGTCAGCGAAAACCTTCTGGTAATGGGGAGCACTAAAGAGGACGTTTCCCTAGCCCTATCAACTTTAGGTGGAAAAACTAAAACCCTGAGAGGAAAGGAACTCAAGGAACTCAAACTTGATCCCAATGCTTATTTCATCATGGGGATGGCTTCTCTTGAGGGACTACCCATTCCTCCCCAAGCTAAGATGCTGGAGAACGTAAAAAAAATCGGCATCACAATGGGTGAGAAGGACAAAAACTTTGAGACGAACATTCACCTATATACGGCTAACGACGAATTTGCCGTGCAAATCCAGCAAATGATGCAAGGGCTTCTGGCCATCGTCCAACTACAGGCTGGTAATACTGATAACTCAATGGCCAAAGAGGCGGCGAAATTTCTCAAAGACGTCAAAATCTCACAGGAGAAACAGTTGGTTCGCATGAGTATGGCAATCCCGGTAGCGACAATTCTTGAGGAGGCCAATAAGCAACTCAAAGACGGAAAAATCGATTTCTAGACCGATCTAATATTTGAAGGAAAAACTAAAATAGCTAACTGGTCAGACATATCGGATGAAGATTTAGCCCGCAAAGGCCAAGAGGGTTCTTTAGCCGCTTTTGAGGAACTTGTGGGCCGCCATGAGGCCAGATTGTTTCACTTTCTCTGTCAAAAAGCACCCTCACGGCAGGACGCTGAAGACCTCACCCAGCAAACCTTTGTGAACGCATGGCAAAAGCTTCACCTCTTCCGTAGTGACGCCCGGTTTGTTACTTGGATCTATACCATCGCCCGTAACCTGACTGTTAGTCATTACCGAAAGCACGGTCGGGTAACACACTGCGAACTTGAGGAAGCTAGTTCGAGTATGGTTGATCACGCTACGCCAGCACAAACTGTATCTGAAACCGAAGAGCACGCAGCCCTATGGCGTGTCGCTAGACAAACATTAAAACCCGAAGCGTTTGATGTGCTGTGGATGAAGTATCGGGAGCAGCTGAGTATCGCTGAAATAGCACGTATAATGAACAGAAGCGAAACTTCTGTAAAAGTCATGCTGCATCGTGCCAGAAAAAATTTGGGAACCGCTCTGGAATCATCCGAAGCTAAAATAAATCCAGAACCCGAAATCGATAACTCAATCCCAACAGTTCAACAACTCAACTACAACAAAGGAAGTGCACCATGTTCTGCCTAATTCATCGTTGGAAAATTGATCGCGCACTGGACGATAATCAGGAACTACCTCGTTCTACGAAAACTCACATTGCTAACTGTCCAAATTGCCGTGACCATTACCAACAACAAGCAAAGCTCATTGAGCAACTTGAGCAACCTTCTCCAACACCAGAAGCCCCACCGTTCCTGCGGGCGCGTATTATCAATGCCCTGCAGTCCGCCGAACCCAGAACTGAGCCCACTCTTTCCGTTCCCGTCTGGGTGCCTATTGCGGCCTGTGCGGTAATTGCCTTTTTCCTCTACCCCCGAACTGCCTCTCTGCCGTCCCCTCTCGATCCACCCATAGCAGCCGTAAAGCAACCCGCGCTACCTTCTGTGAATCTACCGGAAGTTAACGTAACCAAGGCGCTTGAAGTTGCCCATAATACGTTGGCAAACCCATACGATCAGGAAATGAAGAATCTCCAGGAGGATTTGCAGGCAGCAGGCGCGTATTTAGGACGACTCGTCCCCATTCGCGTGGCCATCAACGACTAACGCAAGCGCCTTGCCAAGCGCGCGGTGGACGTCTAGGCTGACGTCCATGAAACCCCTTTTCGCTGTTTTGTTGGCGGCCATAATTTGTTTCACGGGCGAAGCTGCGTCCGTTTCTGATTCCATCAAAACCATTCGGGCCGTCGGCCCCGAAGGCCAAGGTAATACCGCGGCCGCCAAGGCTTGGAAATCGCTCGCGCAGGCGGACGCCGCCGCGCTACCTGAGATTCTCCGCGCCATGAGGGATTCCTCGCCGTTGTCCGCCAACTGGCTCCGTGCCGCGGTAGACACCATCGCCGATCGGGGTGGCAAGCTGCCGCAGCAGGCGCTGCTCGATTTTATTGCGGACCAAAAACAGGAACCGCGCGCACGTCGACTGGCCTTTGAGCTCATCCAAAAATCCAACCCGAAGCTGGCAGATAAACTGATCCCTGGACTGATCAATGATCCCAGCGTGGAACTCCGACGCGACGCCGTAGCACACGTGCTGGAAGCCGGCACCGCCAAGCAGATCTCCAAGCAAACCCAGGCTGCGGTGAAGGATTTCCGCAAGGCGCTCGATGCCGCGCGTGATATTGATCAGATTCAGGCCGCCACCACCGCCCTGCGCCAACTCAATCAAAAGGTGGATCTCCCACGGCATTTTGGGTTTCTCATGCACTGGAATGTTATCGGACCGTTTGACAACACCGAGCGAAAAGGCTTTGCCACTGTGTTTCCCCCCGAGAAAAAAATCGATCTCTCCGCCACGTATGAAGGCAAGTCCGGCAAGGTGGAATGGAGCGAATTCATCACGGCCGACGAGTACGGCATGGTGGACATCAACAAAGCCTACCCCGGCCCCGGCGATGGCCTCAAGGAAGTCACCGCCTTTGCCTACACCGAATACACCGCCGCTAGCGCCGGGCCGGCGCAGCTACGGTTGGGCTGCAAAAATGCCTGGAAGATCTGGCACAACGGCCAGTTGGTGTTCAGCCGCGACGAATATCATCGCGGCATACGCATCGACCAATACCAGCTCGACATCAATCTTACCAAGGGCCGTAACACCTTTCTCGTGAAGCTTTGCCAAAACGAGCAACAACAATCCTGGACCAAGCAATGGCAGTTCCAGCTGCGCGTATGTGACGCCACCGGTACTGCCGTGCTGGCCGCCGACCGGCCACCCACGCCCGAGATCGGCACCGACAACAGCGGCAACAACCCTACCCCCGGTCGGCGCCCGCGCAACTAACCTCACCCGACTCATCAAAAAGGATTCCCATGAAAAACTCCCTCATCACTCTTACGTTCGCCCTCGGCCTGACTGTTCATTCCGAGGACTGGAACCAGTTCCGTGGCCCGCACGGCAACGGCGTGTCCACTGATAAAAACCTCCCCACCACCCTGCAGGACGACAGCCTCAAGTGGTCCATCACCCTGCCTGGCCGCGGTCTTTCCGGCGCGCTCGTGCTGGGCGACCACGTCATTGTCACCTGCAGCAGCGGCCCCACTCAATCGCGCCTGCACGTTCTTGCTCTCAACGCCAAGGACGGCAGCGTGGCATGGCATCGGCAGTTCTGGGCCACCGGCCGCACCATGTGCCACGCCAAGACCAGCGTCGCCGCGCCCACGCCCTGCAGTGACGGCAAAAACATCTACGCCGTGTTTTCCTCCAACGACGTCATCTGCCTCGACCGCGCCGGCAACCTTCAATGGTTACGCGGTCTCACCGCCGATTACGCCAATGTTTCCAACAGCCTCGGCATGAGTAGCTCCCCGGTCGTCACCGGCGACACGCTCGTGGTACAGGTGGAAAACGACAGTGAATCCTACACGCTCGGCCTCAACAAAACCAACGGCCTCAACCGCTGGCGGCTCGACCGCCCGAAGGCCGCCAACTGGACCTCGCCTGTGCTCCTGAAATCCGGCCTCGTGGCCCTGCAATCGAAGACCGGTATCGACGCCGTCCGCACCCAGGACGGCTCCAACGCTTGGAGCTACGAGGACGGCGCCTCCACCATTCCCTCCAGCGCCGTGCTCAACGGCGTGTTGTACATTCCCTCCCACGGCATCACCGCCTTGAAACTCAATGATGCCGACGCCGCCAACACCCCCAAGCAACTCTGGCAAAGCGGCCGTTTGCAACCCGGCACCGCCAGTCCGACCGTCATAGGCAACAAGGTCTTTACCACCAACAGAGCCGGCGTGCTGACCTCCGGCAACACCAAAACCGGCGAACGCGGCTGGCAACTCCGCCTCAAAGGCCCGTTCAGCGCCACGCCCGTGGCCGCCGGCGATTACCTGTATTTTGTCAACGAAGCCGGCCTAGTGCAGATCGTGGACACCACTGCGGAGGAAGGGGAAATCACCGGCAAACTCGATCTCGGCGAACAAGTCCTTGGCAGCCCCGCTGTGAGTAACGGCGCCTTGTACATGCGCAGTAACAGCAAGCTCTACAAGGTGGCCAAATAATGGAGCGCGTCACCGGCTAGTCGGCCGTCGCCGCCCCCCCTGATTCCGGCAGAGCCAGTTCATCCCCCGCCCGCATACTTTGATAGAGGCGCGGGATCAGGAACTTCAACACACTGGCCACCGGCACGGCGAAGATCATACCCGCCAAGCCGGCAAACAGCCCGCCCAGCAACACCACTATCAAGGTTTCGAGGATGTTCAACCCCAACGCCTCGCCCACAAAGGCAGGGTAGAGGAAGAGTTGCTCAACCACCATGTTCATGATCACGTAGGTACTCCCCACTAGCACGAGCAGAGTAGGATCGGCATGGCCGGTCACCACGCAAGTACCCACGGTGAGCACCACGCTGACCATCGGCCCCAAGAACGGCAGCAGCACCGTCAGGCCTGCAAGCATCCCAAGCGGAATGGCGTACGGCACGCCGAGCAACAGAAAGGCGGTCACATAAATCACGGTCTCGATAATAATAATCCACATATAACCGCGCACCCATGTCTTGAGCTTGAAGAAGACCTCGTTGATCACCTCCGCGGCGCTTTGTAAGGTCTCTTCGCTGGTAGTAGGCAGCCAAGAGGTTTCAAATAGGCTTTGCACAAGGTAATCGCCTTCCTTGACCTCCGCTCCGTTGCGTTGGCGGAAGGCGGCAAGTTTGCCGAGGAAGAACGAGAAGAAAAAGATCGAGAGCAACGTGTTCAGTGCCAGAGTCCCAACAGCACTAAGCACACCCACGACTGCGCCAAGGGCCTTGGAAGCGCCCCCCATCAAGGATTTTTGGGTCGCCTCATCTTCTTGGGCGCGGGCAAAAATTCGTTCGCGCAGGGCCGCAAATTCCTCCGGATCATTCAGGGTGGCCTGTAGTTTCTTGGCTTCTTTCCCCACCAACGGCAACGAAGCAGCCTTGCCCGCCACCGAAGCCATTTGCGTGCGCGCCTTATCCGTATCAATCTTTTTGGGCTTCACGCTCAACGTCAACAACACCACCCCAACCAAAATCAACACCAGGGCCCCAGACACCGTGAGCACGGCGGCATTGCATGACCGACTGATTGCCTGTTGCACGACGGCATCGCCGCTGACCGGCACTTCCGGTTCCGTGGGCGTTTTTCTAAAGAGGCCGCTCACCTTGCCCATGATCCACGCAAAAGGCCGCACAAACACCAGCTTAGCCAAATCGATGAGCCGCGCCATCAACCCGTTCTCAAGAAAGCTGCTCTGATACCGCTGTTGGAGGGGCTGGAAAAAATAGGCGAGGATCAGGCCAAACAAGACGGCTTTCAGGAAGGTGGCCGTGAGCACGAAGATGCCAATCACCACCACCGAAGCGATCAAGCCGGTGCTGCTGCGCACCAGTTTCATACGGCGGTTGTGCTCCTCCAACGCGGCCGCTTCTTCACGACGAAAGGTTTCCTCCGAGATACCCAAGGCACGGGCGATTTGGTACAGGCACTCCTCCTCAGCCCGGGCAAAGCCGTTATCCGCAAACGCCGCGATGAACAAAGCGCGCAGCAACGTTTCCTTTTCCTCGCCAGACAACACATTTAGCCCAGCGCACACCGACTCCAGATCGGGAGGATCCTCCACGGTCAGCATTTGCTGCAGCTTGCTGGAGGCGGCTTCGCCGTAGGTGTCGCGCACCAGAGTCGCCACTGATTGCTGTTCCATCGCCGAAATGGCGCCATCCGCCCGCAGGACGATGACGAACAATTGCAGCATGTTTTCCAACAGCTTTTGTTCGCCGGATTCACCAGTGTGATGCTCGAGCACTTCGCGCATCGAGCCCATGGCCTTGGAAAGCGGGTTCACCACCGTACCAGCGGCGCGGGAAAGGAAGGAAGAGGAGTCTGCCATTGAATAACCTTTTGGTCATCAAATGCTAACTCCACACACACTGAGAACAAGAGCGCATTATCCACACGGGCTATTACAATTTTACCCTACTTTTTATAAAGCCCATCCATGGCTCTAAAGAAATCGGTCCGGGCCGCGGTCGGATCATACTGATCCATCACCTCATACCGTTTCCTAACATGCGCCAACGCATTGGACTGGAAGTTTGTTCCGGGCAACACCACTTCCAGCTTGGCTTCTTTGCCTTTAAGCTTGCCCAGCTCCACGGTCACTAAGCCTTCCTTAAACATCGCACGGCCTCCCTGCTGACGGAATTGATTGATGGCCTCTTGTATATCTTTATCTAGAAACATACCGGCCGTTAGAGGCCAGTGAACCTGCAAGCGTTGCCCCTGGAGCTGAAATAGCTCCAGCTTGGTTTTCAACACCTTTTCGACCAAGGGTAGATATTGTGGATCACTTTGATCCAGCGAATCGGAATCGATCTCTAGCTGTAGCCCGGAAAGGATGGCTTGGTTTGCCGCGGCAATAATGAAGCTCACCTTGGTCACCGTCACCTCCTGGGTTGCTGAAAGTTTCCCCTCACCATTGAGATAAAACGGGCCATTTTCAATCCGAACATTTTCCCCAATCAACTTGTACAAGGCAATCAACTGGCGTTTAAAGGCCTTCTCCTCCTCAGTCCAATCATCCGCTCTCAATTTATCGCGCATTTGCGCCACTTCATCCGCCAATTGTTGGGCGTTATAATCGGTGATCCAGTTACTAAAGAAAAACGTCCGCTGCCCTTCCAGCACCGAATGAAGCTGGTCGATCTCCTTTGGCGAAAGCCCTTCAAAGCCGTCATCGCCATAGATTCCTTCGTACTGTTGCCATATCACTAAGGTATCGGCCTTGGGATAGTGCCGATACACCATGGTTTGTTTCTCAAAATCCACACAACCTAGCCACCAACACAAACCAAACAGGATTAATCCAATTCTTAACACGAGTCCGCATTAAACCAATCCAGTCCGCCAGTCAAACTTATGGGGAAATCTTGAAGCAGCCCGTCATTTCAGCTAGGGTGACGCCATGAGGGCAAAAGACTTGGGGCTATGTATTTTACTGCTGATATGCGTCGCTTGCAAAGAGCCGAATTCCACGGGCCACCGTGATGCTGCCGCAAAATGGGGTAATCGTGTCAGTCAGTTTGAAAAAGGCTTAGCTTTTCAGGAAGGCAAAGAGGAAGAAAAGAGTCTTGATAATGCTTTGGCTTGGTATATCGCTTCAGCCACCCGCACTAATCATGTAGTACAAAAATCTACCGAGACCATCATTGATATCGCTGACCTATATAACGTTTTAATCCGTGATATGAGCACGCTTAATCCCGAGATGGATGTTGACCACCTCAAGGTCGGTGAAAAGATCATCATCCCTGGCCATCCCGAAGCCATGTATTTTGCCGGTGTTCTCAGCGAATCAGGCACCGAAAATAAACCTAGTGATTTATTCGAGGCCGCAAAATGGTACCACAAAGGAGCAGAAGCCGGACACGCACTGGCACAGTTCTCATATGGACGAGCGTTGGAAAAAGGAGCTGGAGTAGAAATGAATTTAAAAAAAGCCGCCAACTGGTACCGACTGAGTGCCGAAAAAGGTATTGGCTCAGCTCAACTAAATTT
The DNA here is from genome assembly GCA_913048135.1 of uncultured Verrucomicrobiales bacterium. Taxonomy (GTDB): domain Bacteria; phylum Verrucomicrobiota; class Verrucomicrobiia; order Limisphaerales; family UBA1100; genus UBA1100. The sequence goes on from CAJWVY010000022.1 coordinate 23,792, forward strand.
GGCCGGACTTTATTTTCATGGTCACGGCGTAGATAAAAATCTAAGTGAAGCCTACCGTTGGTACAGCTTAGCAAAATTTTATTTAAATCGTGAAGGCACTGCGGCTTTAAGCAAAAATGAAGTTGATAAACTCGACACCGCGATCAAGACCACAGGGGAATCTATTGGGGTAGACGAGAAGGCACGGGTAGATAAACTAATTGAGGCTTTTGAGCCAGATCGCAGAAGTACGGTCATTTAAAAATTTTGGGTATTATACAAAATCCAACTCAACCTGAGTATTCTCACGTAATTATTTGAGCTAAATTACTATGGATTTCTGGAATGATATCGTCGTGCCTCGGCTGCAGCATCTGACGGCACTGGAGTATTTTACCTTCGCAGTCAACGCGCTGGTTTTTCTATTTTCTAAATCTATTGCGTCGCACTATGGCGAGATCAAGGACGAAGCCAAAATGTGGGCACGCCTGCGCATTTTGCACGGGTTCAACCTCACCGTCTTTGTGATGTTCGTGGTGTCACTGATAATGAACAGCGACCACTTTCCGGCGGATCAACTGAGCCAAACCTTCCTCGCCCTCCTGATCGCCTACCTGCTGGTGCACCTGACCGAGGCGTTGTTGCTGGCCCGCTATGGCAACGAAATCACAGTGATGGGGTTCACGCGCAAGGTGGAAACCTCCACCTCCCGCACACTGGAGCTGGTGGCCAGCGGCGTCATTCTCCTAAGCACATTGGTGGTACTCATCAATATCTGGGGATTGACCAGCTCCCTGCAAACAACCGGCGTGGTCGGCTTTCTTGCTGTACTGGTGTTCACCACCAAGGATTATTGGCTGCGCGATTTTCTCAGTGGTATTCTCTTGATCAGCGGCGAACGCATGCAGCGCGGGGATGTAATTGCGATTCCCGATGAAGACATGCTTGGCATCATTCTCGAAATTCGCGGACTGCAAACCATCATCCGCGATTTGGTGCGCGGGCATGACATTGAGGTGCCCAATTCCACGCTCCTCAAATGCCGAGTAGATTTCTACAAAGAGAACCCTGGTGGCGTGTTCCGAGATTATGTGGATTTCAAAATCGGCTACGATTTGCCGGCCGATCATGTAAAAGCCTACTTGAAGGCAGTCTATCAACGGGCGTGTCAGGCAACGGATGGCCTTTCCGCCGAAGACAGCCCCCGAATTGCGCTCAAGGAAAACGACGATCACGCCGTGCGCTGGCGGCTGGCGTATGTGCTGCGTTCGCCACACCAACTATTAACCGTACGCGATGCGGTGAATTTGGCGGCCTACGAATTACAGGGAGAATACAACCTAAGCTGTAGCACGCCGGTCACCGTCACGATGCAGCAGGTGCCGTCGACCGAAGACTAGGCCTGTTCTTCGGCGATCTCCTTGGCGAAGTACGTGAGAATCAAACTGGCACCCGCACGCTTAATCGCCAGCAGCGATTCATCCCGCGTCGCCGCGTAGTCCAGCCAGCCCTTCTCCGCCGCTGCATGGATTTGCGCGTATTCGCCGGACACCTGATACGCCGCCAACGGCAAATCCGTCAGCTGCCGCAACTGGCATAAAATATCGAGATACGCCCCAGCCGGTTTGACCATCAACACATCGGCCCCCTCCTCGATATCCAGAGCCGCCTCCACCATGGATTCCCGAGGGTTGGCCGGATTCAATTGGTAAGTCTTCTTATCCAGATAACTTTTCCCGGCGGCCTGCTGACTACCAACCGCATCCCGGAACGGACCGTAAAACGCCGAAGCGTACTTGGCCGAGTAAGCAAGGATGGCAACATGCGTGTGGCCGGCCGCATCCAATGCTGAACGAATCGCGCCCACCCGGCCGTCCATCATATCCGAAGGCGCCACCCAATCCACTCCGGCATCAGCCTGCACCACCGCCATCTTGGCAAGGATCTCCACCGTGGCATCATTGTCCACATCGCTGCCTGCGGCATTAAGCACACCATCATGACCCGTGGTCGTGTAAGGATCCAACGCCACATCCGTAATCACCACCAAGTCCGGCACAGCTGCCTTCACGGCCTTCACCGCTCGCAACACAAGACAATCAGGATTCAACGCCTCGGTACCCCGTTCATCCTTCAATTCCACCAGCGTCACCGGAAACAAGGCCACGGCCTTGATTCCCACCGCCGCCGCCGCCCGGCATTCAGCCACCAAACCTTCGATCGTGTGCCGCTCCACCCCCGGCATGGAAGGCACCGGCTCACCCGCACCTTCGCCTTCACGCACAAACAGCGGATAGATAAAATCATCCACCGTCACCCGCGTTTCCTGCACCAAAGCCCGCACCGAAGCATTGCGGCGAAGCCGTCGCGGACGCCGCGAAATTTGTGGGAAAACCTCATCCATGGGAGGGTGTTGATTAGGTACTAACTCTCTTCAATTCAAGCCAATTCGCTTGCGAATAAATTGCAATATCCATAGGTTTGCGAAAAGAAACAGCATTATTTGACAGGAAACTGCTCAGACCTGCGTATAATCAATAAAGATTATGAAAAGCACAAGATCAACTGATATGGCAAAGCTGCGAGGGTTTACATTAATCGAGCTTCTTGTGGTTATTGCCATAATTGGCATTCTAGCAAGCCTGCTTTTGCCTTCATTAGCCGGTGCCTTACGAAAAGCTAAGCGAATCAAATGTGTCAGTAATATGAGGCAAATGGACACAGCGATGATCATGTTCGCTCAAGACAATGATGATCGACTTCCTTGGCAGTTAACTCCGAGTCTTCAGATCGAACATTTTGGAAAACACTATTCCACAGAACCCGGTTCGGTATTTGCAAGTCGTGGACTAAAAAGGGAAATCGTAACTCCCAAGATTCTTTGGTCACCT
>CAJWVY010000023.1 GCA_913048135.1 uncultured Verrucomicrobiales bacterium
ACCTACGACCTTCAGGTTATGAGCCTGACGAGCTACCGGGCTGCTCCATCCCGCGTCAAAGTCGTTCACCAAATCGTAACTTGGTGAGGGGCGGATTCTAGGCAAAACGCCCTCGGGTGCAAGGGATTTTTTTGGACCTTATTTGGACAGCCTATTCGTCACCGTTATTCGAGGCAGCATCGGAATCAATGTCCAAATCAGCATCCTTATCGGAAGGGCCATCCGCGGCGGTTGCGGGCGGTTTGTTGGGGTAACACAACTGCATGATCACCAAGCACGCCAGAGCGGCCCACATGGGGACACTGAAGAGTTTCTGGTAATTCATCACCTCATTAACTGTGGAAATCTCGGCCACATACCCGGCAACCTTGCTGCCGACGATGATACCGATGCCTACGATCACGAGATTAAACAGGCTTTGCGCGCTGGCCCGGACATCGGTGGCACATTCCTCATCCACCACCATGAAGGCCACAAAGATGAAGCAGCCAAAGCACAGGCCGTGCATTGCGATACCCAGAATGATGGCGGGCAATTGGGCTGCCTCCGGGAAGCTCGGACTGTATGCAAATAGGAACATTCGCAACGAATACGCCGCAATGCCAACACAGAGCAGGGCTTTGCGGGAGTATTTTTTGGCGAACAACGGAATCAGGGCCAGCACGCCGATCTCAGCCATTTGCCCAATGGTCATCAAGCCGCCGCCACCAACGCCGACGATTTTGTTGACGATATCAATGAAGCCCTCAGCCTGATTCTGGAACTGTCCGAGGAACGGCGCCGTGTGCACAAAGTAAAACTGGTGCACGCAGCTGATCGGAACGGCGATCAGGAAGAGCGTGAGGAGTGGCTGAAGGCGGATCGCATCCAGGGCACCGCCAATCGCGCTTTTCTTTTCCTCCTTGGCCGGTGGCGTGGAAGGTAGGAAGAAACAGAAGATCCCCATCACGATGCCCAACAGGCCGCTCAGTTTAAAGGCATCGGCCATGCCGGCGGCTTGGGCCGCGCTGACCGCTTCGGCCTCCACGCCAGTGGGGGTGTGTTGGTGCAGCAACCATTGGCCAATGCCGATGCCAACTACGATCCAGCCGATGGTGCCCCATACCCGAATTTTTCCGAAATCCCGGTCACGATCGGGCAGGTGATGGAACGCCAGTGAATTGGTCAGTGAAAGAGTGGGTGAATAGATCAGCGAATACAGGAGGGAAAAGACCAGGAAGCTATTGTAGGTTTCGAGTGAGGCCAGTTGCCAAACCAGAATGCCGCCGAGGATGTGGCTGATGCCGAGAAATTTTTCCGTGTTAAACCAACGGTCAGCAATTTGTCCGGCAATGAACGGGGCCACGATGGCGCCCACAGCGCCGATGGCAAACATGTTGCCGATTTCAGACGGCGAGAATCCGCGATGACCGGATAGGAACGGCCAGAGCAATGGCAGCCATGCTCCCCAGATGGCATACTGGAGAAACATCATGGTGGAGAGTTGGAAGTTGAGCCCGCCCGAAAGCGGCTTTGCGGAAGAGGTATCAGAACTCATGAGGCCAGACGCGTTGCTGCGTTGGTATACGGAAAACCCCTTCAGGAAGCAAGCCTGCCTGACTCGACTTTTTGAAGTGGCGGCCTAGACTCCGCGCGTGGATATGGTGCAGACAGCCTTTAAGGAATGGGCCGTGATCGTCGAGGCGCTGGCGCACGGGGAGCAGATTGTGATCCTGCGCAAGGGCGGCATTGCTGAGGGCAGAGGTGGATTCCGGGCGGAGCATGAGCGGTTTTGGCTGTTTCCCACGCGATTTCATCAACAGGCCGAAGGGGTGGTGCCGGAGGCTGCGGCACGGTTTGGGGGAATGACATTTCCGCCTGAGGATGTGTTGCGCATCCAGTACGCCGCAGAAGTCGTGGAGGCGCGCCGGTTGGAATCATTGGCGGCGGCCGAACGATTGGCGGGGCAACATATCTGGCGGGACGACGTGATTGCCGAGCGGTTTGATTGGGGGTGCGATCAGGGTATCTACGCGATGGCCGTGCGGGTGCGGCAATTTGCGGCCCCGATGGATCTGCCGATGTTGGAAGAATACGGCGGATGCAAATCGTGGATTGAGTTGGAACCGGCCATGGATTTTATCTCTACCAAGCCGGTGTTGGAGGTAGCAGTTTTCGAGCAGAAGCTGGCTGAATTTCGGGAGGCTTTGGTGTGATGCGGATTATCTTGGCCTCTGGCTCGCCGCGTCGGCGGGAATTGCTCGAGCAAATGGGCGTCAAATTTCGTGTGCTCACCGCCGAGGTGGAGGAAGAACACGGTCAAGGTCGAGCGGCTAGGGCGATTTGTCGCCGTAATGCGCTGGCGAAAGCCTTTGCCGTGGCGAAGGCGAATCCCAAAGAAACAGTCTTAGGAGCGGATACGCTGGTGCATTTGGGAGATGATTTGCTGGGCAAACCGGTCAGCATGTCGGAGGCGCGGCTAATGTTGGGGCGGTTAAGCGGGCAGACGCATCAGGTGACGACCGCCTGCGCACTGGTGCAGGGAGAACGGCGCCGGGTATTTTCCGTGACCACCCGCGTGCGTTTCCGAGAACTGTCCGCGCGCCAGATCAATGCCTACCTCAAGGCCGTGCCCGTGCTCGACAAAGCCGGCGCCTATGCCGTGCAGGAGAAGGGCGAATGGATCGTGGAAGCGGTGCACGGTTCACTGACCAATGTGGTGGGCCTGCCGGTGGAACGTTTGGGGCAGGAATTACGCGCGTGGTTTGACACTGCCTCGGCCCGTCCCTAGACTGCGCCCGCCGATGCAAGTACTCGTTTGCGATAATGTCTCTCCCAAGGGCGTGGGCACGCTGGAAGCCAGCCCGGAACTCCAGGTCATCGTGGTGGACGGTGGACTTACCGATGAACTCCTCGCCAATGCCGAGGCCATCGTGGTGCGATCCGCTACCAAGATCACGCCGGAGGTAATGGACAAGGCCCCCAAGCTCCGCGCCGTGGGGCGGGCCGGTGTGGGCGTTGATAATGTGGATGTGGATTACGCCACCTCCAAAGGGATCGTGGTGATGAACACGCCCGCGGGCAACACTATCTCCACCGCTGAATTGACCTTTTCCATGATGATGGCGCTGGCCCGGAATATTCCTCAGGCGCATCTCTCCATGAAAGGCGGCAAATGGGATCGCAAGAAATATGCTGGCACAGAGCTGAGCGGCAAGACCCTCGGCATTTGCGGCATGGGACGGATCGGCGGTCAGGTGGCCCGGCGGGCAATTGCCTTTGGCATGCGCGTGTTGGCGTATGATCCCTTTCTGTCCCTGAGCAAAGCGCGGGAATTGCAGGTAGAATTATTGGAGCTCGATGAGCTTATGGAGCGCTCGGATTTCATCACCGTGCATATGCCGCTGACCGACCAGACGCGAGACATGATCAATGCCGAGAGCATTGCTCGGATGAAAGACGGCGTGTTTCTCGTGAATTGCGCCCGCGGAGGAATCATCAACGAAACCGACATCGTGGCAGCCGTGCAGAGCGGCAAAGTGGGCGGGTGTGCACTGGACGTTTACGAGACCGAGCCGTGCCCCGAAGATTCGCCATTGCGCACCGAGCCCAATATCGTGATGACCCCGCACCTCGGCGCGAGCACCAAAGAGGCGCAGGAAAGCGTGGGCATTGAAGTCGCCGAAGCGATTACTGATTTTCTCGTCAACGGCGCCGTGCGCAACGCGGTGAACATGCCCAGCCTCGATGCCAAGGCCTACGAGGCGGTGAAGCCGTATCTCGATCTGGGTGAAAAGCTCGGCAAACTCGTCGCGCAACTGGGCTCGCAACGGAACGAGCAATTGAAGATCACCTACGGCGGTAAAGCAGCCGAAGTTCCGGCTGATCCGGTAACGCGTTTTGTGCTCAAGGGCTTTCTGGAATCCGCCGGCGGCAACGAGGCCAATCAAGTTAACGTCCGCGCCATGGCCAGTTCACTGGGCATCATGATAGAGGAAGTAAAGGCTCATGAAGGGCCGGATTACGCAGAGTGGATGCACGTGGAAGCCACGGCCGAAGACGGGAGTGTGGTGTCCGCCGGTGGTACCTTTTTCGGCGGCCAATCGCGCATCGTGCGCATCAACGGACGCAACGTGGAAGCTGCCGCAGACGGAGTATTGTTCCTCATGAATAACGTCGACAAACCCGGGATGGTGGGCTACATTGGATCGCTGATGGGCGAGCATCAGGTGAACATCGCCAGCATGAGCCTGAACCGTGACGAGGAGGGCGGCGAGGCACTGATGCTGCTGAATCTGGACCATGTGCCCCCAGCAGCTTTACTGGACGCCGTGGCCCAAGATTCGGAGATCACCAATGTGAAGGTGATTTCACTTTAGGAGTAAACTATGAGATGGCAAGGATGCCTTGGGGTTGCAGTGGTGTGCTGCTTGTTTTTTGTTGGATCAGCTTTTGGCGCTAACAAAACAGTGGCAACAGGCTTGGGTTTTTCAATCAGTAAAGATGATCTGGATGCTGCCTATCGCCGATACGTCGTTACACAGGCAGTAAATGGAATCAGCATTGCCCCCGCGATGGAGGGGTTTTTTCAGCGCCAAATTTTGGACGATTTGATTCTTTCGAAAATAACTTTATTACGGGCTAATGCTGCGGATAGGGCGCAGGCGTTCATTCAAGCGAAAGAAGCTTACACCGAGTTGAGAAACCAACATTTCTCGGATACAGCTTTTGATTTGCGCGTGCAAGCCATGGGGATGACAACCAATGCCTACCGGTTGCGGCTTCAGGAAGATGCACTAACTCAGGAAGTGCTTAAGCGTGAGCTTAAAGCGCAAACCATGGTTAAACAGCTGGAGGTTCAGGAATTTTTCAATGAAAACTTGGAGCTTTGGAAAACCCCTGAGTATGCAGATGTGGAGCATATTGTTCTTAGCAAAGTCGATCTCGCAACAGGGCGACGGTTGAATCCGGATGAACGGGCAAACAAACAGGCGACCGCAGCAAAAGTATTGGCCAAGGCAAGGGCCGGCGTTGATTTTGCTCAATTGGCTAAAGAATTTTCGGAAGATTTGATTTCCAAAAATAATGGCGGGAAGTTTCGAATGTATCGTTCGACTGCCGATCCCGTTATGGCGGAAAAAGTTTTTTCGTTAAGGATCAACCTGCCCGAGATGGTCGAGTCTGAATTGGGATATCATATTTTGAGGGTGATGAAGAAGGTCCCGCCGGGTGCGAAAAAGCTGGGAGAAGTTCAAAAAGAAATCCGGGAACACCTGTACCTGAAAAGCTACACTGAAAAACTTCCGAACTATGTGAAACTTCTCAAAGAGCAGGCGCGGGTAAAAACTTTTTTGGATTAGGCGCTAGTCGTACTTCTTAACGAACCGTTTGCGGCTGCCTTCGTCTTCGTCGTCTTCCTCATCCTCCTCTTGAGATTGCTCCGGGGCGGTGGCTTCAGGGGAGGGTGCGGAGGATTCGGTTGGATTGCTATCAGCTTCCGGAGTGTCGGTCGATTCTGCGGCTGGGGCTTCATCTTCCCCCAAGGCGTCTTCAGGCCGCTGGCCGGCGGCACTCACGTAGGCCATGCGTAGTTCCTGCAGGCTTTGTTTGAGGAGTTGTTGCTCATCCAAGCTGAGTTTCGCGGCGTTTTTCTCGAGCAACTCAAGTTGTTGAATCACCAACTGAACTCGGACGAGATCCTTGACCGGTTCACCGGTCGCTGGGGCGGTAACCTTGCCTAGGAGCATGGCAGCAGTGCGCACCAGAGTGATCAGGCATTCGCTGAAAACGGCGGCAGCGATTTCGTTGGCCGTCTCCGGCATGCGTTGTTGGGGGAGATCCATGTTGTCCACGCGGCGAGTGTGGCGGGAAGCGTTCCCGGGGCCAATACAAAAAGCAGAGTTGCTTACAGCCTGTGAGTAATCTAACAGCAATCTGTTGACACGAGCTCAATAAGTTTCGCGTGTCACACAATCAACTCATGGCAAGATCAACACCCACCATGAAGGACAAAAAATCTATCGCCATTGTGATGCTGGCGGCGATTACCGCAGGAATCGGTATTTTCTCGATCGTCAGCAATCAAAGTAAACTCGACGCTTATGCCAAGCTGGAGACCGAGCGAAACACTATTCAAAAGGAGCGTGATGCCACACGTGCTGAGCGTGACGATTATCGCACCCAACGCGATCAACTCGATACCCAACGACAAACGCTGGAGGAAACGGTTCAAACCCAAGACAAACGCATTGTGGAGTTGAACACCGAGGTGGAATCCGAGAAGACCAAGGTCACGCAGCTGGATATGAATCTTACTCAGAAGACCGCCGAGATGGATACGTTGAAGCTCCAGCACGCCCAGGATTTGGGGGCTGTGGAAACCAAGCTGCAGGAAGTGAATACTGCCAAGGTGAAGGCCGAGGAAGAGCTGGTGAAAACGACTGCAGACCTCAAGGCCCAAACCGATTTATTGGCCGCCAAAACCACGGAACTAAAAGAATTCCAAACCAAGGTGGCCGACGAAACCAAACAACGCGTTGAATTGATTGCGGCTCTGGAGACCAAAAACGACACGCTCAATCAGGAAAAAGGCGCGTTGGAGGTGAAGATCGCCAATCTCAACACGGAGATCGATGAGACCAATCAAAAGCTGGAGGATTCCGAAGGCGATCGCACCTTCTTAGAAGGGGAACTTCTGCGTCTTCAGGATGAGAAGGCTGAGTTGGTGAAACAGATGAACGATCTGGAGTTCCTCTCCGCCCAAGTGAAGCGCATCAAATCCGACATCGCCGTGGCCAAGCGCATGGACTGGATGCGTCGTGGTATTGGTATTTACGCCAAGCGCCAAACCGTGGCCCAGAAACAAGCCGCCTTGCGTGCAGGGAAATACGGCGAACAACCGGTGTCGGCTGAAGAGCCACAAAACGAAAACGTTTCAGTGGAGCTCACCAGCGATGGGCGCGTAATTATCAACGGCAAAGTGATTGAGCCGGAGATCGAAGCCGCTCCTGAAAGCGAGCCAGCCCCGGTGCCGCCGGCAGAAACACCGGGCCCGACCTCATCGGAGGAGTAATGCGGTTGCGCTCTCCCCAGTCGCGGTGCAGAATCAGCCCGTGACACGATTGATTGATGCGCATGGCCGACAGATTCGCGACCTGCGCATTAGCATCACCGATCGCTGCAATTTCCGCTGCCTCTACTGTCTCCCTGAGACGGAAGAGGCAGCGGATTTTTATAAACGCACTTCTTCTGGTGCGCCTCGGCCCATTCAGCACGAGTGGAAGCCGCGTTCCCATTTCCTGACCTATGAGGAGATTACCCGGGTTGTGCGGGTGGCTTCCGGGTTGGGGATAAGCAAAATCCGTCTGACCGGAGGTGAACCGCTCTTGCGCCGGGATGTGCCGCGCCTAGTGGAATCCATTGCGGCCTTGTCGGGCATTGAAGATCTGGCATTGACCACCAATGGGTTTCTCTTCGCAAAAAATGCGCAGGCCCTTCGCGATGCGGGTCTGCGTCGGGTGACTTTCAGTCTGGATTCATTGGAGACCGGTAATTTTAAAAAAATGACTGGCCGGAATGGCTTGAAGGAATTGCTTGGCGCGATTGATTTGGCTCAGCAACTGGGGATGAATCCGGTGAAGGTGAATGCCGTGGTAATCCGTGGCCTGAACGATCATGAGGTGCCGGCCATGGCCGACTTTGCCCGGAAACGCGGGTTGGTGATGCGGTTCATCGAATTTATGCCGCTCGATTCTGGCCGGGCATGGCAGGCGGATCATGTGGTAACCGGCCGGGAGATCTTGGCGCAGTTGCAGGAGGCGTTCGAGCTGGAGCCGCTGGATGACGAGCACGCGGCGGCAACCGCAAAGCGCTGGAGGTTCCGAGAAGGTGCCGGCGAGGTGGGGTTGATCATGCCGGTAAGTGAGCCATTTTGTGGGCAGTGCAATCGCATTCGAATGACCTCCGATGGCCATGTGCGTACTTGTTTATTTAGCCTCCAGGAACATAACCTCAAAAAACAGATACGGGAGGGCGCTGGTGACGCGGACCTGGCTGCATGGTTGCAGGCGGTTGTGCTGCGCAAGGAGGCGGGGCATCGGATCGGGCAGGCGCAATTCCAGCAGCCTGACCGGACGATGAGTGCGATCGGCGGTTGACGCGTCTTGAATACCGCGCGGCTTTGGTGCAGCATCAGGCCGATGCGATTCATTCGCGATATTCTTCAGGAAGCGGCCGAGGCAGGGCGTCCAGCAATTTCCTGCGAATTTTTCCCGGCCAAAACCCCTCAAGGTGAGCAGGCGCTGGTGGAGAAAATTGTGCCGCGGCTCAAGGCGGTGAATCCGGCATTTTTTTCGGTTACCTACGGCGCCGGCGGTAGTACCCGCGAAAAGACGTTGGGGATCGTGGATGCTATCCAGCAGCAACATCAGGTGCCAACCATGGCGCACCTCACCTGCGTGGGCAGCACGCGGGCGGATATCGGCTCGGTATTGGATGAAGCGAAGCAGCGTGGCATCGACAACATTCTCGCCCTGCGCGGTGACCCGCCGCCCGGGGAACCCTTTACTAAGCCCGAAGGCGGTTTTGAATACTCCTACGAATTGGTGGAGCACATTCATACCCGGAATGAATTTAGTATCGGCGTGGCTGGCTTTCCAGAGGGACACATTGCCTGCACAGAAGGGCGCGAAGTGGATTGGGATCGCCTTAAAGCCAAGGTAGATAGCGGGGCCGATTTTGTGATCACCCAGCTCTTTTTTGATAATGCCGACTTTTATGCCTTTCGGGATTATCTCCGTGAACGGGGCATGAACCAGCCGATCGTGGCTGGGATCATCCCGATATTGAGCGCCCGCCAGATTCAGCGCTTCACTGAATTGTGCGGCTCCAAACTCACTCCGGAGATTACTGCGCGCCTGGATGAGCTGGGTGATGACGACGAGGCGGTCAGCACCTTTGGGATCGAGTACGCCACCCGTCAATGTGCGGACTTGGTCGAGAACGGCGTGGAAGGGCTTCATTTTTATACGCTAAACAAATCCCGCGCCACGCTCGCCGTGGCGGAAAATCTTGGGTTCACCCAATGAACACCCGCGTCCTCGGCCTGACGGGCGGCGTGGGGATGGGTAAATCCACGGCGGCGCGACTGCTGAAAAAGGTCGGCTTGCCGGTGGTGGATTCGGATGATTTGGCGCGTGAAGCTGTGCATCCCGGCACGGAGGGCTTGGCCGAGATTGCAGACGAGTTTGGGGAGGGATTCCTGAAGGCGGATGGTTCGTTGAATCGCGACAAGATGGCTTCCAAGGTGTTTCAGGATGAAGCCGCGCGGAAACGACTCGAAGCCATCATTCATCCTCGTGTTCGCACTGTCTGGGAAAAACAAATTGACCAATGGCGTGAACAAAAACGGCCGGTGGGAGTGGTGGTGATTCCGTTGTTGTTTGAAGTTGATCTGCAGGATTCATTTGATGCGGTGCTTTGCGTGGCCTGCACGGCCAACACTCAGCGAGCCCGTCTCCGCGAGCGAAATTGGAATGATGCCCAAATCACAGCCCGCATTGCCGCGCAAATGGACATTGCCCAAAAGATGGATCTGGCCGACCATGTCCTGTGGAACGAGGGTGCGCCTGAGCTGTTGATGGACCAAATGAAGGAGATTTTATCGTGAAAAAAGAACAGATTGTTGTGGTGGGAATTGTGGTGGTCGCGATTTTGTTGCTGTTGAACCTGCTGATCCCAGACCCGATCCCGTTCCTCGATGAAGCAACCATGGTGGGAGCGTTGTTATGGTTGATCCGCCAAAAAACCACCCTCTCTGAGGAAAACAACAAGGTGGTCGATGTGTCGGTGGAGGATGACGATTTCCGTCCCGGTGACCCACCTAAGCTCACCAATGAAAAATGATCCTGTCCGATACTGAGTTTGAGTCAATCACATGTGGCACGCATGCGTCGCCTCATGATTTATTGGGCATGCACCGTCTTGCTGATGGCGGAGTGGTGGTGCGAGCTTTTCTACCTTTGGCCAAAGGAGTGGTGGCCGTGCCAACTGATCAAGTAAATAAGCCGGTCATCCCACTGCGGCGTGTGGGGGACTCGGATTTGTTTGAGGGCGTGGCGGAAGAGGAGGCTGAATTGTTCCCGTACGATCTCGCGATTACTTGGGGAAGCGGAGAGCAATGGCGAACGCGCGATCCGTTTTCCTTTTTGCCTACAATCAGCGAAGACGATTTATTTCTCTTTGGGCGCGGCGATGAGCGGAGGATCTATGAAAAGCTGGGGGCGCATCCGCGCACGATCGATGGAGTGGCAGGCACCAGCTTTGCGGTTTGGGCGCCCAATGCAAAGCGTGTCAGTGTAGTGGGAGATTTTAACGGTTGGGATGCTCGGCATCATCCCATGCGGGTTCTGGGACGGTCTGGCGTATGGGAGCTATTTGCGCCGGGTTGTGGAGTTGGAAGCCACTATAAATTTCAGATTCTTACTCAGGATGGGCGAGTGTTAGAGAAGACCGATCCGTTCGGGTTCTTTTTCGAGATTGCTCCAAAGACTGCATCCATTGTCTGGGATAATTCACAGTATGCCTGGAGCGATTCAGATTGGTTGCAGCGTCGAGCTGAGCAAGATCCTCGAAAACTACCAATGAGTGTATACGAATTGCACCTAGGTTCTTGGAGGAAAAAGAAAAGAGGCGAATCTTTTAGTTATAAAAAGCTTGCGGGAAAGCTCGTGGATTATGTTCGAAAGATGGGTTTTACGCACGTGGAATTTCTTCCAGTGGCCGAGCATGCGTATTATCCCTCGTGGGGGTATCAGGTTACAGGTTTCTATGCACCCAGCAGTCGCTATGGTACGCCTGAAAAATTCCAGACACTTATCAATACGCTGCACGATGCCGGTATTGGGGTGATTATTGATTGGGTGCCGGCGCACTTTCCCAAGGATGATTGGGCCTTGGCCCAGTTTGATGGGAAACCGTTGTATGAGCATGCCGATCCGCAACGGGGTGAGCATCCGGACTGGGGGACAGCAGTGTTCGATTACGGCCGGCCTGAGGTGCGCAATTTTATCACGGCCAATGCACGCTTTTGGTGTGATGTGTTTCATGTGGACGGCCTACGTGTGGATGCGGTGGCATCCATGTTGTATTTGGATTATTCACGCGAAACCGGGGAGTGGACTCCGAATGAAAATGGCGGCAACGAGAATCTGGAGGCCATTGAACTATTGCGGCATACGAACCACGTGGTAAACAGCGAGTTTCCTGGTGTGGCGACCATCGCCGAGGAATCCACCGCTTGGCCAGGCGTTACTCAATCAGTGGCGGCCGGCGGTCTGGGCTTCACCTTTAAGTGGGACATGGGCTGGATGCATGATACTCTGGCCTATTTTATGCGAGATCCCGTTCATCGGCCCTGGCATCAAAATCAGTTAACGTTTGCCTCGTCTTACCGCGATCAAGAGCACTACATGTTGCCGCTGTCGCACGATGAAGTGGTGCATGAAAAACGTTCGCTGCTCGGACGCATGCCCGGCGGTGAATGGCAGCAGTTTTCCAATCTTAAGGTTTTGCTGGGCTATCAATGGTTGTTTACTGGTAAGCCGCTGCTCTTTATGGGTGGTGAATTTGGGCAACGCACGGAGTGGGATGAGGATGAGGAAATTGACTGGAATAGTCTCGAGCCAGGCAATTTGCCCGCCGGTTTGCAGCAATGGGTGAGTGATTTGAATCACCTGTACCGCGACGAGCCGGCACTGTGGGCGGGGGATTATTCCGAGCCGGGGTTCTTTTGGGTGGATTGCAAAGATCACCTCAACAGTGTGGCGTGCTTTGTGCGGCAAACACCTGAGTTCGACCGGTGTGTGCTGGTGGTGCTGAATCTGACGCCTGTGGCGAGGGAGTCCTACCGCATCGGTTTGCCCCAGCCAGGTGAATGGCAAGAGATCTTGAATAGTGATTCAGAATTCTATGGGGGCACAAATCAAGGCAATTACGGTGGTGTCTATTCGCTGGAGGTGCCTTGGCATGACCAGCCGTGGTCGGCGGAATTTGTACTGCCGCCCTTGAGCTGTTCGGTTTTCTGTCGGGCCTGATTCACAAATGTGGATATCGTCCATTTGACTCGCACTGCCATTGAGTGATTCTTACCTCCGTATCCAAAAAACCCAAAAAGTTGACAAAAACAGGGTTTCTTGGTACCAATTTTGAACCGAGGAGATTTGCCTTTCAGGAGGTAAGGCATGTTAAACGCACCATTTTTGGCAGCGGCCGCGTCAGCTACGGCTGAGACGCAGCCTACTTATTTGTTTGTCTGGGAACAGTTGGAAGGCCCCGGGTTGGCGATTATTGTCATCCTGGTCCTGTTTTCCACCTGTGCCTGGGGCGTGATGGCGTTTAAGGCACTTCAGCTGCGGCGCGCGCGCAAATACAACCGTTACTTTGATCAGGAGTTCCGTAGCCAATCGCGCGTGTTGGCAATGTTCGAGCGAAGGATTTCGGCGGAGGGTTGCCCGCTTTTCAACGTCTATCACGAAGGCTGTATTGCCTTGGAGGAAAGGTTGCGCGACAAGGAGGGCAATCGACACCGTTACGTATCGTTGAAATCTGTGGAACACATCAAGGGTCTGATCGAGAGCGCGGTGGCGCGTGAATCGGTGGCGTTGGAGTCCGGCATTATTCTGCTCGCCATTGCGGTGAGTGGGGCGCCTTTCATGGGGTTGTTGGGCACAGTTTGGGGTGTGATGGAAGTGTTCAGTGCGGCGGCGCAGGAAGGTAACGCCTCGCTCACCACGGTGGCTCCCGGCGTCGCTGCGGCCTTAGCCACCACGGTGGCAGGCCTGATGGTGGCAATCCCGTCCATGTTTGGTTACAACTGGCTGGTGCACAATCTGCGGGTGGCTACCGTGGAGATGGATAATTTTGCTCAGGAATTAAGCTCCAAAATTGAGGCGGAATACCTGCAGGAAGTGCCGGTCAATGCGCGCGAACCGCTGGCCGTCATGGAAAAGAAATCGGCCGAGCCACAACTGGAACCCATTCAAACTCCGGCTCCGCAAGTAAAGCCACAGCCTAAACCCAAAACGGCGGAGGAAACACAGGTGCTGCAGGAACCCAAGGAAAACGATCAGCCTGATTTGTTGCCGCCGGATACGGAGGTGGAATCATGAAGCGCTTTTCCAAGCGCAACCAGTTGGTTACCTTGAGTGACCTGAACGTGACGCCGATGTTGGACCTAGCGTTTGTGTTGCTCATTATTTTCGTGATCGCTACTCCGTTGCTGGAGCAGGGGATGAAGCTTGAACTGCCTGATGGTGGTGCGGCGGATTCGGCGGTCAAGCGCGATGATGTGCGTACAGTTGAGGTCAGTCGCGATGGCCAATATCTTCTGGACCGCAAACCGATGTCATTGGCGCAACTCGAGACGGCGCTCAAGGCGGCTCATGCGGACAACCCCGAAACGGTGGTCTATATCCGGGCCGATCAGCATGGGTTAAACAAAGATTTGTATGCGGTGATTGATGTCTGCCAAAAGAACGGCCTGACCAAGTTTTCACTGCGCACCAAGGAGGACGAACGATGACTCGATTGCTTAAAAAATGCATTTTCCTTTCCGTCGGATTGCATGTGGTTGTGGCGGCGTTATTGATCGCGGCCGCTGCATTTTTCATCACCAAACCGGAAAAGGTGACGCCCACGCTGAGCATGATTGCGCCGGAGGTGTTGGATAATTTGTTGAACCCGCAAACGGCGCCAGCACAGGCACGAGTAACGCCTGCTCCCACGCCTCCGCAGCCGCCCGTTCAGCGGAATCGAACTCCTGAGCCGCCCACGCCTCGGCCGCCGAAAAAAGTGGCGCCAGTGCCAACACCCACCCCTCCTAAAAAGGTGACGCCCAAGCCGACGCCCAAAAAAGTTTCAACACCCAAGAAAACCACACGGCCACCCAAGAGCACACCCGCCAAAAAACGGCCGACCATCAAAATCAATACCAGCACCAAAACGGTGAACGGTGGCGGCAGCACCTCTCGGCCACCGGTGACTCCGGCCAAGAGTCCATCAGTCAATACCGAGGGATTGGGGAAAACGGTAAAAAATCTCCGGACCCAGCTATCCGCTGGCATCAAGGTGAATGTCTCCGGCGCGAACGCGGCGGCGTTTACCTCCTATGCGCAGTATGTGGTGTCGGTTTATCGGCGGACTTGGGAGCCGTTGATCCCGAAAACATTGGCACGTTCACGAGTGGCCGTGGTCTCAGTGACGGTGGACCGAACCGGCAAAGTGCTCAGTGCGAGGATTGTTCGCAAGACCGGTGATGCGGCTTTGGATCGTTCTGTACAAAGTGCACTTGACCGCGTGCGTAGCATTGGCAAGCCTTTCCCCTCGGGCTCGAATGATTCCAAGCGCACCTTTACCTTGGACTTCACGCCCCGTATTCGAGGATGACATGATGAGAATGGTTTGGTGTTTGCTGGCGTTCGGACTGCTGGGTCTTTCAACTAATCAACTGCACGCCGGGGCGGCTCCCCGAGGAGGCAATCTTCAGGTGGTGGGCGAAGCCCGCAATAAGCTGATTCCAATTGCCTTGGAAGGCTTCGTTGGCGAAGTGGCCGGTGTCCTAAAATTCGATCTGGAGGTCATGGGCTGCAAGGTAGTTCCCTTGGCCGATGCCGCCTTTGTAGTGCGCGGCAAAGCCGATGGCAGCGTGGTGGGGGCACTCACGGACAAAGCGGGGAACCCCGGTTTCAATCGACGCTACAGCGGAGGAAACCTCCGGGACCAAGCGCATGCCTTAAGTAACGATGTGATTCAGGCACTCACTGGAGTGCCGGGAATCGCAAGCACGCGCGTGTTGTTTAAGATGAAGACTGGCCCACGCGCTGAGGAGGTTTTTTTGTCGGACTACGATGGCCACAAGCCGGTGGCGCTTACCAATGACAAAACGCTGGTGAGTGCGCCGCGTTGGTCACCGGATCACAGTAAGGTGTTTTACACCACTTGGCTGAAGCGGGGCGGCATCGAAAACACGACAGTCATTCAGCAAAACATGAAAACTGGCGAACGCGAAGTGATGGCGCGTTATCGGGGATTGAACACCGGCGGGGCATTGTCGCCGCAGGGATTTCTGGCAATGATCCTCAGCCGCGGTGGCAGTCCGGATGTGTATGTAGCACCGCCGGGCTGGAAGTTCATGGAGGACCTCAAGGGGCAAAACCTTCGGCGCATGTGCGTAACCCGCGAAGAAGAGAATGGGGTTACTTGGTCTCCGGATGGTCAATGGCTTTGCTTCGCAACGCGCGCCAACGGCAAACGCATGTTGGTGAAAGTGGCGGCCCAAGGTGGCAACATGATTCGCATTCCCACCAGCGGTGTGCTGAATCCTTCCGAACCGAATTGGTCGCCCGACGGGAAATCAATTGCCTTCACTGCTGCGATGGGAGGATTCAATGTTTGCGTGGTCCCGGCGCAAGGCGGAGCCGCCACGGTGGTGGCTGCAGGGGAGGCACCGACTTGGGCGCCGAACAGTCGCAACCTCATCTTTACTCGCAGGGGTGTGAATAAGAGGCAGTTGGCAATTGTTGACGTGCCCACAAAACAGGTGAAAATCATCCCAGCCTTTGTTGGCAGTGCATCACAGCCGGCATGGGGCAACTAACCCCCGATCGTTTTGCGATCATCCGGCCGAAGGAGGGCTGGAAATAATAAGGAGTCAAATCAATGCGTGGAGAATTGTATATCAAGGCTGTAGCCTGTGCCGCCCTATTGGGAATTGTCGGCATGGGCTGTAAATCCAACGACAATGCCGGACTGACCAGCATCCCCAGTTTTGCCGGTTCAGGAAATAACCCTGGCGGTGGTAACCCCAACACTGGGCCCGGGAATGGAAATGACACCGGGGGGCTGCCCGGAGGTAACCCGAACGGCAATGGCCCCAACACCACCGGCACGAACGTGGGCGGTACGGATAATGGAGATCCCAATACGCCATTGACGATCCCTGAAAATTTTCAGGAGCAACGCGACATATTTGAGCGTGTGCATTTTGATTACGACAGCTCCGAGTTGCGTCCGGGCGACCAGGATCTCGTGGCTCAAGTGGCGCAACACTTGATCCAAAATCCGCAGCACATGCTGTTGGTGGAAGGCCACTGCGACGAACGGGGCACCGAGGAGTACAATCTCTCCTTGGGCGAACGGCGGGCGCTGACGGTAGCTGAGGAACTCGTTCGCTTGGGCGTGTCGGCCGACCGGTTGGGGACCCAAAGTTTGGGCGAAAAAGTGCCCTTGTCCGAGGCTGACAGCAAGGCGGCTCGTGCTCAAAACCGTCGGGGCGAGTTTGTGCTCTTCATGCCGATGACCGGCGTGGTGGAGTTGCCACAAAATTAAAAGACCTCCAGAGAGCCTTGATTTGGCAGGTCACCGTCCCGGCTGAAAAGCCGGGACGGTGGTCTTGCGAAGAGTGAGGTTGCTCACGGTGGGTTAATAACAAGCGGTGCGCGCGGCTTGACCGCCGGCGATGCGAGGCGCAAAATTGGATCGCTGTGTGAGAGCATGGCGATTCACGATCCAAGGAGGATCAAGGAGAAATAAGGAGATGCGAGGAACTATCTTTAATCTATCAGCACTGGCGCTAGGTCTGTTGTTGAGCGTGGGCTGCAAAAGCCAGAAACCGGTGGGACTCACCAAGATACCCACCATGACCCCAATTGTGAAAACCGTCACCGTGCCGGGCCCGGCTCAACCCTTGGGCGGCGGAAACCCACTCCCCGGTGGCAATCCCTTGACGGGCGGCAATCCGACAGGTGGAGGAACCACCATTGTGGAGATCCCGCAGGATCCGTTGAATCAAGCGCTGGGCAATGGCTTTAGCGGAAACGAAGTGGAGGACCGCGACACGTTTCTCGCGCAGATGGTGCAATTTGACTACGACAGCTCTGCGGTTCGGCCGAGTGACCTGCCAAAGGTGGAACTGGTGGCTCAGCATCTGATCCAAAACCCCACCCACAAACTTTTGATAGAAGGCCACTGCGACGAGCGGGGCACTGAAGATTACAACGTATCACTGGGCGAACGCCGGGCATTAGCAGTTTTGGATGAGCTGCTGCGTCTTGGCATCAGTCAGGAACGCTTGCGAACCACGAGTTATGGGGAAAAAGTGCCGATCTTGGATGGCTTGACCGAAGCGGCCTTTACCCAGAACCGCCGGGGCGAATTCGTCCTGTTGCGGCCGGCCAATTAATCCACCCGCCAAGTCCCCCTTGGCGAAGCCCCGGGCGACCGGGGCTTTTTTGCTTTTCAACAGACTGTGAATAAAGTTAGGGTCTCCACGTCTTTTCACCAATGAACACGTACATGCTGTCATTTATTCAAGGTTGGGAATGGGTCATTATCCTTCTGGCCGTTCTCCTGCTCTTTGGCGCCAAGAAACTCCCTGAGTTGGCCAAGGGCCTCGGCAAGGGCATCCGCGAATTCAAGAAAGCCTCGAGCGAAATCAGCTACGAGATGGACCGGGAATCGGAGCGCCAAGATTACGAGCGCGAGCAGGCCCGCCACGACAAGGAAGAGAAGAGCGCTTCCAGCGAGGAAAAACCGGCTCAGGCGGAAGTGGAGGAGGCGAAGGATTCCTCCGAGTCCAAGGCCTAATTCCCCTGTTCTCCCATGCCCAAGGACCCCGAAGATCATCCCGGGGATTCTCATCCAGACGGCGATACGCCTGAGGAAAATAGTCCCCGCCCAGACGATTCACCTGAATCATCGGATTCCTCCGAGGATCAGGGTGAATTGCCGTTCGGTGGCGATCCAAAAGACTCCGCTTCGGATTCAAACTTTCCAGAGGCAGAATTTCCCAAGTCGGACTTAGACAAAAAAGAAGGCGAGGATTCGGGGCCCAGCGAGCCGGAACCCGAGCCCGATGCTTCCGAGTCGGAGGAAAAAGAATCTGAGGGAGAGACACGCGACGATCAGGCAGAGGATCCCGCGACCCTCGAAGAATCTTCAGAAGCCGAATCCGGCGACGATCCCCATATAGCCGGCGAGCTCGGTCCGGATCACGAGGATCCCTATCATGACGAGTACCATCATGATCATGATGACTATCATCACGAACACCATGAGGAACACGAGTACCAGTACGACCATGACTATCACGGCCATGAAGACGATCATGGCGACTACGGCTATGGACATGGCGCGGGCTACGGTGATGATGAGCTAGATTCTGAAGAGGAAGGGGAAGAGGAAGGGTTTGGCGGTCCGATAAAGCCGTTCCTCGACCACTTGGAAGACCTTCGCTGGACGGTCATGAAAGTCGTAGTAGCTATCGTGGTGGGCATGCTCATCGCGCTGATCGGTTCTCCCTACATCGTCAAGTTTCTCACATACCCGCTGAATAGTGCCCAGCAAATCCAGCAGGTAAATTCCAACCCGGATAAACGGATGATCCCAGTTAAACTTGGGGATGGAGTTGCCTTTCACGTTCGAGAATCCGATCTCAAAGAATGGGTGGAGGAAGGATTGCTGGTCAAAGACGCTAATCAAACCGAGGTGATTACGGCTCTACGCCTGATCCCTAGTCCCGGTAGTTTGGATGTCAATGGGACGAAATATTCTATGCAGTTGCACGTGGACACTAATGGCACCGATCGCGTGCCGTGGGAGGTGGAACTCAAGGCGTATGGTCCATTGAAATCATTCTTTATCGCACTGAAGATCGGACTGTACGGCGGCCTAACCCTCTCCATGCCGTTTGTCATCTATTTCCTAGCCCAGTTCGTATTACCGGCCTTGCGGATCAACGAGAAGAAATGGCTCTTCAAGTTATCCGGTTTTGGCGCCGGCCTCTTCATGTTGGGCGTGGTGTTCTGCTACCTCATCATCATGAAGGTCGCCCTCTGGGCCTCGGTTGGTTTCGCCAACATGCTTGGCTTTGGCGCCGACGAATGGCAGGCCGAGGAATACATCAGCTTTGTTTGCAAATTCATGGTCGGCATGGGGCTGGCATTCCAGATGCCTGTAATCCTGTTGTTCCTGGTCCGAGTGGGTATCCTCGATTATAAGAAACTCTCGGATTTTCGGATGTACGCGGTGGTGGCCAACCTCATTATCGCCGCCGTGATCACGCCTACCGGCGATCCCTTCACTCTCAGTCTCGTGGCTGTGCCGCTGCAGTTGCTCTATGAATTGAGCACCCTTATTGCGTGGTTCTGGCACAAGAAAGAGGCGGCCGAGAAAGAGGATGAAGAATAAGGCCGGCCATGAGCCTCGTCCTTAAATCTCACTGCAAGGTCAATCTGCTGCTCAATATTCTCGGCCGACGCGAGGATGGCTTTCATGAGCTCGAAACCATCATGCAACCGGTGCCATTGTGTGATGAACTCCAGCTGGAACGCACAGCGGATGGGCTGACGCTGAGCTGTAGTGATTCGCGTCTACCGATGGGTGCCCCTAATCTTGTGCACCGCGCGGCTACTGCGTTTCTTGAAAAGGCCGGTGTGGCAGGCGTACGCATACATTTGCAAAAAAATCTCCCATTAGCCGCCGGTATCGGTGCGGGCAGCAGTAATGCGGCCTTCACCCTGCGTGGGCTCAATGAGCTGTTTGAGTCGCCGCTCAATGCGGACGAATTGCAGGAATTGGCCGCGAGACTGGGTTCCGATGTCCCGTTTTTTTTACAAGACGGCCCGGCTTTGGCCATAGGGCGGGGTGAAGTAGTGCAGCCGGTGGGGCCTTTTCCGGCGCTTGAAGGGAAGGGTCTGCTATTGATCCATCCCGGTTTTGGCGTTAGCACGCCTTGGGCGTATCAGGCCTTGGTGTCATTGCCCGACGGATACGGTGAAGCCGGCCGAATGACGGCTTTGCAACAGGCACTAAATGGCGGCGAATTGGCCGGCTTGTACAATTCACTTGAGATGCCGGTATTTAAAAAACATCGGATATTGCCCCTGATCAAAACGTTTCTGATGAAGCAGGGGGCATTGGCCGCCCTGATGTCGGGTAGTGGCTCTACCACCTTTGCCATCACCGAAGACCGACCGACGGCGGAGGCGTTGCGGGCGAAGTATCATGAGCAGTTTGGCCAAGCGGGTTGGACGGCCACGGTGTCGCTCTGACTGCTCTGAATAAAAAAGCGTGGCTCCGGTTGCCTGCCCTCGTTAGCCTCACGACATGGATGAACTGTTGAAGCTGCTGCGTGATGACGCTTCCTTGACCCCCGCCCAGATCGCCGGACGCCTTGGACGCGAGGAAGGCGAGGTGGAATCCCGGATCAAATCTCTGGAATCCGAAGGCGTGATTCTCGGTTACCGCACGGTGATCAATGAGGACAAGTTGGAGGTGGATCTGGTGCGTGCGGTGATTGAGGTTAAGATCACGCCCGAGCGTGAAGGAGGCTTTGACCGGTTGGCCACGCGGATTGCTAAGTTTGACGAGGTGCGCAGCTGTTACCTCATGAGCGGCGGGTACGATTTGATGGTGGTGGTGGAAGGTCGCGACCTCAAGGCGGTGTCGTCATTTGTCTCCGAAAAACTGGCGACCATTCAGGGCGTCATTTCCACGGTCACTCATTTCATGCTCAAACCCTACAAGGAGCAGGGCGTGCTAATGGCGGGCGAATATAGCGACGAAAAACTTTCGGTCTCGCCTTAGCCTAAAGCACTGCCATCGAGGTATCCAGTTTGGCGAACAGATCCCCCATGGTCTCCTCGGTTTCATCGCCCATGTTAGAAAGGCGGAACGCCTTGCCCTTGAGCTTGCCGTAGCCGCCATCGATGAGGATGCCTTTTTCTTTCATCATCCCCTGCAACTTCGGTACATCCACCACCGTGCCGCCTTCCTTAGCACCGTTGTTGATGCAAGTTAGGGTTAGGGATTCATAACCAGCCTCGGGAAACAGCGAGAAGCCGTGCTTGGCCGCCCAGTCACGGGTCATTTGATTTGTCTTCTGATGTCGTGCGTAGCGGTTTTCTAATCCCTCAGTGAAAAACTCATCCAGCTTGGCCGACAGTCCGTTGATGTGCGGGATGCTTGGCGTACTGGGAGTCATGTTCTTTTCAGCGTTCTTTTGGAACTCATGAAAATCAAAATAATAGCCGCGTGATACACTGCGAGCGGCACGTTGCATGGCGGCTTCGGATACGACAAACACTGCCAAGCCGGGCGGCAGGGCCCAGGCCTTTTGTGTGCCGGCCAGCAGCACATCAATACCTAGGTCGTCGAAGTTCAAGGGCACGGCAGTCATGGAACTGACACTGTCCACAATGAACATCACCTCGGGATATTTCTCCTTCAGCTTGGCGATTTCTTGCAGCGGATTCATCACTCCGGTGGAGGTTTCATTGTGCACGAGGGTGACGGTGTCGAATTCACCGGACGCGAGCTTGGCGTCAATGGCTTCAGGCAGGATCGGGGATCCCCAATCGACCTGTAGGCCTTCGGCCACCAAATCGCAGCGCTTGGCGACATCCAGCCATTTATCGGAAAATGCGCCACACATACAGCACAGCAGCTTCCGTTGGACCAAATTTTGGATGGCTCCCTCCATAATGCCCCAAGCCGATGAGGTGCTGAGATACACCAGTCGGTCGGTACCCAGTAGTTGCTGGAGCTGCGGCTGAATCTTGCCGTACAGATCCTGGAAATTGGAGCTGCGATGACCGATCATCGGAGTGCTCATTGCCTTCCATGTGGCGTCACTCACTTCCACCGGACCGGGAATATGTAATTTTAAATGATCCATTTTTTGGGATGCACACCTTGCTTGTGAAACTTTTCACAAGCAGCGGGCCAACGCAAGTGTGAGTTGTACTTTTTTTGGTTAAATACAGGCAACGACGGTCTGGCGTTGGACACCTAGATCGGTGATGCCGAGTTCCACTTGGTCGCCAGGCTGCAGAAACCTGGGAGGATCGAAGCCCAATCCGACACCGCTGGGTGTGCCGGTGCTGATGACGTCACCGGGCAGCAGGGTCATGAATTGGCTCAGGTAATGCACCAAATGCCGGACAGGAAAGGCCATGTCGGCCGTGTTGCTGTCCTGCAGTTTGTCGCCGTTGACTTTGAGCCAGAGATCCAGTGCCTGCGGATCGGCGACTTCATCGCTGGTGGCAATGTACGGGCCGAGCGGGGCGAACGTGTCGCAGCTCTTACCCTTGACCCATTGGCCGGCGTGCTCCAGTTGAAAGGCGCGTTCGCTGTAATCATTGTGCAGCACATAACCGGCGACATGATCGAGCGCGTTGGCTTCCTCAACGTAGCTGGCAGTTTTACCAATCACAAAGGCCAGCTCCACTTCCCAGTCGGTCTTTTCGCTGTTGCGGGGAATAACCACATCATCATCCGGGCCGACGATTGCGCTGGTGGCCTTGAAGAAAATAACCGGCTCCGGCGGCAGTTCCATGCCGCCTTCCTCAGCGTGTTTCTTGTAGTTCAGCCCAATGCAAATGAGCTTGCTGGGCCGGGCGCACGGCGGCCCGAGGCGTTCCTCCGCGCCAAAGGTGGGCAGATCACTTTGCGTCTCCAGCCACTGCGCCAGTCGCGCAGGGCCGTCGGTGCCGAAAAAGGTTTCGCCAAAATCCTCGCCAAAGGCGCTGACGTCTACGCGTGTTCCGTCTTCACGAAGCACGCCGGGTTTTTCCACGCCGGGTTGGCCAACTCGAATCAGTTTCATGATGTGTCGTTAACGAATGTACAGGGTGCCGCCATCCACAGGGTAGGGGCAACCGGTGATAAAAGAGGCTTCGTCGCTGCAGAGGAACACCGCCATGGCGGCCACTTCCTCGGGCTTGCCCATGCGTCCGATGGGCTGGGCGTCTGAGAGTTTCTCAAACATCTCGTCGATGTTGTCGGGGTAATTCTTCTTGATGAACCCATCCACAAACGGCGTGTGAATGCGCGCGGGCAAGATGGCGTTGCAGCGGATTTTGTCATCAAGAAAATCCCGGGCCACCGCGTAGGTCATGGAGAGCACGGCGCCTTTGCTGGTGGAATAGGCGAACCGATCATCGATGGCCATCACGCTGACGGTGGAGGCGATGTTCACGATGGAGCCGCCACGGCCTTTCATGTGGCTCACGCCTGCCTGAAGGCAGTTGTACACGCCCTTCACGTTGACACTGAGTACGCGGTCGAAATCCTCTTCGGTGGTGTTCAGTACATTGCCCACATGTGCAATGCCGGCATTATTGATTAGACAATCAATGGGGGCATCCGCAGCGATGGTATCAAACACCGCTTTTACGCCGGCCTGATCGGTCACATCGCCGGTGCGGGCTGTGGCGGCCCCGCCGGCCTCGTTGATTTCCTGTGCAGCCGCTTCGCCGGCTTCGGAGTTGACCTCCAGAATATTGACGTGCGCGCCCTGTTGCGCGAATGCCTTGGAAATGGCCAGCCCGATGCCCGATCCACCGCCGGTGACCACTGCGTTTTTGCCTTCAAGTGAAAACATGGCCGGCACTCTGGCCAAGAAGCTCGAGTGAGGCAAGGCCATTACGGCTGACATCACGGGCCGGATGGACTAGCGTTGCGGCGTGGAAGGCGATCGCAAGAAACTCCGCAGTGAGAATTGGTTTAATGATCCTGATGATCCGGGCATGACGGCGATCTATGTGGAACGTTATTTGAACTACGGGCTAACGCGGGAGGAACTGCAGTCGGGGCGGCCGATCATAGGGATCGCGCAAATTGGCAGTGACCTTACGCCTTGCAACCGGGGCCATCTGGAAACCGTGAAACGTGCTAAGGAAGGGGTGCGCGACGCGGGCGGCATTCCGATCGAGTTTCCGGTGCATCCTATTCAGGAAAGTTGCCGCCGGCCGACAGCGGCGCTGGACCGGAACCTGGCGTACCTCGGTTTAGTTGAAATCCTCCATGGTTATCCCTTTGACGGCGTGATCCTGACCACCGGTTGCGACAAGACCACGCCGGCCTGTTTGATGGCCGCTGCCACGGTTGATATCCCGGCGATTGTCCTGAGTGGCGGTCCGATGCTCGATGGATGGCATGAAGGTGAACGAGCCGGTTCGGGCACAATGCTGTGGGAAGGTCGCAAGGCCTTGGCGGGGGGGGAGATCTCATACGAGGAGTTTATTGAATCGGTGGCCGCATCCTCGCCGAGTGTGGGACACTGCAACACCATGGGTACGGCGCTTTCCATGAACTGTCTGGCCGAAGCGTTGGGAATGTCGTTGCCCGGGTGTGCGTCGATCCCCGCGCCGTATCGGGAACGGCTGCAAATGAGCCATCGTACCGGGCGGCGGATTGTCGAGATGGTACAGGAGGATCTGCGGCCGTCTCGGATCCTCACACGGGAGGCGTTTGAGAATGCCATTGTCGTCAATACCGCTCTTGGGGGTTCGACCAATTGCCCGATCCATCTTACGGCCATCGCGCGCCATGCGGGGGTGACGTTGGAACTTCAGGACTGGCAGGCTATTGGATACGACATTCCCTTATTGGTGAACTGCCAGCCGGCGGGAATCTATTTGGGTGAATCATTTCACCGGGCCGGTGGTGTGCCGGCGGTGATGGGGGAATTATTGGCCGCGGGCAAACTCCACGGCGATTGCCATTCCGTGACCGGGCAAACAATTGGCAAAGACTTGAAAGCCGTGCCGGAACCGGATCGGACGGTGATTCATTCGTATGAGAAACCACTCCGTGAAAAGGCCGGGTTTCTGGTCTTGTCCGGGAATTTATTTGAAGGCGGTCTCATTAAAACCTGTGTGATTAGTGATGCTTTTCGGAAGCAATACCTGTCTACACCCGGTGAAGAGAATTCGTTTACGGCCCGCTGCATTGTGTTTGAGGGGCCAGAGGATTATCACGCGCGTATTGATGATCCGGCGTTGGAGATTGATACCTCTTGTTTGCTGGCCATTCGGGGTTGCGGGCCCGTGGGGTATCCCGGCTCGGCGGAAGTGGTGAATATGCAGCCGCCGGCCGAGCTCATCAAAAAGGGTGTGGATACACTTCCGACCATGGGCGACGGCCGACAAAGCGGCACGGCGGCAAGCCCGAGCATCCTGAATATTTCCCCGGAATCCGCTGTGGGCGGTAACCTCGCGTTGCTGGAAACGGGCGATTCAATCCGGGTTGACCTGAACACCTGTTCGGTGCAACTGCAGGTGAGTGATGCGGAACTGGCCCGGCGCCGGGCGGCGTATACACCACCGAAACTGGAACATCAGACACCGTGGCAGGAAATATACCGTGGCTGCGTAGGACAGTTGGTCACGGGCGGTTGTCTGGAATTAGCCACAAAATATCGAGGTGTGGGCGGCTGTGTTCCTCGTAGAAACCATTAAAAAAGCCCGGCGCAAGGCCGGGCTTAGAATGGGTTTTCTAATATTCTTTAACCAAACAGCTTGGTTTGGGCCTCCGCCTTGACCAGCTCGCGCGGTTGGTTGAGGTGGTTGTACACGATCGTATTCGGGTGAATGCCGAACGCGTGATAGATCGTGGCCAGCAGTTCGGTGGGATGAATGGGGTCCGCGTCCGGCGCACTGCCGGTTTTGTCGGATTTGCCGAACACATTGCCGCGCTTGATGCCGGCCCCGCCGATCACGCCGGTGTAGCAGTAAGGCCAGTGATCCCGGCCGTCGGCGCTGTTGTTGTTGCCGCTTGTGGACAGACCCAGTTGCGGACTCCGGCCGAACTCGCCAATGCACAACACGAGGGTGTCATCCAGCATGCCGCGTTCATCAAGATCGGTGAAGAGGCCGGACAACGCCTTGTCGAGCATGGGCGCGGACTGATCCTTCATACGTTTGGGCAAGCCCTGGTGAACGTCCCAAGAATGGTTATTGCTGTTGGCAACCTTAGGCCAGACAACCTCCACCACGCGTGTGCCGGCTTCCACCAATCGGCGGGCGAGCAGGCAGCTTTGGCCGAAGGTGTTCGTGCCGTACAATTCCTTGGTCTTGGCGTTCTCCTGTTTCAGGTCGAACGCGTTGCGGGCGCGGCCGCTCACGATTAGGTTCAGGGCCTGATCATAATATTGGTTCAGGTTAAACTTAGCCACGGCCTTATCGATCTCAGGCATGGCTTCGTTGACGGCGTCCCGCAGGCGCGCGCGGCGGCGGAGACGGTGGCTGAACACTTCCGGACGCATCTGAAGATCGTCGATCTTAATACGGCTCATCTTGTTCATATCCATGTCGTCGCCGGTGGGATAGAGCGTGTAGGGATCGAACGCTTTGCCGAGAAAGCCGGCGGTGCCGCCCTTGCCGACCACGTTGCTCTCCTGCAACGGACGCGGCAGCATCACGAAGGGGA